>PXQY01000065.1 GCA_003021745.1 Halobacteriales archaeon QH_7_69_31
CGTCCCGCCCGAAGCAGAGCACATCGTACTTGTCGTAGCCGTCCCCGCCGGCCTCGATGACACCGTCGACGAACGGTCCGATCTCCACGAACCGCGTATTACCGTCACCGTCCCGGACGAAGCCGTGTTCCTCGCCGTCGACGCTCATCAGGATGACCTTCTCGTACCGCGCCGCCTCGATGTCGAACTCCTCGCCGATGCCGGTGCCGATGGCGGTGATGAGGTTCCGGATCTCGTCGTTCTCGAGGACGCGGTCGAGCCGGTGTTTCTCGACGTTCAGGATCTTCCCCCGGATCGGGAGGATCGCCTGGAACTCCGGGTTGCGGCCCTGCTTTGCCGAGCCCCCGGCGCTGTCGCCCTCCACCACAAACAGCTCCGCATCGGCGGGTTCCCGCTTCTGGCAGTCCGCGAGCTTGCCGGGCAACGACGTCGACTCGAGGGCGGACTTCCGGCGGGTCAGCTCCTCGGCCTTCTTGGCGGCCATCCGGGCCTTCGCGGCCTCGACGGCCTTCGAGACGATGGCCGCGGCGGTGTCGGGGTGTTCCTCCAGGTGCGTCCCGACTTTCTCGTGGACCGCGCTCTCGACGATGCCGCGGACCTCGCTGTTGCCGAGCTTCGTCTTGGTCTGGCCCTCGAACTGGGGGTCGGGGTGCCTGATGGAGATGACCGCCGTGAGGCCCTCGCGGATGTCCTCGCCCTGCAGCGTGCCCTCGATGTCCGACAGGAGCCCCTTCGAGGTCGCGTAGTCGTTCACGACGCGTGTCAGCGCCGTCTTGAAGCCGGTGAGGTGCGTGCCGCCCTCGCGGGTGTTGATATTGTTCGCGAAGGCGTGGATGGAGCCCTGGACGCCGGCGGTCGCCTGGATCGCGATCTCGACCTGGACGTCCTGGGCCTCGTCGGCGACGTAGACCACGTCCTGGTGGAGGACGTCCCGGGTCTCGTTGAGGTACTCGACGAACTCCCTGATGCCGCCCTCGTACTCGAAGGTCGAGACCGTCGGCTCCTCGGGCCGGTCGTCCCGGAGCGTGATCTCGACGCCGGGGTTCAGGAAGGCCAGTTCCCGGAGCCGCGACTCCAGCGTGGAGAAGTTGTACTCGCCCGTCTCGAAGATGTCCGTGTCGGGTCGAAAGCGGATCTCGGTCCCGGTCCCCTCGTCGGCCGCCAACTCGCGGACGCGCTGGAGGTCGCCGTCGGGCGCCCCCTGGTCGAAGGCGTGCCGCCAGACGGCGCCGTCCCGCCGGATCTCGACCTCGAGGCGCTCCGAGAGGGCGTTCACCACGGAGACGCCGACGCCGTGGAGGCCGCCGGAGACCTGGTAGGACTTGCTGTCGAACTTCCCGCCGGCGTGCAGGACGGTCATGATGACCTCGACGGCCGGGCGGTCGTGGTCCTCGTGGGTGTCGACGGGGATGCCGCGGCCGTCGTCCCGGACGACGACCGAGCCGTCCTCGGCCACGACGACCTCGATGGCGTCGCAGTGGCCGGCCAGCGCCTCGTCGATGGAGTTGTCGACGACCTCGTAGACGAGATGGTGGAGGCCGCGTGCGTCCGTCGAGCCGACGTACATCGCCGGGCGCTTCCGGACGGCCTCGAGGCCCTCCAGTACCTGTATCTGCCCGGCGCTGTAATCACTGTCCTGAGACATAGGGGTATATACCAACCCTTGCGGACCGACCGGGATAAAACCCACGCACGCGCGGGCACGTGTGCACGTGGACGCGCCCGCGCGATGGCGGTTTCCCGGTGGTGGGAACGTCCGGGAACCACCAGGTTCGTGGAGGAACTGGTGATTCGGGTACCTCGCGTTGGCGTGGCCCGTTAGAGGAATAGCCAAACGCCCGCGAGAGCCATCCTCGACGGGTGGAGGGCGGGGAAGACGGGTGTCTTGAACATGCGACCCCTGGGGTTCATGCTCAATGAACGGCTGTCTGACGTGCGTCATCGGGCCGCCGCAGTCCGCCGGTTCCACTTCCACTTTGCTCTCGACGGGGTTTTACGTTACCGGGAGGTATCGGGGGACGAATGACCTCGCTTCAGTCGCAACTCGGCGGGGGGAGTGACGCGGGGGCCACCGCGGAGGAACTCGCCGAGGGCCAACGCTCCATCTCGATCGCCGAGTTCTTCGAGAAGAACAAGCAGATGCTCGGCTTCGACAGCGACGCGAAGGCGCTTGTGACCGCCGTCAAGGAGGCGGTGGACAACGCATTGGACGCCACGGAAGAGGCCGGCTTCCTCCCGGACATCTACGTCGAGATCGAAGACCGCGGCGACTACTACCGGTTGGTGGTAGAGGACAACGGACCCGGGATCACGAAAGACGAGGTGCCGAAGGTGTTCGGGAAACTGCTGTACGGCTCGCGGTTTCATGCTCGTGAACAGGCCCGCGGCCAGCAGGGGATCGGAATCTCCGCCGCGGTGCTGTACGCCCAGCTGACCTCCGGCAAGCCCGCCCGCATCACCTCGAAGACCGAGAACGGCGACGGCGCCCGCTACTTCGAGTTGACGATCGACACGGACTCGAACGAGCCCGAGATAGACGTCCACGAGTCCGCGAGCTGGGAGCGGCCCCATGGCACCCGCATCGAACTTGAGATGGAGGCGAACATGCGGGCGCGGCGACAGCTTCACGACTACATCCAGTACACGGCGGTCGTCAACCCCCACGCCCGCATCGAGTTCCACGAGCCGGGCGACTCCGAGAAGTTCGAGCGGGCGACCGAGGACCTTCCGCCGGAGACAGAGCAGATCCGTCCCCACCCCCACGGCGTGGAACTCGGGACGCTCCTGAAGATGCTGGAGGCAACCGATTCGTACTCCATCTCCGGGTTCCTCCAGGGGGAGTTCACCCGCGTCGGCGCCAAGACCGCCCAGGGGGTGTGTGACAAACTCCGGGACCGCCACTTCGGCCGGGAGATGGCCTGGCGGCCGCCCGAGCGCCACGAGGACGCCGAGATCGAGCCGGCCGTCCGCGGCGCCGTCGCCAACAAGCGCGCCGAGGCGACGGCGGCGTTCGCCCGGCGCGTGACCCAGGAGGTGCGCGAGGACGACCGGGTCGCCCACTCGACGGTCGCCGAGGTCGTCGCGGAGGCCGCCGACGGGGTCGAGGCGGAGTACGACCAGACGTTCGGCTCGACCGTCCGGGAGAAGGCCACAGAGGCCGCCTGGAGTGAGGTCGCCGCGGACCGCACCTCGGACTGCTATGCGGTCGTCGACGGGGCGACGACGACGCGGAAGGACGACGCCGTCGTCGACGGACTGGCGAGGCGGCTGGCCGAGACGTTCGCGGGCCAGGACGACCGGCGCAACCGGCTGACCCGCGAGGAACTCCGCGGGTTCGTCGACCGTGCGGCCGACGCCACCGAGGAGTACGACGACGCGACGTTCGGCGACACCGCCCGCGAGAACGTCACGGCGGCGTTCTGGGACCGGGCCCGGACGGTGCCCGACGACGTTCCGAAGGTGAGCACCGTCGCGGACCAGCGGGACGCGGCCGCCGAACTCTTAGAGGCGATGCGGGAGACCGACATCCTGTCGCCGCCGACCGACTGCCTGGCGCCGATCGACGAGGAGCTGGTCGAGGCCGGGCTCCGCAAGGAGTACGACGCCGACTTCTACGCGGCGGCGACCCGGGACGCCGAGGTCCACGGCGGCGACCCGTTCGTCGTCGAGGCCGGCGTCGCCTACGGCGGCGACCTCGAGGAGGACGGAGAGGTGGAGGTGCTCCGGTTCGCAAACCGCGTGCCGCTGGTCTACCAGCGCGGCGCCTGCGCGACGGTCGACGTCCTCAGGGAGATCAACTGGCGGAACTACGGGCTGGACCAGCCCGGCGGGACGGGGATGCCGAACGGGCCCGCCGTCCTTATGGTCCACGTCGCCTCGACCAACGTCCCGTTCACCAGCGAGTCGAAGGACGCCGTCGCGAACATCCCGGGTATCGTAGACGAGATCGAACTCGCGCTGCGGGAGGCCGCCCGGGAGCTGAAGTCCTACCTGAACAAGCGCCGCTCGCTGGAGAAACGCCGCCGCAAGCAGAACGTCATCGCGGAGATCCTGCCGGTGATGGCCGAGAAGCTGACCGAGGTGACCGGCCACGGGCCGCTGGACGTCGAGGACTCGTTGGCCCGCATCATGAACAACGTCCTGCTCGAGCGGAGCGTTAACGGCTCGACGGTCGAGCTCACCGTCCACAACTTCGACGATACGATGGTGGCGGGGGAGGTGACCGAGATCGTGACCGCCGACCCTGGCGGTGTCGACGACGCCACCGTCGTCGAGATGGACGACGAGTGGTTCCTCAAGTGGGACGCGGAGGTCCAGCCGGGCGAGTCCGCGACGCTTTCCTACAGCGTCGAAGGTGACCCCGACTTCGACGTCTCCGTCGAGGGCATCGAACCGGAGAAGTTGACGATCAACGCCTGACATGAGCACCGACACAGACACCGACCCTGACCTGGCGGACGAGGAGGCCCGCGAGAAGCTCGTCGACCTCGCGGCACAGTTCTACGACCAGTTCGCCGACGGCACGGTGCCGTCGATGAACATCCCGACGCGGACCAAGAGCAACATCGTCTTCGACGAAGACGAGCAGGTCTGGGTGTACGGCGAGCGACACTCCACCCGGTCGGCCAACAGCGTCCGCGGCGCCAAGAAGCTCCTCAAGGCGGTCTACACCATCGAGTTCCTCGCGGAACAGCTCGAGCAGGACCGGTCCTCGACGCTGCGGGAGCTGTACTACCTGTCGGAATCCTGGGACGTCGAGCACGCCCAGTTCGAGACCCAGGACCAGTCCAACCAGCTCATCGAGGACCTCGAGATCGTCTCGGAGGTCACCCGCGAGGACTTCCACATGCGGCCCGAGGAGTCCGGCGCGACCGTGATGGGGCCGCTGTTCCTGCGGGAGCAGACCCGCCGGGGCGAGCGGGAGATCCACTGCCAGGAGGACGTCGGGGAGGGCGGCTACCAGATCCCGAACAACCCCGACACCATCGAGTTCCTAGAGCACGACGCCGACTTCGTCCTCTGTGTGGAGACCGGCGGCATGCGCGACCGGCTCGTCGAGAACGGGTTCGACGAGGCGTACAACGTCGTCGTCGTCCACCTCAAGGGCCAGCCGGCGCGGGCGACCCGCCGGCTCACCAAGCGGCTGCGGGATGAACTCGACCTCCCCGTCGTGGTGTTCACCGACGGCGACCCGTGGTCGTACCGCATCTACGGCTCCGTCGCCTACGGCTCCATCAAGTCCGCCCACCTCTCGGAGCACCTCGCGACGCCGGAGGCGGAGTTCGTCGGCATCCGACCGGAGGATATCGTGGAGTACGAACTCCCGACTGACCCGCTGGCCGAATCGGACGTCAACGCCCTGGAGAGCGAACTCGAGGACCCGCGGTTCCAGGACGACTTCTGGACCGACCAGATCGAACTCCAGCTCGACATCGACAAGAAGGCCGAACAGCAGGCGCTGGCCTCCCGCGGGCTTGACTTCGTGACCGAGACCTACCTGCCGGAGCGGCTCGAGGAGATGGGCATCATCTAGCCGTTCGGAGTCGCCACCCGGCCGGCTCCGCTCCCGGGAGGGTCACGGTGGCCCCGTGGCGCATCGGGGGCTGCCGTCCGAGGGCTTTTGGCCGGTCCCTCCCGAGCGGAATCGTGACCTGGCGGTGTACGGACTGCGACCGGACGTACGACCGGCCCCCGGAGACGTGTCGCTGTGGGTCGGCCGCCGTCGAGCCCGACGATGGTGACGGTCCGGCGGACCGGTTCTCACTCCCGGGCCTCCGCCGCCGGTTGCTGGCGCCCGGCGACGCCGACCGGAGCCTGGTACGGGACGAGGGCCGGGTCGCGCTCGCCTTCCGGGTCCTCCTGTTCGTTTCACTGCTCGTCGTCGCGACGGTGGCGGTCGTCCTCCTCGTGTAGCCGCGCTGTGTCGCTCCGCGACCCACAGGCCTCGACGAACGCCGCGGCGTCGGCATCGATGCCTGCGAAGCTGCCGGTGTGGAGCGGCACGACGAGTTCCGGGTCCGGCGCCGACGCGAGGTCCGCGACGGCCGGGCGGTCCACCCGCTACGACCGGAACGGATGGCAGCTGGCGAGTTGACCGACCCCCGTAGCGTTTCTCTGTATCGCCCATCAACCCTTCGTGGATCGGAACGCTGGATACTGACCGGCTCCCGGCATATTCACCCGTGGATCGGGTTATGGGTACTGTCATCCGCGCGGGATACTCTCTTTCGATGAGGGAGTAATATTCACTGTCGGGGCTGCCATTCGTCGCGACGGGACTGGCCGGGACAACCACTAAGGGGACCGCCCCAAACCGATGTATCGTTCACGATGCATCGACGGACGTACCTCGCGACGGCCGTGGCCGGGACCGTACCACTCGCGGCCGGGTGTCTGGGCGACGCCGCAAGTGAGGGCCCAGCAGTCGCCGACGAGACGCTCACGCTTACCACGACGACCAGCACGTACGACACCGGGCTCGTAGACGAACTCAACGCTGGCTTCGAGGCGGCGTTCGGCGTCGCGGTCGACGCGGTCGCACAGGGCACCGGCGCGGCACTCGAGACCGCCCGCAACGGCGACGCCGACGTCGTCATGGTCCACGCCCGCTCGAAGGAAGACGCGTTCCTTCGGGCGGGGCACGGACTCAACCGGCGTGATCTCATGTTCAACGACTTCGTCATCCTCGGGCCGTCGGCCGACCCCGCCGGCATCGACGGCATGGCGTCGGCGACCGGGGCGTTCGCGGCCATCGCCGAGGCCGGGGCGACGTTCGTCTCCCGCGGCGACGACTCCGGGACCCACGCGACGGAACTCGCCGTCTGGGAGGCCGCCGGCGTCGAGCCCGCCGGCTCCTGGTACCGGGAGGCCGGCAGCGGCATGGGCGAGGTGCTCACCCAGGCGAACGAGATCTCCGCGTACACGCTGGCCGACCGCGGGACCTACCGCTCGCGTCGCTCGAGCCTCGACATCGGCATCCGCGTCCAGGGCCCGATCGAGGGCGGGCCCGAGCGGCTGGCGAACCCCTACGGCGTCATCGCCGTCAACCCGGGCCGCCACGGCGACGTCGACTACGGCCTCGCGATGGCCTACATCGGCTACGTGACCTCGCCCGAGGGCCAGCGGATCATCCAGGAGTACACCGTGGACGGCGAACCGCTGTTCTTCCCGGAGGCCGTCGCCGTGGACCCGACCTTCCAGCAGTACGTCCCCGAGGGCTGGGAGGCGGAGCCGTAGCTTTGGTGTCCGTACTCGAGCCGCTCGCGGCGGGACCGGTCGCCGCCGCCGCGCCGATGCTCGTCGAGTTCCCGTTCGAGCGCCGCTACGTCGTGAGCATCGTCCGGGTCTCGCTCGTCGTCAGCCTCACCGCCGTCGCCCTGAGCACGCTCGTCAGCGTCCCCCTGGCCCTGGCCGTCGGCCGCGCCGACTTCCGCGGCAAGGGCGCCGTCGTGGCGCTCGTCAACACGGGGATGGGACTGCCAAGCGTCGTCGTCGGACTCGTCGTGCTGTTCGCCGTCTCCAGCGACGGTCCCCTCGGAACCTTCGACCTCGTTTTCACGCCGACGGCGATGATCCTCTCCCAGACCGTCCTCGCGACCCCGGTGATCACGGGGGTCAGCCTCGCGGCCGTCACGAGCGTCGAGGAGGGCGTCCTCGACGCCGCCTACGCCCTGGGCGGCGCCCGCCTCGACCGGCTGCTCGTGACCGTCAAGGAGGCCCGGTACGGCATCCTCACGGGCGTGCTCGCGGGGCTGGGCCGGGCGATGAGCGAGGTCGGCTCCGTGCTCATCGTCGGCGGGAACGTCGCCCGGGCCGACGGCACCTCGGTCACCCGAACCCTGACGACGGCGATCCAACTGGAGGCCCGGCAGGGCCGCTTCGGCCTCGCGCTGACGCTGGGCGCCGTCCTGCTCGCGCTCGTTCTGCTCGTCAACGGGGTCCTGCTGCGGCTGGGCGGGAGGCGGGTCTGATGCAGCGGGCCGTTCGGGACCGGCGGGGCGACGCGACAGACGGCCTGACGCTGTCGGCCGCCACCCACGGATTCGGTGCCGGCCCGGTCCTCGAGGACGTCACCCTCTCGGTCCGGCCGGGCGAGACCCTGGCGGTCATCGGGCCGTCCGGGACGGGAAAGACCACGCTGTTGCGACTGCTCGCGATGTTCGACCGGCCGGACGAGGGACAGCTCCGCCTCGACGGCACGGACGTCTGGACCCGCGACGAACGGGGCCGCCTCGCCGCCCGCCGCCGGGTCGGGATGGTGTTCCAGGAGGCGAACCTCTTCGGCGCCAGCGTCCGGCGGAACGTCAGCTACGGCCTCCGCGTCCGCCGCGACTGGCCGACCCGACTCCGCGCCTGGCTCCGACGGAAGACCGGCGCCCCGGCGCCGATCTCCGTCACCGACCACCTCTCCGTGGTCGGGCTGGCGGACGCCGCAGACCGGAACGCGACCGACCTCTCGGGCGGGGAGGCCCAGCGGGTGGCCTTCGCCCGGGCGCTGGCATACGACCCCGACTTCCTCCTGTTGGACGAGCCGACCTCGGACCTGGACCCCCGGAACACCGCGGTACTGGAGGAGGCCATCGACACCGCCGCAGCGCGGGGGATAGGCGTCGTCGTCGCCACCCACGACATGGACCAGGCCGAACGGGTGGCCGACCGCGTCGCGGTCGTGCTCGGCGGCCGACTGATCGAGGTCGGCGCGACCGAACGGGTCTTCGGCGACCCCGAGGACCCCGCCGCCCGCCGCTTCATCCGGGGGGAGCTGGTGTACTGATGACACACCGGGAGCTGGTGTACTGATGGCACACGCAATCACGGCGACACCCCACCCGGACCACGCCGCGGGAGGCCGATCGACGTGACCGGGGAGACCGCGGGCCAGGGCCGCGCGGCGCTCGTCAGCGGCGACGTGGAGTTCGACGCCGACGACGCCGCGTTGTTCCGGGCGATCGGACGGACCGGATCCGTCGCCCGGGCCGCCGAGGCCCTCGGTCGCTCCCGGGCCCGGGCCCTGACCCGCCTGGAGACCCTGGAGGCCGGTTTCGGCGCCGGCGTTGAGCGGCAACGGGGCGGTAACGACGGCGGCGGCAGCCGGTTGACCGAAGAGGCGACGGCGGTGCTGGCCCGGTTCAGCCGGCTCCAGGCCGCCATCTCTGCGACCGCCACCGTGCCGGAGACCGTCCTCCGCGGAACCGTGACGGCCGTCGACGGGGAACTGGCGACCCTCTCGACCGGCGTCGGCCCCGTCCAGGGGCGGCACGACGGCGCCTCGCCGGGCGCGACCCTCCAGGCCCGGATCGGGGCCGACGCGGTGACCCTCCTGGCACCGGCTGCGGACCCGGCACCGGACGCGACGAGCGCCCGCAACCGCCGCTCCGGCACCGTCAGTTCCGTCGACCGGGGCGAAACCGTGGCGACCGTTCGGGTCGACGTCGACGGCACCACGTTCCGGCCGCTCGTCACCGCCGAGAGCGCGGACCGCCTGGAGCTCTCGCCGGGCCGTGCGGTCGTCCTGACGTGGAAGGCGACCGCGACGCCACTCGTCCCGGTCATCGGCGGCCCGAGGAACCCACCGGACCGGAGTTGACGGGCAAAAGCCGACGACGGATCGGGTCCGGCGTCCGTGCCGTTACAGGAGTTCGTCGAACTCCGTGTGGCCCTCGATGGTGACGCCGTCGTCGGTGATCTCCGCGAGGTAGATGCCGTTGCCGGAGCCGGCGTCGCGCTCGACGGCGGCCGCGATGCCGGACGCGGCGACCCGCGTCGCCTCCTCGTTCGTCATCTCCTCCTCGTACTCCCGCTCTAAGGTGCCGTAGGCGACGGTGAGCCCGGAGCCGGTGACGGTGTAGTCGTCCTCCATGACGCTGCCGGTGGGGTCGATGGAGTAGACGTGGTGGCCCGCCTCGTCCACGCCGCCCAGGATCGGGTTGATCCGGAAGAAGGGGCCGCCGCGGGCGAAGTTGCCCGCCAGGGTCGCCAGCGCCTCGATGGAGATCTCCTCGCCGCGGCGCGCCTCGTAGAGGTTGATCTCGGCCTCCAACGACCGGATGAACGACTGGGCGCCCCCGACGGAGCCCACCAGCGTGAGGGCGGCTCTCGGGTGGATCTGCTCGACCTTCTGGACGTCCTTGTTCGAGACGAACCGGCCGCCCAGCGAGGCCCGCATGTCGGTCGCGATGACGACGCCCTCGGCGGTCGTGATGCCGATGGTCGTCGTCCCGGTCTCGTTCACGTTCTCGAGGTCCTCCTGGGAGCGATCGTTGGAGGGAACCTCGCCCAGTTCGGGCTCGTAGGGCGACCGGGTGTGGTCCTGGCCGGTCCGGGGCAGCGAGGAGTCTGGCTGTCGCATTGGCGGCAGGAAGGGGCGGCCGCTGATAAAACCTTCCAGTCGGTCGGCGCCGTCAGCCCCGTGGAGGCGGTCGATCACCAGGCCGGAGGTCCGTGAGGCCGACCTGCACGGCGGCCGGCGCCACCATGCCGACGACGGTGCAGGCCAGGTAAGGGCAGACACGGACCCCGGCTCGGACGTTCGTAGCACTCCGCTCCCGTCGCTGGCAACCGGAAACACTACTGGTATCCGTCCCCCCGCGTACGGACGATCCATGAGCAACTACCTCGTCGCGATGGAAGCCGCGTGGCTGGTCCGTGACGTCGGGGCGGTCGACGACGCGATCGGCGTCGCCGTCAGCGAGGCCGGAAAGCGGCTCAACGACGCCGAGATGGACTACGTGGAGGTCGAGGTGGGCGCGACGCCGTGCCCGGCCTGCGGCGAGGCCTTCGATTCGGCCTTCATCGCGGCCGATACCGCCCTGGTCGGACTGCTCCTGGAGATGGAGGTGTTCAACGCCGACGGCACCGAACACGCCGCCCGGATCGCCAAGAGCGAGGTCGGTGGCGCCCTCCGGGACGTGCCGCTGTCGGTCATCGAGACCGTCGAGACGGGCGAGGACGTGGAGGACTAGGAGACGCGGGCGGCGACGTCCGCCTCGGTGATGATCCCGACGAGGTGGCCGTCGTCGACGACCATCACGGCGTCCTGGTGGTTCAGGTGGGCGTTCAGTTCGTCCAGCGTCGCGTCGGGCTCGACCGTCGTCGTGGCCTCCCGCATCGCCTCGGCGACCGGGAGGTCGCCCGCGTGCTCGGAGTCGAGCTGCCGGATATCGGAGTTCGAGATGATGCCCTGCGGGCGGCCATCGCGGACGACCGGAAGCTGGGAGTAGCTCTCGGTCACCATCAGGTCGATGGCCTCCCGGACGCCGTCGTCGGGCGCGACCGAGACCACGCCCTCGTGCATGATGTCCTGGGCGTGCATCACGGCACTCTCCGCCCGGTCGAGGGCGTTGACGATCCGGCGGAGCGTCGACAGACGCGGGTCGACGTCGCCGCCCTCGATGCGGGCGATGAGCGGCTGGGAGACGTCGGCCCGCTCGGCCAGTTCGCTCTGGGTGAGCTCCAGGTCGGTCCGGCGCTCCTTCAGGTCCGCTGGCGTCGGCAGGTCCATCCCCATACCGGGCAATAACCCGTAGTTATACAAAAGCGTTCCCCCCTCCCCACGTTCAAGTAGGATGAGGAGGCCAACGACCCCGTGCCGGAGACGGCGGCGGCCGGTCCCCGAGGCGGGAGCGCGGGGCAGGACCGGTCACGGCCGGTGGACCCCTCGTCCGTGTCCCGCCTGCTCGCACCCTACAGCTCGAGGCCACGGATCGCGACCGCCTCGCCCTCGGCGACGCGGCCGATGACGCGGGTGTCCTGAAGCTCCTCGAGGACGCGCGCGGCGTCGGCCTCCGGGAGGGCGGCGACGAAGCCGGTCCCCATGTTGAAGGTCCGGTGCATCTCAGCGGCGCTCACCTCACCCGCCTCCCGGACGAACGCGAACACCGGCTGTGGCTCGAAGGGCTCCTCGACCACGTACCGGTGGTCGCCCATCCGGCGGAGGTTCGTCCACCCACCGCCGGTGAGGTGGGCAGCCGCGTGCGTCTCGACGGCCAACAGGGGCTCGAGCGCGTCCCGGTAGATGCGCGTCGGCTCCAGCAGCACCTCGCCGATGGTCCGATCCTCGTCGTACGGGAACGGATCCTTGTAGTCGTGGTCCCGGGTCGCGGCCTCCCGGGCGAGCGTCAGCCCGTTGGAGTGGATCCCCGATGAGGGCAGCCCCACCAGGACGTCGCCCACCCTGGCGGTGCCGTCGAACACCTCCTCGGCGGTCGCGAGGCCGGCGCAGGCGCCCGCCAGGTCCAGGCCCCGGACCACATCGGGCATCACGGCCGTCTCGCCGCCGACGAGGGCAACCTCGGCTCGTGCCGCGCCGGCTGCGAGGCCTTCACCCACCGCCTCGGCCGTCTCGTCGTCCGGCGTCTCGACGGCGAGGTAGTCGACGAACGCCACGGGCGTGACCCCGGCCGCGATGAGGTCGTTCGCGTTCATCGCGACGCAGTCGATGCCGATCGTGGAGTACTCGTCGAGCGCCTCGGCGACCAGGAGCTTCGTCCCCACGCCGTCGGTCGCAAGCGCCAGGTAGCGGTCCCCGAGGTCGACCAGCCCGGCGTAATCCCCCTCGACCTCGCCGACGGCGCCGACGAGCGCCGCCGTCGCCGCCTCGCTGGCGTCGATGTCGACCCCGGCGTCGGCGTAGGTCAGCCCGTCGTCGCCCTCCTCGGTCATGTCTCGTTTCATCCGCCGGCCGACCGGAGCAAAAGCCCGTCGGTTCCAGGGGCGAGCACAGCGACGTCCCCACGCGACCTCAGACGGTCGGGAACCCGACGAAGAGCAACGCCGCAGCCGCGAGCGCGACCGTCCCGAGGAAGGTCGCTCCGAACACGCCGAGGTGCCAGTCCTTGACCTTCCGGCCGTCCAGGGGCCCGAACGGGATCATGTTGAAGGCGGCGAGGACGAGGTTGATGAAGACGCCGAAGGCCCCGACGCTCCCGGGGAGTCCCTCCAGGAGCAACAGGGGGGCGAATACGGCCGCGAGCGCGACGTTCGTGAGCGGGCCGGCGATGGCGACGAGCCCGTTCTGCCGTTCGGTGATCCGGCCGCGGTGGTAAACGGCGCCCGGGGCCGCAAAGAGGAAGTTGGCGAAGGCGGCGCCGACACAGAGTGCGAGCATCCCGTAGTCGGCCCGGAAGGCGGCGACCTGTCCGAACCGGACGGCGACGACCTTGTGGGCGAGTTCGTGGAGGAGGAAGCCGACGCCGACGGTGAGCATGCTGACCAGCAAGACCCGGAGGAATGCCGGGGAGGTGAGGTCGGTCAGAAGCGCCGGCGAGACGGGCGGGTCGAGGATGAAGACGGCGAAGGCGACCCCGAGTGCGACCCAGGCGACGGCGAGGTCGCGCAGCTCGTCGGGGTAAAACCGGATGCCGTCGAGGCTGAGGGCGCTCACCGGACCGCCTCCAGGATGAGGTCGATGCTGTTGTCGGCACCCGCAAGCATGAGACGGGCGACGCCGGTTGCGCCCTCGACGCCGGAGCCGGCGAACAGGTACGGGAGCAGGACGGTCGCGAACAGGACGCTGCCGATGAAGCTGCCGACGTTCGTGAGCGCGACTATCATGATGAGTCTGAACAGCGGGACCGCCCGCAGGTCGTTCCAGAGGTCCCGGAGCGGCGCCTCCTCCTCGGAGACGATCTCGTTCAACGTGGAGACGTCGCCAACGTTGACGTCGATGTACCGGAGCTCGACGTAGCCGGCGAACCAGCCGGGCGCCAGCAGTGGGTTGACGCTGGTGAGCCAGGCGACGCCGCCGCCGACGCCGGCCGACGTCCAGTGGGCGCCGGCCAGTTTCGCGAGCACGAACGCGATGACGCCGTTGACGAGGAACCAGGCGGCGAACAGCTCGAACAGGAGCCGGCTCGAGGTGCCCTCGACGCCGGTGTAGGTCGCGATCGCCAGGAGGACGAAGAACACGAAAAAGCCGAGCGTGAAGAGGTAGCCGAACAGCCGGTACAGCGACACCCGGCGACCCGAGGTCCGGCCGGTGAGGTCCGAGATCGACGGGAGGGTCTCCGGGCGCTCGAGGTGGGCTTCGATCCCGTCCCGGTGACCGGCGCCGACGACGGCGACGACGCTGTGGCCCCGTTCGCGGATGGCGAGGAGCTTGTGGGCGATGTAGGCGTCGCGTTCGTCGATGAGCGCCGCCGCCCCGCCCGGGGAAAACCGCCGGAACTCCTCCATCATGGCGCCGACCACGTCGGTGTCGGTCAGGCGGTCGACGTCGAACTCCTCGACGTCCTCGTCGGGGGCAGCGCGGGCGAGCGCGACCGAAAGCAAGAATCCGAGCACGACCCCGAGACCGGTGGCGACGAGGAAGGTGTCCAGGATGGCGACGAGGATGCCGGGGGCGACGCCCGCCGGGACGACGAACGGGCCCGCGACGGCGGTCGCGACGACGGCGAGCATGAGAGACATGCCGAACCCGACGCCCAGGCCGACCTCCCGGGGGTCCCCGAGGCCGACGGCGAGCCCGGCGACGAGCTGGAGCTTCTCGGGGGTCGAGAGCCGGGCCCAGAACCGCTGGATGGTCACCTGGATGTCGCGGTCGACCAGTGCGACGTCGATGGCGTTGTCCTCGGCCGTGTCGACGGCGGCCTTCATGTCGGCACCCGGTTCGATGTCGAACCGGTCGCCCAGTCTGGCCTGGACGTACGACAGCATCCAGTAGGCGAGAAACTGGAAGACGGTGTTGCCGCGCAGGAGGTCGCCGGCCTCTAACTCCTCCGGGGTCTCGCCTTTGAGCTGTCGGAACCGGCCCTCGTCGAGTTCGACGGCGACGACGTCGGGCTGGTCGGCCTCGATGACGTCCTCGACCTCCCGGACGCTCGCCTCGGAGACGTGGGCCGTCCCGACGACCCGGACGGAGCCGACCTCGCCGCCGTCGTTCATTGTCGGACCCTCGCGGTCGAGTGCTTTACGTGTGTCGGGACGCGACGCCGCCGGGTGAGATCTCCCCGGCCGGCGGGGTCACCGCGGACCTTCGTCGGGCGGCCAGTCGGACTCCCCGCCGGGCGTCTGGTAGCCGCCCGTGCTGGTCAGCTCCTCGACGGCCTCGACGATGTCGTCGGGGGTGACGGGCTTGGGGAGGTAGTTGTCGAAGTCGAGTTCGACGATCTCGAAGCCGGGGTCGACGGCCGTGACGAGGACGACGCCCGGGTCGACGTCCCGGTCGGCGATCTCCTCGAGGACCTCCGCGCCGCTCAACCCCGGCATCCGCCGATCCAGGAGGACCACGTCGACGGCATCGTCGAGTGCCTCGAGGGCGTCCTCGCCGCTCGTAGTCACGCGGACGTCGTGGTCGTCCCGCAGCCACTGTCCGTAGGATTCGGCGATGTCCGGTTCGTCGTCGACGACGAGGACGGTTGCCATCCTGGATACGGGCCACGGGAGGCGGGGTAAAAAGCGTTCGGCGTCAGAGCGGGATCCAGACGACGAGCGAGACGGTGGCGAGCACCACGACGAACTTGATGCCGGCGAGGACGCGGGCCTCGCGGAGGTAGCCGGCGATGAATCCGGCGGAGATGGCCTGCAGCATCACGGCGTGGAGAAACAGCATCGAGAGCCGGTCGACATTGATGTCCGTGACGGAGCTGGCACCCTGGCGGCCGCCCTCCGACCCGCCGGTCTCTTGGGCCAGCTCGCCGATGACGTCGAGGAACTGGACCTTCAACAGCGCCATGACCCCCAAAAGCGTCAGGAACGTCATCATGATGACGGCGATCTGCATCTGGGTGCGGTTCTTGCGGTCCTGCTCTATCTCGTCGTGGTTCTCGGAGGCGCGGGCGGCCGTCCGGAGGACGTCGCTGATCTCCGAGGAGGCCTCCTGGGCCTCGGCGATGAGGTTGACGGTGCGGGCCATCCGGGGGACCTCGTACCGGTTGTTGAACGCGATGAGCGCCCGCTTGAGGTCGCCGCCGTAGTTGACGGTGGTGTGGATGCGTTCGAACTCGCGGGCGAGCTTGCCGGTGGACGTCTCGGCGACGTTCCGGAAGCTCTCCAGTAAGTTCAACCCGGTGTCGTTCGCACTCGAGAGCTTCCGGAGTGCCTCCGAGAGGTCCTCGAGGATGACGAACCGGCGCCGCCGGTTCAGGTGGTCGAACGCGCCCAGGGGCAACAGGACGATGTACAGCGGGATGTAGGCGTACACGAAGGTGCCCCAGACGGGCATCTCGGTGAGGCCGCTCCAGGACGTCGGCGCGAGGCCCGCGGTGACGGTGGCGGCGACGACGGCGACGGCGACCGGCACCGTCACGCCGAGGCTGTACAGCGGTTCCTCGATGAACAGCTCGTGGGGATTCCGGAGGAGGTACCCGATCCGGTGCCACGTCTCGCGCCGGTGGATGTCCTCGAACACGTCGGCGGTGTCCCGCTCGGCGAACGCCTTCGTCACGCTGCGGTCGAGCACGGAGTCACCGCTGGTGAGGCCTTCGACGCCCTCGGTGTCCGTCGAGAGCGTGCCGCCGCCGGGTTCGTCCTGCTTGACGATGGACACGAGCACGAGGAAGGCCACGCCGATACCGGGGATGAGCGCATAGACGGTGAGATACAGGAGCAGGTCGCTGGCCTCGCCCAACATCGCCATAGTGACGAGCAGGATGATGAGAAGCAGCGGCAGCATCGAGATGGTGAGGTACATCTCGCCGAACAGTTCCAGGGTCTCGAGGTTGCCCTCCTGGATCTTCTTGGCGTCCCGCATCATGAGGTCGGTCTTGCCGTCGAGGAACTGTGTCATGTCGCCGCCGGAGTTGAGGATCGACAGCATGTCGGTCATGAAGCCCGACAGCTGGTCGGAGGGGGTCTCGAGGGCGCGGTGGCGGATGGCCGTCCGGTAGTCGGTGTCGAAGTAGCGGGTCTCCTGGAGGACCGCCTGAAACTCCCAGGAGACCTCGCCGTAGACCTCCTCGCTCTCGGCGACGGCCTCCATGATCTCCAGCTGGTTCATCCCGCCGACAGACAGCGCGTACATGTACGCGACGGCGTCCGGGAGGAGGATGTCGACCTCGCGGCCGCGCTCGCCGGCCTCCAGGTAGAGGAACGTGATCGGCGCCCAGAAGCCGACCGCGAACCCGATACCACCGAGGACGAGGCCGGAGACCACCACGATCGCCGGCGTCTTGACGGTGTTGACGATCGTGAGCCACGGTTCCGACAGACTCAGGCCGAACAGGATGGGCGTTTCGGTGAGGACGAACTCGGCGACGGCCCAGGCCGCGAGCCAGCCGGTGACGGCGAAGGTGACGGCGGCGATGACGCCGACGACGATGGCCCGCGAGAGGTACATCTCGACGGTCGAATCCCGGAGGGCCTCGTCGAGTTTCCGGTTGACCCGCTTGACGAGGTCGCCATCCTCGTCGAAGTACCGGGCGTAGATGGGGTAACAGAGGCCGGCGAGGGTGTCGAGGACGCTGTCGGTGCGTCGAGCCCCCGAGATGCCGCCGCGTGGGGTGCCTGTCGCCATGTCACTCCTCGTCGTATCGCGTGGTCCGAACCCCGCCGTCGCCCTCGTCGTCGGCGGCGGCACCCGCAAAGGAGATGTCCTCCGCCCGCACTTCGGTGCGGGTGGGCCGTTCCTCGGGTGGCTCCTCGGTGGGCGACTCGAGGCCGGCGTCGAGCGACCGGTCGACCTCGACCGACGTCGGGAGCGACCCGCCCACGTCGCCGCCGCTCTCGACGTTCCAGTCGAGGTCGGTCGGCAGCGCCTCCTCGACCCCGTCGGTGTCGACCTGGCGGTAGCTGTCCAGCATCTCGGCGTGCTCGTCGAGGATGCCGGCCGCCCGGGTCCGTGTCCCCTCGTCCGGCGACGGCCGCGGGACGAGCGCCTCCGTCTCGTCGTCGATGTCCATGAACACGGTCTCCATCTCCCGGAGGTCGTCGAGGCTCTCCTCGAGGCGGTCCCGGGCGACCAGCGCGAGGATGGTGTCGGGGTCGTTGATGAACGCCTGTATCGTGGCTGCCACCTTCTCGTACGCGGAGATGCGGCGGTCGATGAGGTACGCGAGGATGACCTCCCGCTTGTGCAGTTCGTCCTCGAGCCGGCGGCGGGACCACCCGCGGTCGAACATGATCTCCTCTAAGATCTGGGGGCCGGGCTGTCTGGTAAACTCGTCGGCGCCGGCCTTCCAGGTGTAGACGTCCTGGACGTTGATCTCATCGTTCTCGGCGTCGTAGCTGTTGATCTCGGTCAGCGCCTGGTTCCGGCGGACCTTCCGGCCGCGGACGCGGGTCTGGGCCTGGATGGACACCAGGTCC
>PXQY01000066.1 GCA_003021745.1 Halobacteriales archaeon QH_7_69_31
GATGTGCTCGGCCAGTTCCGCGCGCGGGTCCCGCACACCTTCCGATGGGGGGCCGCCGATATAAGCCCACGTTCGAGGGGTGAGCCGACCACAAGTTTGAAGTTGGTGTGTAAAGTACCCTTTACTGTAAAGGGGACTTTACGACAAGAGCCCTTTACAGACCGGCCATGACAGAGAACGCAACCACGAGAACGAATCGGCCCTCCAAGCGCCGACGCTACCGAACCATCATGTACGGCTCGCTCGCAGTGGGGTTCGTCGGCTACGTCGCCGGCCTCCGCGCGGAGCTGCCGGTCGTCGCGCTCGGCGTCTACTGGGTTGGCTTCCTCGGCTTCCTCGCCGTCTGGAAGGGCAGTTCGGTGACGCTGTACGACGAGCGCCACGAGGCGATGGAGGCGAAGACGGCAAAGCGGACGCTGAGTGTGGCCGGCGCCGCCCTCATACTGGTCGCGCCGACCATGCCCGCCCTCCAGTCGGCCGGCTACGAGCTACCGACCCTCGCGGAGGGTGGCCTCTACGGGTACGCCGTCCTCTTCGGCGTCTACGGCCTGCTGTACGCCGTCATCCGACTCCGCAACTGAACGAGAACCAACTGCATTCCCGCTACGCGACCATGAACGCCCCATCGACCCAACCCGATCCCGAAACGTACAAACGTGCAACCGTCGGTCTCAGCCTGCTGGCCGCAGCAGCGCTCGCAGGCGGGACACTCCTCCGGCGGCCGTTCGTCGGCATCGGCATCTACGCCCTCGCGCTCGGATCCGTGTTCGTCCTCCCAATCGTCTCGGAAGCCAGGATGTTCGACGAGCGCGACGACCGCATCGTGGGCCGCGCCAGCGCGGCCACCCTGACGCTTTTCGGCTGGCTGTCGGCGCTGGTCTACCCGTCGCTCGTCGCGTTGTCGGCCACCGGGCACTTCTCGTGGGGGCCCGCGACCACAGCGGTCGCGTTCACCACCCTGGCCGTCTACGCGACGTTCGGGGTCGCACTCGCGTCCGTCCGGTACCGATGAAAAACGACCTGAAGGAACGCCGGGAGACCGCCGGCATGAGCCAGGCGGACCTCGCAGCCGCCGTCGACGTCACGCGACAGACGATAAACGCCATCGAGCGTGAGCGGTACGACCCCTCCCTCGAGTTGGCGTTCGAACTGGCCGACCACTTCGAGTGCTCCATCGAGAACATCTTCGTCCCCGAATGATACTGACTGCTGTAGGTCGTGATCGGTTCGACCGCCCGACTCCGGGCGACAGTCCAGCGAAACAGCTACAGTGCCTACCGCTAGTCCAGGGGCCGGCAAGCGCCGCCCTCGCTCCGGCAGTCCGGCTCTCGCCAGCGAACTTATACCCCCACCCGCCCACGGTTCGGCAATGCCGCCGACGCTCGTGACCGTCGCCGTCGGGGTGTTGCTCGGTGTCGCATTGCTGGGGCCCGCCTTCGACCGGCGGTCGCTCGCCGTCGTCGCGCTCGTCGCCGCCCTCCCCGACCTGGACGCCCTCCTCAGCCTCTGGATCCGCGGCGCGACGAACGCCGCCCTCCACACCGTCTTCATCCCGGCCGCGGCCGCCGCCGTACTGTACTGGGATACCCGCCGCGAGCGGTCGTGGCTCCGGGCCCGGTACGGCTGGTACGGCGTCCGGGTCGCCTGGGTCGCCGTCGCGGTCTACGCCGTCGCCGGCATCGGGCTCGATCTGTTCAACGTCTCGAGTGCGGCCGTCGTTTACCCGGCGTCGGACCGGTACTTCTCCATCGTGGGGAAACTGGTGCTGTCCACCCAGGATGGCGTCGTCCAGTCATACGTCGCGTTCGGCGACGGCTGGCTGGAGCACCTGACGCGGGGCACCACGGACACGCGACACGTCGAGACGTGGGTCAACCCCACGCCGGGGACGTCGAATCCGCCGGACGCAGCGCGCACGATCCGCCTCTTCGACGCCGGCTGGCAGGTGGTAGTCGTCGCGACCGCGGTCGCCGCCGTCCCGGCCCGGGCCGTCGTCGCGAGGAGGGATCGCTGATGCCGTCACCGGTCGTCCACGCCGGGGTCGCGTTCCTCGTCGGCGTCGGCCTGCTGGGAACGTACTACGACCGGCGGGCGCTCCTCGTCATCGTCGGCCTGCTCCTCGTCCCCGAGATCGATACGCTGGCGGGCCTGGTCCTGGAGGGCGCCCACCGGTCGCTGCTGCACACCCTCCTCTTGCCGATTTCGCTCGCACCGCTTCTGTACTGGGACACGGTCCGGGAGGAGTCCTGGCTCCGCGACCGGGTCGGCGGCTACGGCGTCCGGCTCGCCTGGGTCGGGCTGTTCGTCCACGTGTTCGTCCAGATCGGGCTGGACTGGTCCCACCTCGACGGCGTGAACCTGTTCTACCCTCTCCTCGACCGGTTCTTCAAGCTCGACGGCGAGGCGTACCTCTCGACCGCCGACGGGTTCGTCCAGACGTTCGTGGAAATCGGCACGAACCCCGAGACCGGGTCACCCCGCGTCGACGTCGGCCAGGGCGGGACGACGGAGACCACCCACGTGGCGAACCCGGCCCAGCCGTCGAAGGAGCCGGAACCCGGGCCGGTCGACCGGCGGGCGCCGATCGCCGTCCGGGGCTGGCAGCTGTTCCTCGTCGTCGCCGGCCTGGTCACCGTCGCCGCCAAGCACCTGCAGGGCGCCCCGCCGGAGGCCGAATAGGTGCCGTCCGACGACGCCTCGACGTCCGACGCGTCGGTGACCCTGCGGGCCTACGAACCGGAGGCCGACCGATCGGCGCTGTGGTCGTTGAAGACCGACTTCGAGACGGCACTCGGCGACGCCGGCGAGGACGGCAAGTCGACGAGATACGCGGACAAGTTGTCCGAGGCGTACCGGAAGCGGTGGCTGGCCTGGGTCGACCGGTGTGTGGCCGACCGGGCGGCCTGCGTCACGGTCGCCGAGGTTCAGGATGGCGGCGCCGGTGCGTCCGAAACAGAGCGTAACCGCGGCGAGGGGGACCTGGTCGGATACGTCTTCGTCTTCCCGGAGCGGCTGGCGTTCGTCTGGGACGCCGCCGTCGTGAACGAACTGTACGTAGCGCCCGCCTACCGCGGCACCGGTGTGGCGGACGACCTCCTTACGGCCGCCGTGGACGTCGCTTGCCGCCACGACCTACCGCTCGACCGCCTCCTGCTCGACGTCGATCCGGAGAACGACCGCGCCGCCGCCCTCTACGAGCGGCACGGCTTCGAGCCGTGGGGCGAGATCCTCGCCCGGCCGTTACGAGAGGACTGACCGCTCGTCGGTCGTGGCCGCCACGACCACACCGCCGACGGCCCCGAAGACGGCCGGGTACAGGAAGCCGGCGAGCACGATAGCGGCCAGGAGGTCGGGCCTCCCGGAGGCGTTGCCGACGGTCACCTTGAAGAGGAACACGCCGGCGACCGACAGCACGAGGTAGCCCGGGAGCACCAGCGCGCCGGTGACCGCACCCTCGGCGGTGTCAGCGCTGCCTCGGTACCGCCCGACTGCCAGCCCGGCGGCGAACAATAACAGTGGCGGCAGGAGGAACAAGAGGACGGTGTACCGGACGTCGACGAAATGGGCGTTGTAGAACACCCAGCCGACCAGTTCGTAGGTGGCGGACTCGCCCTCGGCGAGCTGGATGAAGGCGTTGAGTGCCGAGTCGTCCAACTCCGTCGCGGTGAGGAGGTACGTCAGGACGTAGCCGACGAGCCACGCGAGGAATCCGGCGGCTGCACCGACCGCGTACGGCCGCTCCGCATCCGATCGTCCGGTCGACATACGTCCCGGGCGGACGCCCCGCCGTCAAAAATGGCTTGCGGCCATGCCGGGCAAGGCCCATCCGGATCTACGCCAAGGTGGCCTCGGTGTCCACCCCGTAGACGCGCGACGGGGTCTCGACGTGCGCCCGGTACAGCGCCGTCTCGTACCCGGACTCCGCGAGCCACGCCGTCCGCCTCGGCACGGTCTTCGGCCCGAAGACCGCGCCGGGCCGGTCGGGGTCGTCGAGGAAGTCGGTCTCCAGGAGGAACGGCCACTCGCCGCTGCAGGCCCGCTCGAGTTCGTCCTTCTCGCAGACGACGCTCGGGAGCGGCCCGTCGATGCGGCCGTCGGCGTAGTGTTTGACGACCCGCTCGCGGGGGAGCCCGGCGTCCTCGGCCCACTCGGCGACCCGGGTGAAGTCTTCGCCGCCCTCGGTGTGGAGTTGGACCGCACAGCCGACCTCGGCGGCCCGCCGGAAGGCGTGCCGCATCACGTCGTTCGAGGCCGCCCACACGGCGTCGTCGACGTCGTAGTGCGGCCGTCCGGACTTGATGGCCAGCGCCGGGCCGTCGGCGACGTAGTCGCTGGCGACGTCGATCCCGGTCCGCATCAGGTCGGCCGCCTCGTTCGGCTCGTAGCCGCGGTCGCGGAGCTGCGAGATGAGCGCGGGGTGGACGCCGAGCACGGGCCAGGCCCGGCCGGGCAGGCGGTCGTCGGCCGCCGCCGCGACGTCGACTGTGAGGTCGAACGTCTCCCGGAAGCCCTCGGCGCCGTCGACCTCGCCGACGAGGTCCCAGGACGGCTTGTTGAGGACGTTCAGGTGGGTGCCGCCGGCGTCGGCGAACGCGGCGGCGGCCTCGACGCCCCGGCCGTTGACCGGGTCGAGGTGGAGATGGTTGTCGAGCACCGGACCGTCGTACATGGGCGGTTGTTCGCCCGGTTCGCTAAAAAAGGAATGCGTCTCGTCGAACCCCGCCCCGGGAGCCGGCCGAGTGGCGGAATCGGGGATTCAGGCACCGACGACGAGGTCGATCGCGCCGACCCCGGCGACCCAGGCGACGAACCCGAGCTACGCGGCCAACAGCGCGTACGATTCGGCGTCGGTGAGCACCAGGTCGGTCCGGAGGAGGGTGAAACGCAGCACCGTCGAAAGCGTCAACAGGCCCGCGGCGATGGCGACAATCGACCCCTGGACCACCGCCGGGAGGCCGAATTGCGCAGACAGCCGTTCGGCTGCCCCTTCGAGCCACACGTTCCCGGCCCGGATCAGGCCCGTGGCGGCGACGACGACGGCGACGGCGGCCGGCGTCGTCTCCGGGAGCACCCCGCCGGACACCATCTACCGTTAATCATCGGGGCGGTGAGGTGAGGCTCACTCCAGCGTGATCTCGGCGTTGGCCGCGTTCCGCAGGGCGTCGGAGCGGCCGTGCTGGCCCGGCGCGACGGCGACGGTCCGGACGCCGCGTTTGGCCGCCGTCTCGACGACCGGCTTGAAGTCCGTGTCCCGGGAGACGACGACGAGGGTGTCCAGGCGGCCGGCGGCCGTCGCCTCGACGGCGTCGACGGCGAGTCTGACGTCGACGTCGCCGCTCGTGGTCGCCACTTCGAAGCCGCGGGCTTCGGCGGCCTGGATGAGGCCGGCGCTGGCGTTCTCGTCGACGTAGACCCGCGAGACCGCGACGACGCCCTCCCCGCGGGCGATGGCGCGGAGGTCGTCGAGGTCCACGTCGAACTCCGAGCGGAACACGTTCGGCCCGTCGACGTAGATGCCGACGCGGGCCGATCCGCCGCGGAGCCGGTCGAGAAGTCCCATACCCCCAGTCCGGGTGCCCGCCGCATAACGCTCCCGGTCGGACGGAAGGCCTTACTCCCCGGGCCCCGACCGACCGGGCATGTCCGTAGCGCGCCCGCCGCTCGCGGCCGCCCACGAGGCCGCCGGGGCCACGCTCACCGAGTTCGGTGGCTGGGAGATGCCCGTCGAGTTCGACTCGATCCGCGCCGAACACGGGGCCGTCCGCACGGCGGCCGGCAAGTTCGACGTCTCCCACATGGGCCAGGTAGCGGTCTCCGGACCGGACGCCGGCGAGGCGATGGACCGGCTGACCACCAACGACGTCGGCGCCCTCGAGCCAGGGGACGCCCAGTACGCCGCCGTCACTGACACGGAGGGGCACATGCTGGACGACACGGTGGTGTACCGACTGCCGCCCGGGACGGACGGCGAGTATCTCTTCGTCCCGAACGCGGGCCACGACGCCGACCTGGCCGATCGGTGGGTCGACCACGCCGACGCGTGGGGACTGGACGTCACCGTCGACAACCGGACGGCGGACTACGGGATGATCGCCCTCCAAGGCCCGGAGGCCATCACCCTGCTGGCCGATCATTGCGAGTCCCCGGGCGAGATCGACCGCTTCACCGTGGCACCGCGGACGGTCGCGGGGGCCGACTGCCTCGTCGCCGGAACGGGCTACACAGGCGAGGACGGCGTGGAGATCCTGGTCGACGCCGACCGGGTGGCAGACGTCTGGGCCGCGCTGGACTGCCAGCCGTGCGGGCTCGGCGCCCGGGACACCCTCCGGCTGGAGGCCGGACTCCTCCTGTCCGGCCAGGAGTTCGACCCCGAGACGAACCCCCGGACGCCCTACGAGGCCGACGTCGGATTCGTGGTGGCCCTCGACACTGACTTCGTCGGCCGGGACGCACTCGCCGGCCAGCACGAGGCGGGCGTCGAGGAGACACTGGTCGGGGTCCGGCTGCTCGACCGCGGCATCGCCCGGCACGGCTACGAGATAGCGGCCGACGGCGAGCCCGTCGGGACGGTGACGAGCGGGACGATGAGTCCGACGCTCGGCGACGCCATCGGGCTCGGGTACGTCCCCGTCGAGCACGCCGACCCCGGAACCCGAGTGACGGTCCTCGTACGGGGTGATGACAAGCGGGCCGAGGTCGAGTCGCTGCCGTTCTACGAGCGGGACTAACCACCGGGCCGAAACCGCCGTCTTGACGAGGAATCTACCGAGGGCGACTGATCGGCCTCAGGCCACGACGAGCCAGGCGACGAACACGGCGACGGCACCGCCGAGGGTGCTGGCGACGGCGTGGACTCGCATCCGGTCGAGGACGGCGTGGGCGTGGCCCTCGACGCCGGCGGCCTCGCTGACCTCGCCGCCGACCTCACACTCCGGGAGGAAGTCCATGGCGACGTGGAGGAACACGCCGGCGGCGAACCCGAAGATGGCAGCATTGACCGCCGGGGCGCTCGGGGGGCTTACCAGTGCGGCCGGGATGGCGGTCAGCCCGACGCCGGCCGACGGCAACAGCAGGACGGTGATCGAGCGGTCCGCGTCAGCGAGCCGTCGCGCGGCCGCATAGCCCGCCGGGCCCTTGTGGGAGACGATGGCCAGCCCGAGCAACAGCCCGAGCTCGGGGAGGGCGGCGTAGACGAGCCCGATGATGGCGCCCGCGGCCAGGGAGTGGGCCGCCAGTTGCGCCGGGGCGCTGTCGAAGGCGTCCCGGTGGCCGAGCCGGTGGCCGACGGTGTGGCCGCTGTAGCCGCCGACGAGGCCGGCGGCGATCCCGAACCCGCCGACGGGGCCGTCGAACCCGATGGCCTGGGGGACCAGAAAGACCGCGGCGCTCGTGACCATCGCGCCGCTGGCGAGGCCGTACCCCCACACGAGCCGGACGGCGTCGCCGCCGGCGGTCCGGGCCCCCAGGACCGCCGACCCCGCCATCGCCGCGAACGCCACCCACGAGATGATCAGGACCTTCACGGGAGCGCCGGCGAGCGCCAGCGTCGACAGGACGACCAGGCCCGCGAGGCCGGCCAGGCCGACGAGCGACGGGCGGTCCAGGCCGACGCGGGCGATCGTATCGGTATCTGACGCCATCGCGTGCCCGATAGTCCTAAGAGAGCCAGTAATAATACCATCGATTCACAACCTCGCTGTGAGTCTTAATAATCCGCGGACGGGTGGCGGGCGATACAAGGGGCGTCGGCGAGTGGCACCCGTATGGACCTCTCGGAGTTCCGCGACCGGCTGAACGGCCGGCTCGACCACGACGCCTACGCCGACGCCGACCCGAGCGCGAACGGCCTGCAGGTCGGCCGGGCCGACGGCCGGACCCTCGAGCACGTGGCGTTCGCCGTCGACGGCGTCGCCGCAACGGCCACGGCGGCCGCGTCGGCCGAAGCGGACCTGCTCGTCGTCCACCACGGCCTGGTCTGGGGCGGGCTGGACCGCATCACCGGCCGGGCCTACGACCGGCTCGCCACCTTCGTCGAGCATGACCTCCCACTGTACGTCTCGCACCTCCCGCTAGACGGCCACCCGGATTTGGGCAACGCAGCGAGGCTGGCCGACTTCCTCGGGTGTGAGCCGACGGAACCGTTCGGTGAACTCGGGGGCCTCACCGTCGGCCAGCGGGCCCGCGCCCGGGCGGCAAGCCGGTCGAGGTCCTGGACTTCGGCCCCGAGGAGGTCAGCGAGGTCGCCATCGTCACCGGCGCCGGCACGGACTGGCTGGAGCCGGCGGCCGCGGCCGGCGCCGACGCGCTGGTCACCGGCGAGGGCAAGGGCAAGACCTACCACGAGGCCCGCGAGGCCGGGGTGAACGTGTTCCTGGCCGGCCACTACGCGACCGAGACGTTCGGCGTCCGCGCCCTGATGGACCTCGTCGAGGAGTGGGGCCTGGAGACGACGTTCCTCGACCACCCGACGGGGCTGTAGCACTGACCGCCGGCGGGTCGCCATCGGGGACCGGGGACGGCGCGTACGCAGTGGCTCGACGTCCCGGTGGGACCAAGGGGCGTGACGAGGCCGGTCAGCTCCTCGCCCGCCGCCAGTCGGCCACCGTGAGCACCGTCCCGTCGACCTCGCCGGCCTCGGCCGCCGTCGCCGCCCACCAGGTCATCGCGGCCGCCTCCGCCGGGTCCCGGCCCTCGCCGGCGTCCGTCAACGACGTGTCGACACGGCCGAGGTCGAGGATGCCGACCGTGGCCTCGAGGTCGGCGGCGAACTGGCGGGCGACGCACCCGCGCGCCGTCGGTCAGGTGCGGGACGGCCTCGCGTATCGAGGCGAACACGCCGCGGATGTTGACCCGGAGCGTATCGTCGAACGCCGAGTAGCCGGTCTCCGACAGCGGCGATGCCCCCGCCGGGCCGTGGTAGACGGCGGCGTTCGCGACCAGGCAGTCGATGCCGCCGGCGTCGCCGGCCCGGGCAGCGGTCTCCATCAGTCGCTCGACGTCGTACTCGTCGCGGACGTCGGCGCGGAGCCCGGTCATCGCGCCGCCCGCCCCGGCGACGTCGGCGACGACCGCCTCGAGTTCCTCGCCGTCGCGGCTACAGCCGACGACGTGGACGCCCCCGGCGGCGAACCGCCGGGCGACCGCCGCCCCGACGCCACGGGAGGCGCCTGTGACCACAGCGGTATCCATACCGGCGGGTCGACCGGCGGCGACAAGGACGTTTCCCAACCGGTCGCCGATTTCCCGTACACCGGAGTTAAAGCCCCCGCCGTCCCTACCGTGGCCATGCCCAACGGTGAGTCCGCCGTCGTCGTCGGGGCCGGCTTCGGCGGGCTCTCGGCCGCCTGCTACTTGGCCGACGCCGGGCTCGAGGTCACCGTCCTCGAGAAGAACGACCAGCTCGGCGGCCGGGCCTCGGTGCTGGAGGCAGAGGGGTTCCGGTTCGACATGGGCCCGTCGTGGTACCTGATGCCGGACGTCTTCGAGCGGTTCTTCGGCCACTTCGACCGCGAGCCGGCGGACTTCTACGACCTCCAGCGGCTGGACCCCCACTACCGGATCTTCTTCAAGGACGGCGACAGCGTGGCCGTGACCGACGACCGGGAGGCGATGTACGAGCTGTTCGAATCCTACGAGGCCGGCGCGGGCGACGCCCTCGAGTCGTACCTCGAGACGTCGGCGACCCACTACGAGGTCGCCATGGAGAACTTCGTCTACACCGACCGCCCCCGCCTGCGGGACTGGCTCGACCTCGACGTCCTGCGGGCCGCGCCGGTCGGGCTGCAGTTGCTCGGGACGATGGACGACTACGTCGCCGACTACTTCGACCACCCGAAGCTCCGGCAGATCGCCCAGTACTCGCTGGTGTTTCTCGGCGGCGCGCCGCACAACACCCCGGCGCTGTACAACATCATGAGCCACGTCGACTTCGAACTCGGCGTCCACTACCCCGACGGCGGCATGCGGTCGGTGGTCGAGGGCTGTGTCGAGCTCGGCCGCGAGCTGGGCGTCGACTACGTCACCGGCGCGGAGGTCACCGAGATCGTCAACCGGAAGTCCGGCTTTCTCGTCGAGTCCGCCGCCGGGGACGTCGGGGCGGACTACGTCGTCAGCGACGCCGACTACGCCCACACCGAGCAGGAACTGCTGCCCGACCACGAACGCCAGTACGACGCGGACTACTGGGACGAGAGGACCTACGCGCCGTCGGCGTTCCTCCTGTACCTGGGCGTCAAGGGCGACGTCGACCCCCTCGCCCACCACACCCTCGTGCTCCCGAGCGACTGGGACCGGCACTTCGAGCGGCTCTTCGACGATCCCGGCTGGCCCGCGGACCCGGCCTATTACCTGTGTGTCCCCTCGGAGACTGACGACGACGTCGCCCCCGAGGGCCACTCGACGCTTTTCGCCCTCGTCCCGCTCGCGCCCGGGCTGGACGACACCGACGAGGCCCGGGCCAGGTACCGCGATCAGCTCCTCGAGGACGTCGCGGCCAACACCGGCGTCGACCTCAGAGAGCGCATCGTTTTCGAGGAGACCTTCTCCGTCTCCGAGTTCGCCGACCGGTACAACAGCCGCGAGGGGACGGCGCTCGGCCTGGCGCACACGCTCCGACAGACGGCGCTCCTGCGGCCGCCGCACCGCTCGTCGGCCTCTCCCGGCCTCTACTTCACCGGCGCCTACACGACGCCCGGCATCGGCGTCCCGATGTGTCTCGTCAGCGGCGAGCACGCCGCCGACGCCCTGCTGTCGGACCTGCAGGCATAACTGACCGGGCCCCCACAGTCGCCCCAACGCGATGTCGGACCTGCTGCTGGACCGGACGCTCCCGAGTGCGGCCACGCCGACGGGCTACGTCCTCCGGCTGTCCCGTCCCCGCTTCTGGCCGTACCTCGCCGGGCCCGTCGTGGTCGCCGTCGCCTACGCCGCGGGCAGTCCCGCCGAGCTGTTCGACCCGCTGGCGGTCGCGCTCTTCATGTACTTCCTCCTGCCCGCGAACGTCTTCCTCTACGGCGTCAACGACGTGTTCGACGCCGGCGTCGACGCCGAGAACCCGAAGAAGGACGACCGGGAGGTCCGGTACCGGGGCGACCGCCTCGTGCCGGTCCTCGTCGTCGTCTGTGGCGGACTCGGCGTCGCCTTCCTCCCGCTCGTCCCGCTCTACGGCGCGGTGGCGATGGGCGCGTTCCTCGCGCTGGCTGTCGGGTACTCCGCGCCGCCGTTCCGGTTCAAGACGACCCCGTTGCTCGACTCCGCCTCAAACGGGCTCTACGTCCTGCCTGGCATCGTGGCCTACGCCGCCGTGGCGGGCACCCCGCCGCCGGTCGCCGCCGTCGCCGGCGGCTGGCTGTGGGCGATGGGGATGCACACGTTCTCGGCCATCCCTGACATCGAACCGGACCGCCGGGCCGGCATCCGGACCACGGCGACGGTGCTCGGCGAGCGCCGCACTTACGCCTACATTACGGGCTGCTGGCTCGCCGCCGCCGGGGTCTTCGGGCTCGTCCACCCGTTCTTCGCGGTCGTCCTCGGCGCCTACCCGCTATTCGTGGCCGGCATCGTCGCCGCATCCGTCGACGTCCGTCGGGCCTACTGGTGGTTCCCCGCGATCAACACCGTCGCCGGGATGGTCATCACGCTGGCCGGCCTGTGGGTGATGCTGTATGGCTAGTGTCGACCTCCCGGCCCGCGCCCGCCTGGAGGCCCGCCTGGAGGAGTTGGTCGACGACAACCGGTTCACGATCGCGGTCGTGTTCCCGACGCTCGGGGCGGTGACGCTGCTCGCCTCGGCCGAGGGCCTGCTCCCCGAACCGCTGAGGTTCAATCCCGCCCTGCTCCTGTTCGGCGTCGCCGTGATGCGGCTCCCGCTTCTCGCCGGCCTGGCCCCCGTCGTGACGCGGCGTGCGGCCGTCGGTCTGGCGCTTTTGTGTGGTTACACCTACGCCGTCGAGCTGCTCGGCGTCCGGACCGGGTATCCGTACGGCGCCTTCGAATACGGCGTCGACCTCGGGCCGATGGTCGCCGGCATCCCGGCGGCGCTGCCGCTGTTCTTCCTTCCGCTGGCCCTCAACGCCTACCTGGTGACGCTGCTGGTGGTCGGCGACGCCGCACGCCGCGCGGTCGTCCGGGTCCCGCTCGTCGCGGCGGCCGTCGTCGGGATGGACCTCGTGTTGGACCCCGCCGCGGTCGCGGTCGGGTTCTGGCAGTACGACGCCGGCGGCGCCTACTACGGCGTCCCCTGGCTGAACTTCGCCGGCTGGACGCTGTCGGCGGTCGTGTCGGTCCTCGTGGTCGACGCCGTCCTCGACCGTGGCGCGCTCCTCGCCCGCCTCGACGCCTGCCGGTTCATGCTCGACGACCTCGTGAGCTTCGTCATCCTCTGGGGCGGGCTCAACCTCTACGCCCGCAACTGGCTGCCCGCCGCGCTCGCCGCCGCGTACGGCTACGCGCTGTGGCGGACTGACCGGTTCGACTTCCCCGAGCGGTGAGGGGGCCCTGGACGCCGGCAGCAACCCGTCCAGCGGTCCGAGACCGACAGACGAAGCTCCGGTTCTGCCCGGTCGAACGACCGACGCGTCGGACGGAGGTCGGACAAGTTTAATAATCGGCCTCACACCACACATCGGCATGCCGTACTCGAGACGCCGCTACCTGGCGCTCGCCACGGTCGGTAGCGCCGCGCTGGCGGGGTGTGCCGGCGACGAGGAGCGCCCGAACGGGACGCCCACGGATCGACCCGAGACCCCGTCCTCGACGCAGGCCGATAACGGCACACCGAGGCCGACGAAGGAGTCCAGAACGGCGACCGATACGGACACCCGCGGTGAGCCAACTGACGGTAGTGAACCCGACGGCACGCCGACCGAGACGGAGACTCCGACCGACACCGAGACGCCGACCGGGACGGAGACCCCGACCGACACCGAGACGCCGACCGCGACCGAGCCAGCGGGCCAGGATGTGGTCGTCGGGCCGAACGGGCTCCTCGTCTTCGAGCCTGACGAGTTCACCATTAGTGCCGGCGCCACCGTCACCTGGGAGTGGGACTCTGACGGCCACAACGTCAGACCGTCCAGCACCCCCGGCGGGTCCGACTGGAGCGGGACCCCGGGCGGCGACGGCACCACCTACGACGAGGGCTACGTGCACGAGCACACCTTCACCACGACCGGGACCTACGAGTACTACTGTGCACCCCACCGGAGCGCCGGGATGACCGGGTCGTTCACCGTCGACTGACGACCGACGCGGTCACCGGGTGGGTGCGATAGTGGTCGGGCCGTCGACCGACCCGGCGATCGAGGCGGTCCTCGTGGTCGACGCCGTCCTCGACCGAGGCGCGGTGCTCGCCCGTCTCGACGCCTGCCGGTTCATGCTCGACCACCTCGTGAGCTTCGTCATCCTCTGGGATGCAATCAACTTCCCGCCCGCAACTGAGTGCCCGCCGCCCTCGCCGTCGGGTACGGCTACGCGCTGTGGCGGACCGACCGGTTCGACGTCCCCGAGCGGTGAGGCGGCCGGGTGGCGAATCCGCTGATTGGTTCGACCGGGGCACATCCAGTCCAGGAGGAACCTGCTCGGTACTCGAGGGTGGCTCGAACCGGACGGTTTGCTCCTGACGGCTTCCCGTTCGTGAAGGTAGCCGGAGGCGGTCATGGCGACCGCGAGCCGTGTGTCGGTTATTCACAATACTTTCCTTATAGCTGTGCGATTCTATCAATAATGTCCCCCGCCGATCACTCCTCCGACCGGGACGGTCCTGCATGGTCAGTACCGCGACGGCCTACGTCATCCCAATCATGTTCGTCACGTCGATCGGTCCTCGCGGCCCTGGGGGTCGGGACGGCGGGTGCGCTCGCCGGGTGTAGCGCAATCGGTGTCGGACAGGATTCGCCCCCCTTCGCCGACGGTGACTGGCACTCCTACGGCTACGGCCCGGCGAACACGAACTACGTCCCGGGCGCCGTGCCCGAGGTCGGCGGCCACGACCG
>PXQY01000030.1 GCA_003021745.1 Halobacteriales archaeon QH_7_69_31
ACGTTGACCGCCGAGACCGCGACGTCGCCGGCGTCCAGTTCGGCCGCCGCCAGGGCGGCGAGGGCGGCGTCGCCCTCCACGTGGGAGCCCGTCTCGTCGACGAGGATGGCGCGGTCGGCGTCGCCGTCGTGGGCGACGCCGACGTCGGCCTCGGTCGCCCGGACCAGCCGCCGGAGGTCCCCGAGGTTGCCCTCGACGGGCTCTGGGTCCCGGCCAGGGAAGTGGCCGTCCGGCGTGGCGTTGACGGTGTGGACCCGACAGCCGAGCGCCCGGAAGAACCGGGGCGTCGTGAGACAGCCCGCGCCGTGGCCGGGGTCGACCGCGACCGTCAGATCGGCGTCGGCGATGTGCTCGCGGTGGTCCGCAGCCTCCATGGCGTCGAGTAGTTCGCGGACGTAGGCGTCGGTAACGTCGTCGACGGACCGGTGGCCGCCGACCCGCGCGTACTCAACGAGTTCCACGTCCTCCGCCAGCACCCGCTGCTCGACGCGCTCGAGTTGGCGCCGGGACAGTTCGACGCCGTCCGCGCCGACGAGCTTGACGCCGTTGTACTCCGGCGGGTTGTGGCTCGCAGTGATCATCACGAGCGGAACGCCCGCCCGGGCGGCGTACACCTGGCCGGCCGGCGTCGGCGCGACCCCCAGCCGGTGGACGTCACACCCCACGCTGGCCAGCGCGCTGGCGGCAGCGTCGGCCAACGGCCGGCCCGTCGTCCGGGTATCCCGGGCGACGCCGACGGCGTCGGCATCGAGGACCACGCCGGCCGCCGCGGCGATGCGGCCGACGAACGGGGGCGTGAGCTCCGCGCCCGCCACGCCCCGGATCCCGCTCGATCCGAACAGCTGCATACCGGCTCCTCGTTGCCCCCGTGCAAAGAAATATCGGCGCCGGAGGGGCGGTATTCAGTTACGCGTGGCGTAATACTTGGGTGGACGCAAGCCCTCGGCTTCTCGGGTCGGGCGGCTCACGGCTCGCGTCGCTCACCGTTCGCTCATCCGGCGGCCTCCCTCCGGTCGGCCGCCCGGCTTGCGGCTCACTCCGTTCGCGGCTCCCTCCGATCACCGCTCACCATCAGGCGGCACGCCCGATGGACGTGCCGCCCGTTCGCCGGCAGAGGGTAGTACTTAAGATAACTTTTGAATATTATGTAAGCGGTCGATCCAGTCTGCAGCAAAACTCATGTTCTCGGTGAACTGATCGACGCCGTCACGGACCACCGAACCAAACGCCTCGATTGAAGCGACTGCGGTCGGATCGGATTACGCTTGTAAAAAATTGTTCATAAACTCGAGCCGTCGAACCATCCCAGGGTCGTCGGCATCAAGCATTCCTGCGTCGAATTCCGCCTCGGTCAGGTCGCTCGATGTCTTATGCCGACCATGTCCCATACTCACGAGATGGACAGATACTATTCATAACTTTCCTTAATCACTAAGGTCCCTCGCTACTCGCCCATCCGGCGGCGCTCGCTCCGCTCGCGGTTCGCTCCGCTCAACGCTCGCTCATTTGGCGGCCTCCCTCCGGTCGGCCGCCCGACTCGCGCCGCCCGGTCCCTATCCGATCAGTTCGAGGTCGCGCCCGGGCAGGAACCGCCGTTCGACGAGGGCGAACGCGAGCGTGCTGGCAAACCCCAGGAACGTCCCCGCCGAAAGCGTCGCCGCGAGGTACGAGGCGTCCGCGACCTGGACGAAGAAGGCGGTCAGCCCGTGGAGCACGACCGCGATGGCGATGACGTAGAAGGGGGCGTTGAGGTGGCGCCACCGGAAGCTCCCGTCGAGGTATCCGTCGGTGATGCGGCCCAGCGCCACGGCGACGCCGGCGGCGGCGGCCCACTGGACGGCGCCATAGACGAACGCCGCCGTCGCCAAAAGCGCCGCGGCGTCCGTGCCGGCGAGCCGGTTCATGGTCTCCAGCCCGGCGACGGCACCGACGGCGACCAGGGCGGTGCCGACGACCGACGTGACGAGCTGGACCCGGCCGGAGAACAGCCCGACGCGGACCCGCTCCAGCAGGTCGTCGATGCCCTCCTCCAGCCCGAGCCCGCGGAACAGGACGTACAGGCCGAGGAGTGCCGAGATGATGCCGAGCGTCGAGCCGGGGAGTCTGAGTCGTTCGGCGAGGATCGCGACGGGGTAGATGAGAAGCAGGATGCCGAGCGGGACGAGGATGGTGCCCCGGGTTTCGGGGTCGGCGAGCACCTGCTTGAAGGTGTAGTACATCGACTCGAGGTCCTGGGCCTGCCGGACGACCACCCGCCGGACGCCGTCGATCGGGACCCGCGAGCGGATGACCGGGAGAACGGACTCGTCCTGGGCGCCGTCGGTCACGACCAGCGCGCGGACGTCCTCGCTCGTCGACAGCGCCGCCAGGACGGTGTCGACCTCCTCGCCCACCGCGCGGTTCGCGGCGACGTCGGCCGAGGCGGTCCCGGTGACGACGGCGACCTCGACGCGTTCGCCCTCCTCGGCCGCGACGTCGTCGTGGAGGTGGACGCCCTGGAAGCAGACGTTGACGTCGGAGTCCTCGGGGTCGGCGTTCGCCAGCGCGACGGCGGCCGCCTCGACTGAATCCCGGCCGACGACCGGTGTATCAAAGTCGGTCTTGCGGCCGAGGTCGTCGTCGAGGTCGACACAGAGGACCAGAAGCATCGGTCGTCCGCCCGTAGCTCGCGGGAGGGTAAGTTTCTTCTCACCGTTCAGCCCGGCCGACTGCGGCGTTCGGGCGTTCGACCGGCGTTGCCTGTCAGCCGGCGGCCACAGGCGGCGAGGTGGCGCCTCCTCCCGCCGAACGCTGCCGGGAACTATCGCCGGCAGCTGACCATCGCGGGTACCGGGTTACGTATCCGTCAGGATTCGGGACGGACGCCCGGATCGGGCCCCGCTTGCCATTCGCTGACGTAGTCACCGGGCCACATAGCTCCGGCGTCGCAGCTCGGGTTCATCGCTGGAGGACCCGTGCGAGCGAGGTTTCGATCGCACGAGAACGGCGGGACACCCGCCGGGAGACATACCGCAGCGGGAGCCATTTAAAATCGGGGCACTCGCTCGACGGATACATCTGCCCTCAGGACCCCGCTTCGAGGCAGGCTTGTCCGGCCTCGGCGTTCGCTTCTGCCACGTCCCACTCCGTGTCGAGGTCACCGAACCAACCCTCGTCGGGCGTTCCGTTCGCCTGCTCACGGACGTGGACGAACTCCCCGTAGACGTTACGGGTCGACGGATCGAAGTCGCCTGCCGGATCGAGCGTCACGGTCGCGTGGTAGCGCGTCGACGCGTCCGCGACCCCGTCGTCGTGTCTGAATCGAACCCCTTCGCCTCCCCCGTTGCCCGCCCGGGTTTCGAACTCGACCGTCTCGCCGGCCGTCGCATCGACGAATGACCACTTATGAATGTCCCAGTAGATCAGGGCCGCGTCTCTGGGGTCGGTCCCGCCGTCGCCGCTGGCCCACTCCCAGGCGAGCGTGACGGCCACCGTCCCGTCACCGGCGCACGCCGCGGTGAGCCACATCGATAGGTCCTCTTCGGAGTACCTGGGCCCGAAGGCGTTCGATACCTCGGAACAACCCGCCAGGGCGACGCCGGCGGCCGCGAGCGCGCCACGGCGAGTTACGCCGACGCCCCGACGGTCCAAGTGACTCTCGAGACGGTTAGCGTCGTGTGTCATTTATCTACCGTACTCCGTATGGGATGTATTAGCATTCCGGAGTAGTACCGTTCCGGGTTCCGACCGGTCGACTCCGGACGCGAGCACGGCGATACGCTCCATCATGGGAGCATTCGGTCGGACTCTGCAGTCCGGGTTATCTCGTCGGCCGAACAGTTCTAAATCCCGTCGGCTCCAAGCCGCGACGGCCGGCAGTCTCGACCACGGAGGCCTCCGCCGGCGGAACGGCCCGCTGGGACCGGTCGGCCGGCCGGTCCGGCAGCCCGGTCATCCGTCGTCGCAGGACACCTCGGTCTGGTCGGCCTCGTCGGCGGTCTCCCACGCGCTGGAGTACGTCGGCGGGCCATCCTTCGACGTGGATGTCTCATCATCGCCCTCCGTTCGGTGGTAGTAGTCGACGAAGACGGTCCGCTCGTCCCGGTCGTAGTCGCCATACGGTGACAGCGAGCACGCGGCCACGTACATTGCGCCGCCGTCCGCGCTCTCGTCGTCGTGTTCGAACTCGACGGCATCTAACTCACCAGGCGACCCCCGTCCCTCGAACGTGACGGACTCGCTGGTCTCGAACTCCTGGTCGACGACGTACCATTTGCGTTCGTCCCAGGAAATCACGACTCTGTCACCGGGTGAGGACCCGCCCTCGTCAGCGGTCCACTCCCAGGAGACGCGCGCGACGTACTCCGCGAGGTCGCCGTCGGCACACTCCATGCTGAACTCCATCTCGAAGTCCGAGGCGTCGTCCGACGAGCCGCCGGTGAGCCGGTTGCACCCGGCGAGCGTGGCTGCCCCGGCGGCCGCGAGGACACGTCTGCGACTGATATCTGGTGCACCCACAATTTGTACATCCCTGGACTGGACTAAGTAGATTCCGCTACCGGCGGAGCGTCGTGGAACGGTCCAGTATTGGCCGGCACCGAGCCGTAACGCACGACTTTTGCGCCTGGGACGAGAAACGCGTCCCGACGGATGATCTCGAAGGGCTGCGAACAGTGCGCCAAGGGCGGGAAGATGGTGCTTTTCGTCTACGGCTACTGCGACCAGCGCGACTGTTTCTACTGCCCGCTCGGCGAGACCCGGAAGAACGTCGGCCAGGTCTACGCCAACGACCGGCCCGTCGAATCCGACGCGGACGTCCTCGAGGAGGCAACGCGGATGGACGCCCTCGGGACGTCGATCACCGGCGGGGAGCCCCAGGAGGTCCTAGAGCGGACCTGCCACTACATCGAGCTGCTGACCGAGGAGTTCGGCGCCGACCACCACACGCACCTCTACACCGGCATCACCGGCGGCCGGGAGAACATGCGACGGCTCGCCGAGGCGGGGCTGGACGAGATCCGGTTTCACCCGCCCTACGAGCTGTGGGGGGACCTCCACGGCACCGAGTGGGAGGACATCCTCTATGTCGCCCGCGAGGCGGGGCTGACGCCCGCCTTCGAGATCCCGGGGATCCGCGGCGAGCCGGAGTTCCTGGAGTTTCTCGACGAGGGCGCCGCCGAGTTCTGCAACGTCAACGAGTTCGAGATGTCCGACGGCAACTACCGGCGGATGCAGGAGGCCGGCTTCGAGCTGAAGGAGGGCCACATGTCCGCCGTCGAGG
>PXQY01000031.1 GCA_003021745.1 Halobacteriales archaeon QH_7_69_31
GACGTGATCTGCGTCCTCGAGGCGATGAAGATGGAGAACGACGTCGTCGCCGAGGTCGGCGGGACCGTCGCCGAGGTCGCCGTCGAGGAGGGCCAGTCGGTCGACCAGGGCGACCCGCTGGTCGTCCTGGACTGACGTCCGCCCGACGGCGGGACCCCACTGATAAGCCTTTATGTGACCTCCATCGGTGTGCTGCTGCCCACTCCTATCTTGACCGCCCTCCGATTTGCCCGTATGCCGAAATGCGAGGAGGTCCGCCACGGGATCGCGCGGTGTGAGAACTGTGGGACCATCCAGCCGGTCGAGGTCCGGGCCGAGGAGGACCTCGCCGCGCTGGGGAACCCGAACTGCGAGTGCGGCAGCAACGCGTTCCGGTTGATCGAGTGAGCGACGAGGCCCACGGTCAGGACCCGCCCTCCCCGGCCAGTCGCCATGATGAGGTCAACCCGTCCCGCAGTCCCTCCGATCCCGCCTCAGCCAGCAGGGAATGCCGCCTTCCAGCGGTCGCGGTGGCATCGTCCCACGGTACCGACGTTCCGCCGCCCGCGGGCCAGGCGATAGCAGAATCGGCTCAGGTGTCGACCTGCACGAAGAAGAGATACAGGAGCGCGATGCCCATCGGGACGGCCGCGAGGGCGGAGACGCCGAGGAGGAGGTAGCCGCCAACCGGGCCGACCGTCGCGTCCAGCTCGGGGAGCGTGCTCCGGGCCGGGAGCATCGGGCGGACCAAAAGGAGGCCGCCGAGGACGCCGGCCAGGATGGCTACGGCCGTGCCGAGTGGGTCACGTCGGGTGCCGGTCACGGGTCGCGTTCGATGCGGGTGCAGTTAAGTCACTCGCGCTCCCGGAGCGCCACGACGGTCCGACACACTGGATTCGACCAGCGGGTATCGCGACTGCGGGTGGCCCCTTGACTTACCCGAGCGCCGCGGCGGCCACCAGGACGGCGGTGCCGGACCAGAGTGTGACGACCGAGACGACGAGCACCGCCGCCCGGCCGGCGTCGGTGCGTACCCGCGCGAGGCGGCTGCAGGCGAACACGACCGCGAGGCCGACGACGAGTTGTCCGGCCACGACGGCCCACCAGGTGTCGTCGAGGCCGGCCATGGCGTAGCCGGTCCGGATCGCTTCGACCAGGAGTCCCTCGACCCGGGCGTCGAGCCAGGTTACGGCGGCCGCCGAGGCGAGGCCCTCGAAGACCACGGTGCCGACCGTGTACAGCCCGGCGACCCGGAGGTCGATGATCAGCCCGGAGACGAGAAAGCCGACCGCGAGAAAGCCAAGCGTCGCGACCATGGCGGTCGCGAGCGGGACGGCCACGAGCCAGAGGAGGCCGACGGGCGGCACGTCGAGGTGGACAAAAAGTGCCACCAGCGTGACGACCGCGAGCCCGCCGCCCGCGGCGGCGAGGTACCGTTCCCGGTACGGCAGGTCCCGACGTGCGGCGGCGGCGCCGGCGACGAGCCAGGTCACCGCGGCGAAGATCGCGGGCGTCGCGACGAGCAGGGCGCCCGACGCCGGGGCCTCGACGGCGTCGTAGATCCCCACCCGGTTCGCGACGTGGAGCGTCCCGCCCGCGACCGCCCACGGCCCGATCGCCGGCACGGTCCAGTGGGAGTACCCGGCCGAGAGGGCCAACGCGACCGCCGCCGTGGCCGCGATGATCACGACGAGTACCGTCGGGGCGACCATACCGGCAGCGCGGCCGCGGCTGGAAAAGCCCTTGCGGTCAGGTAGGTCCCCGGGCGTCGGACCATCGCGACCGCTCGGCCGGTGTGCCGGCTGCGGCTCGACGACGTCGACGACGACCGTTCGAAGACTTCGACGACGATCGTTCAAGGACGTCGACGACGATCGTTCAAGGACGTCGACGATGATCGTTCGAGGCCGCGGGTCCGCTCGACCGAACGTCAGCCCCGAGACCCGGGGGCCCAGGCACGACCGGCCCGGGGGTCGCGCCGACGAGGGCCCCGGTTCCGAATGATGCGAGACGTTATGTCGGATGGGGTGGAACGGTAGGGCCACATGGGACGCTACGACGACCTGGTGCCGGCCCGGCTGATCCTGTCTGCGCTGGGCGTGGGGGCCATCGGCGTGGCGGTCTGGCATGCGTCCACGGTGCCGACGATCGACGCGTTACTGGTGGTCGCGCTGGCGCCGCTGTTCGTCGCCGGCGGCCTCCTGGTGTCGCTCGGCGCGCGGGTGCGGACGATCCCGACGGGCAGCGCCAGAGTCGCCGCCTGGTCGCTGGCCGCCGCCGTCGCCGTCGGCGGCGTCGCCGACCTCGTGCTCGCCCGGGAGTACGGGGTCACCCTGCCCGGGTCGGCCGTCGTCGTCGCGACGGTGGCGGCGGTCGGGGCCGGCGCCGGCGCGGTCGGCGGGTTCCTCACGGCCCGCCAGGAGACCGCGGCCGTCGAGGCCAGGCGGCGCGCCGCGCGGACCGACCGGTTCATCGCGAAGGCCGACGGCTTCATCCTCGCCCGGCTCGACCCCGAGGGCTACATCGATACCTGGAGCGACGGCGCCGCCCGCGTCACCGGCTACGGCGCCGACGAGGTCCGCGGCTCGCGGGTGACGGGGCTGTACACCGGCGAGGACGCCGACGAGGAGGTCAAAACGCACCTCCAGCGCGCGCTGCGGACCGACGCCGTCGACCTCGACCGGACGTTCGAACGGCGCGACGGCGAGCGGTTCCACGGCTCCGGGATCCTGTCGGCGATACAGCATGACGACCAGCTGGACGGCTACCTGCTGCTTTTGGCCGACCGGACCGACGAGCAGGCCCACCGCGAGCAGCTCGAGCGGCGCAACAGCCAGCTCGAGGCGTTCGCGTCGGTCGTCAGCCACGACCTCCGGAACCCGCTCAACGTCGCCATCGGCAGCATCGGGATGGCGAAGAAGAAGGAGGAGGACAACCGGTCCCAGCTCGAGGCCGCCGAAGCCGCCTTGGAGCGCATGGAGCAGCTCATCGAGGACGTCCTCACGCTTGCCCGGCAGGGCAAGGACGTCGACGAGTTCGAGCGGGTCGACCTCGAAGAGACCGTCCAGCTCGCCTGGGGCACCATCGACCAGCGGCAGGCCCGACTGGAGTACGACGACCTCCCGGCGATCACCGCCGACGGCGAGCGGCTCCGGCGGCTGTTCGAGAACCTGTTCCGGAACGCCATAGAGCACGGCGGCGACGACGTCGATATCACGGTCGGGATGCTCGACGGGGAGGGCTTCTACGTCGCCGACGACGGCCCCGGGATCCCCGAACACAAGCGCGAGGAGATATTCGGGGCCGGCTACACGACCGGCGACGAGGGCACCGGGCTCGGGTTGGCCATCGTCCGGAGCATCGTCGAGGCTCACGGCTGGGATATCTCGGCCGCGAAGAGCGCCGGCGGCGGCGCGAAGTTCGAGATGCGCGGCGTCCAGACGCTGGCCGACGTCGAACCGTAGTGCTCGCGTCGCTCAACACCAACGCGGCGCGGCCGCCCCGGCGACGGGCCGCTACGCCACCGGGCCGTCGCCGACCGGGACCGACGCGTCGGCCTGGAGCCAGGCGTCCTCGTCGTCGGGGTCGTAGATGATGAGACCGCCGCCCTCGAGCTTCACGTCCCGCAGCTGGCAGAGGCCGTCGCGCCGGTCGCCTGCGAGCGTCATACCTGCGGCTACGCCGACGACCCCCTTCAGCGTTCGCCGGAATCGGTCCATGCTCTCACCCAAATTCCCCGTCGGCCCGGCGGACGGGCCGAGGGGCGGTTCGATCGGGTGGCTACAGCGGCCCCAGGCTGACGGCGCCGACCAGCCAGAGGACGACCAAAAGCAGCGCCCCGATCGCGATCACCCGCCAGGCGATGCTGAACAGGACCCTGACGACCACCAAAAGCAAGAGGAGGGCCACGAGCGAGACGACCAGGTACGCGATCGGCCCGGCGAGCAACGGCGCGAATGGGAGGATGACAGGGCTCATGTACTCGTATCCGCTGGGTGCTTCCCTCGATTGGTAAGCCTTCCGGCCACTGGGGCCGCGATCGCATGCAGTGGGCGCTGGAACGGGCCAGGGGAGGGATTGGAACCAGAAAGAGACTCGCTCCGCTCGTCTCCCAGGGCTCGAATCCCGCCGAAACTGCTCGCGCTCGCTATCGCTCGCGCCGCTGGACGCCCGGCAGCCCGCCCGCTACTGATGGCAGGCAGCCCGCCCGCTAAGTGCCGGGCGACGCGAAGGCGGAAGCGGTGAGCGTGGCGGGCCGGATTGGATTCAGTTGGGTACGACCGGGACGAGCAGAAGAGTTAATACTCTATACATGGAACATGAATCGTGATGTCGACTGATTTCCGGCTCATCGAATCCGCCGATCCCGAGGAAACGCTCGGGGACCTCCTCACGTACGCCGAGTTGCTGAACGCGCCACAGTTGGCACGGCTCTATATACACGTCCTCCGGAACGGCCCGGTAGCCATCGAGACTGTCAAGGAGGACCTCGATGTCCCGCACTCGACGGCGTACAAGTATGTCGGGGAGCTCGAGGAGATGGGGATCTTGGCGCGGCACGAGGACGAGAGGCCCACGCGTATCTCCGTCGAGCCGCTTCATCTCACCATGGATACCGATCACGGCGAGGTTGTCGCGACGCCGGTGCTCGTCGACGCGATCGGTCGTCAGAACGACGACGAAGACATCCGGGTGTTCGTCGAGCGCCAGGGTATTCCCAAGCTCGCGGCCGCGCTACACTACACGCTGCGCGTCGTGAACGGCGAGATGACCCAGCGGACAGCCACCACCAAGCTCGACGTCCACCCAGTCGAGGGGACCACGGTCATCACTGCTCTCCAGGACGTCGTCGAGGAGGCGACCACGTACGATCCGTACCTGAAGCCCTGAGGAATCCCGGGGGTGGAGCTTCCACGCGGGAGCATCGCCGTCGTGGACACTAGCGTTCTCTACGCGATGGGCAGTCCGTCCAACGACAAGTACCAGGCGTTCGAGGAGTACGTCACCCGACGGGACGTCGCCGTCCGGATACCCGATCACGTCGCCGAGGAGCTCGGCGAGAGCCCGGAGGCGTATCGGTATCAGCGTGACAGGCTTCGCTCGGCACAGGATGCCGGCTGGCTCGAGCGGGCCGTGGTGGACTTCACCGATTCCGGCGTCTCCAGCGCGATCGACAGGACGCGCGAGCGCATCTACAGCCTCTCCGCGAACGACGTCACGGAGGACGAAGTCGAGACGACCGACGCTGTCCTCGCAGGCCTGGCGTATCAGTACGCGGCCGAACAATCATGTCAAGTAGCGGTTCTGGTAAGCGACAGGCTGGCCGAACAAGCGATAGTCGACGTACTCGGCTCGATGAACCTGAGGGAAGAAATAGAGGTCGTAGAAGGAAGGACATTCCTCGATGAACTCCGTGACGACGTTCACGACTTATAAATGTAAATGGGCCTATAGCGAGTTTTAAAAGGTGTGATTGGAAATCGGTCCTGAACGTAGTCCTGAATGCGCGGCGCGAAACCAGCATCGTGCTCGATCGAGAACACTCCGATATTACAACGCGATTCCCGAGGGCTCGAATCCCCACGACACGCTTCCTTCGTTCTTGCAGTCGTTCAAAGGGATTCGAACCGGAGGGAGACTCGCTCCGCTCGTCTCCCAGGGCTCAAAGCCCACCGAAACTGCACGCGCTCACTATCGCTCGCGTCGCTGGACGCCCGGCAGCCCGCCCGCTACTGCAGGAGGTCGATCAGTACGATCTACGCGAGCCCGACGTCCTCGAGCACCGGGGCTTTCTCGGCAAAGGCGTCGAGTGGTATGGACATGGTTACGGCTCTCCGCCTCCGTCGTCGCCCGGGGGCAGGAGCGTCCGGGCGCGTCCGAGGAGTTCCCCCGCGAGGTGGTTCATCGTGGTCAGGCCGACACCGTGACCGCGGGCGGCGAGTGCCGTGCGGAGATGGTTCCAGTCGTCGACGGCCTCGAAGCCGATGCGTTCGCGGCCGAGGCGGCGGGGCGCGTCCGGTGGGTGGGCGTCTGGCGCATGATGCTGCTGCCGGTACAAAGGTCGGTTCGGTCGTCAGTGGCGGCAGTCCCAAGTGCCGCCGATTCGTTGTGTCGCATGGGTTGTGGCCCAAGACAGCCCGGCTCGAGTGTTCCAGCACCCGGACGTCCTACGCCCCGAGGAGCCGTCCTGCCGCTACCTCCTACTATGTAGAATACGGACTCGAGCCTTCCCCTTCTACTTTGGAGTAGGTGGGTTTTTACGGTTCAACCCCATACCCTCCCTCATGAGCGAGAGTGATCGGGACGAGCGGGGACGGTTTGCCCCTTCCCACAGCGAGGAGGACGTCCTCGCCGCCGTCCGTGAACACGCCCCCGCCGCCACGACGGAGGTCGCCGACCACCTCGGCATCAAGCGGCCAAGTGCGGACTATCGACTCCGGCAGCTCCAGGAAGCCGGGAAGGTGACGAGCAAGAAGATCGGGAACTCGCTGGCGTGGAGCCCGACGGAGAATCACCACGCATGAGCACCGAATCGAGCGCAAACTACGATCCGACGAATACCAAGATAACCCTCACACGGGACGACGACGGGTGGTGGACGGCCCGAGACGAAACGCGAGGGTTGACCACACAGGGCGAGACGCGCGACGAGGCCCTCACAAACCTCGACGACGTGATCGAAGCCGTAGAGCATGACGCCGGTCGACCGCCGACCGACGAGGAACTCCGGGCGGCCGGAATCGATCCCGAGGACAACCGCAAAGCGGGGCGTGGTGAACTTCCTGACGTGCTTGAATAGTCCCGAGATCTGTATGGTCACACGGGATTTCAGCGGCTACGACGTGGCGAAGGTGCTCGCCAACGCCGGCAACTTTCGTTGGGTCACCACGCAAGGTGATCACGCGATCCTGAAGTGGGAACATCCTGACGGCCCCGAGGTCGAGAAACGAACGGTGAGCGTTCCGCTTCACGACCGTGTACGAACCGGTACGCTTCGCGGGATCGCCGAGGATGCGGGCGGGAAGGATTTCGACGAGTTCTGTAAATGGGTCGACCGGAACCGATAGCGGCCGCTCTTTAAATACCTGATACGCAAGGAGGTTCTGACCCCTTTTTATGCAAGTCGGTAGAGGGATTCGAACCGGAGGGAGACTCGTTGCACTCGTCTCCCAGGGCTCAAATCCGCTCGACGCTCTTCGTCCTCGCTGTCGCTCGGACAGAAGAGCCAGGGGAGGGATTTGAACCACGGGAGGACGGTCGCTCGCGGCGCTCGCGCTGCGACCTCCCTGATTCGAATCCCCACGAGGCTCTACGTTCTCGCTGGCTCGCGGTTCCACCGCTCACCCATCCCGAGGCGCTCCCGTGCTCACGGGTCGCTTCGCTCCCCGTTCGCTCATCCGGCGGCGCTCCCTTTGGTCGCGCCGCCCGGGTCGCGCCTCGCGCCGCTCGAACAGTAGAGCCAGGGGAGGGATTCGAACCCCCGAACTCCCGATTACAAGTCGGGTGCTTGTACCACCCAAGCTCCCCTGGCGCATCCGGAGGTTAACGGTCGTCCGTTGTGAGGGTATCGCTTTCGAGTGGCTTCTCGAGCTCGACCCGGTGGGGTTCGTAGCCCTCGGCCCGGTAGAACGCCTGCGCGGCCGCGTTCCTCGCCATCGCCTCCAGGGCGACGGCCTCGACGCCGCGGGCCGCAAGCGTGCGTTCGGCGGCAGAAAGCAGCGCGCTGCCCACGCCCGCCCGGCGGTGGTCGGGCGCCACGTAGATGTTGTGGACGATGCCGCGGTCGACGTCCTGGGCGTAGCCGCCGGTCTCGCGGCCGAACGTGACGAACCCGACGACGGCGGCGTCGGGGCTCTCGGCCTCGTCCACCCGGGCGACGAGCGCCGTGTCGGTGACGACGTGCTGGAGCAGCGTCTCGTGGATGCGGTCGCGGTTGTCGACCGGCCGCAGGTGGGAGCCGTACTCGCGCTGGTCGGCGGCGAGGTCGACCCACCGGTCGGCCATCAGGTCGGCGTCGTCGGTGTCGGCCGCCTCGATGGCGTAGCCCGCGGGTGCGTCGGCCACGGCTACGCCCGGAGCGCCTCCACGCCGGGCAGGGGCTCCCCCGACAGCATCCGGAGGGCGGCGCCGCCGCCGGTCGAGACGTGGTCGAAGCCCTCGATGCCGAGTGCCCGCATCGCGGCGGCCGTGTCGCCGCCGCCGCCGACGCTCGTCTCCGCGCGCGTGGCCGCTTGGTACAGCTCCCGGGTCCCGACCTCGAAGCGCTCGTCCTCGAAGACTCCCGGCGGGCCGTTGAGGATGGCCGTGCCGGCGTCCTCGAGGATGTCGGCGTAGGCGGCCAACGTCCGGGCGCCCACGTCCATCGCCGGCTCCGCGGCCGGGAGGCCGCCGAGGTCGACCTCGACGCGGTCGCCGTCACGCTCGACGGCCACGTCACGCGGCAGGTACAGCCGGTGGCTGAAGTCGTCGAGCAGGTCCCCGGCGGCCTTCACCGCGCCGTGGCTCCGCTCGTTGACCACGCCGGCGGAGGCCGCCCCGAGCGAGACGCCGTCCGCGAGCAGGAAGGCGTTGCCGACGATCCCGGCGGTCAGCACGGCGTCCGCCAGGCCGCGTTCGAGCACCGAGCGGGCGACGTCGATGGAGTCGTCGACCTTCGCGCCGCCGAGGACGTACACCCGCGGCTCAGGGCTCTCGGCGATGTTGCCGAGGACCTCGAGTTCCCGCTCCATGACGCGGCCGGCGTAGGCCGGCAGCGCCGCCGGGAACCCGACGATGGAGGGCTGGGCCCGGTGGGCGGTAGCGAAGGCGTCGTTGACGTAGGCGTCCAGCGCCGGCGCCAGCCGGTCGACCAGGTATGTCTCCGCGGCGGCCGCCGGTTCGAACTCCATGTACTCCTCGGCGTAAAAGCGCGTGTTCTCCAGAAGCACCGCGCTACCGGGGTCGAGGTCGGCGACGGCCGCCCGGGCGGCCGCGGTGAATGTGGCGTCGCAGTACGCGACCGGCGCCACGAGCAGGTCGTCGAGCCGGGCGGCGTGGGCCGACAGGTCGGTGAACTCCCCGCCGCCCGGGCGGCCCTGGTGGGCCAACACCGCGACGCGGGCCCCTCGTCGACAGAGTTCCTCGAGGGTATCGACGTGCGCCCGGAGCCGGGCGTCGTCGGCCAGGCCGCCCTCGGCGAGCGGGCTGTTGATGTCCACCCGGACCCCGAGCGCCGACCCGTCGGCGTCCAGGTCGTCGAGGGTCCGGGGCATACTCGGGGCTTCCACGGCCGCGTCAAAGGCGTTACGTTCCCGCCGCCCCCGCTATCGGTGGCGGTTCGGATCCCCCGACCGGGCCAGGAGCGACGGCTTTTTTACGGGACGCCCCACCATAGAGTCCGTGACGCACAGACATGGGCGTAACTGACAATACCACCGGCCGAATCCGAGGCTACGCCGCCAGACCGGCGGTCGTCCTCCTGGCGTTCGCTCTTGGATACCTGCTCGTTGATCTGGCTGCGAAACTCGCCGGGATCAGCGTTGACCCGTTAGGGGTCCACGTCCTGGGTGGATACGTTCGTGTTTCGTCCGTCGTCAAGTACTTGTTCAACGGTCTGATCCTCGGCCTCATCATCGGCCTGGCCGGAGTCGGTCTCTCGATGACGTACAGCATCCTGAGCTTCGCCAACTTTGCCCACGGGGACTACCTCACCGTCGGGGCCTTCTCGGGGTGGGCCGCGTCGTACGTCGTCGCACTTTTCACGCTCGGTCTCGCCGAGCCGTTCGGGGAGATCTTCCTCCTGAATGTCCCCTCGGTCGTGTCCATCGCGACCTCGCCGGCAGCGGTCGTCGTCGGGCTGATCGTGGCGGCCACCGCATCAGTCGCACTCGTACTGCTGCTCGACCGCCTCGTATACAAACCGATGCGTGGACGGGGCGGCATTCCACTGCTCATCGCGTCGATCGGCGTCGCGCTCGCGCTCCGGTACACTATCGTGTTCGTCTGGTCGACGAACACGCGTGGCGTTACCGCGGTCGGCGTCGAGTCGCTGCCGGCCTATACGCTGTACGTCGTCGACGGGAGCTATAGCATCAACCTCCACGAATTCACCATGATCGTCGCGGCCGTGGCGCTGATGATCGGCGTCCACGTCCTGCTGCAGTTCACCAAACTCGGAAAGGCGATGCGTGCGATGGCCGACAACAAGGCGCTGGCACAGGTCACGGGCATCCCGACCGAGCGCGTGATCCGGGCGACCTGGATCATCGGCGGCGGCCTCGCCGGCATGGCCGGCTTCCTCATCATCCTGAAACGCGGGGTCCTCTCGTACAACTTCGGCTGGCGGCTCCTGCTGTTCATCTTCTCGGGCGTCATCCTCGGCGGTATCGGTTCGGTGTACGGGGCCATCGGCGGCGGCATCATCATCGGCATCGCCTCGCGGATGGCGCTCATCTGGATTCCGTCCGGATTCGCCCGCGTCGCGGCGTTCAGCGTGATGATCCTCGTGCTGCTCTTCCGGCCGGCCGGCCTCTTCGGGGGGGTGACGACGGCGTGAGCGTCGGCGGACGGCTCTGGCAGGCGGTTCCCCCGGTGATCCGGGAGCACGACACCCGACTCATCGTCGCAATCCTCGTGGTCGTGTCGATCACGTATATGCTGCTCGGCGGCCTCCAGGCGTACCTCGCCAGCGAGTCCAACCTGTTGAACGCGATGGTGAACTCGATGCGGTTCATCCTCCTGACCGCCATCGCCTACGCGTTGCTGACGCTCGCTTTGAACCTCCACTGGGGCTACACCGGCCTGTTCAACATCGGCATCGCCGGCTTCATGGCTGTCGGCGCCTACGCAACGTATATCCTTGCCGCACCGCCCGGCGGCCGCCCGGCCCCGGGGCTCGGGCTCCCGGTCCCGGTTGCCATACTCGGCGGGATGGTCGCCGCCGCCATCGTCGGCGGTATCGTGGCGCTCCCCGCACTCCAGCTCGACGCAGACTACTTCGCCATCGTCACCGTCGGGTTCTCGGAGATCGTCAGGCTGAGCATCCAGGACAGTACTTTCTCCGGGACGGTCCAGGATCCGAACCTCGACACCTATAACGTGGTCAACCTCTTCGGGGCCGAATTCGGGACCGGGGGCGGTCGCGGGATCCAGGCCCCCATCGGGCCACCGACCGACGTCCTGTTCGAGGGTACGACGGCCGTGGGACAACCGCTCATCGACCTCGGGGCGAGCTACGGCATCGGCCAGCCGGTCGTCACGGGGATGACGTACGTCGTCTTCCTCGGCATCCTCGTACTCCCCGCGTACTACGTCGTGTCCCAACGCCTCGGCAACTCGCCGTTCGGCCGCGTCCTGAAGGCCATCCGGGAGGACGAGACCGTCGCCCAGTCGCTCGGCAAGGACACCCGCTGGTTCAAGATCAAGGTGTTCATGCTCGGTGCCGCGATGATGGGGCTCGCGGGCATCCTCTGGCGAGGGCGGGCGGGCTATATCAATCCCCAGAGCTTCAGGCCGCTCATCACCTTCTACGTGTTCACGGCACTCATCATCGGCGGTGCGGGGTCCAATACCGGCAGCGTGATCGGCGCCATCGCGTTCACCTCGCTGCTCCTGAATGGTCCGCGCCGCGTGGCCGGCGTCATCGACAGCGCGGCCGGCGGCCTCCCGTCTCCCTCGAACTTCTATGTAGCGCTTAGCTCCCTCGACCCGGCGATGTACGCCGGCTATCTGGTCAGCGAGATCTCTGCGTTGAAGTTCATCTTCGTCGGGATCGTCATCGTCTGGCTGATGCAGAACCGGCCCGAGGGCATGCTCGGCCACCGCAAGGAGATCGCCTCCAGCATCGACCTCTCGGAGCGGCCAGAGACCGAAAGTGGGGGTGGCGTCGCCGCCACTGACGGAGGTGTATCCGATGAGTGAACCCGACGGCGCCGGGGCAGGGGTCGACACAGCACCGGTGGAAACGAACGTCCCGGACGACGTCGAGGTCGACTCCGACGCCGGTGACTCGCCCATCGAGGAGGAGGTCAAGGAGGTCCCCCCTGGACTCCCGCTACGCGTGCAGAACCTTCGGAAGCGGTTCGGCGGCATCACCGCCGTCGACGGCGCGAGCTTCGAGGTCGAGGAGGGCTCGCTCACGGGTCTCATCGGCCCGAACGGCGCGGGCAAGTCGACGACGTTCAATTGCATCACCGGCCTCCACGAGCCGGACGGGGGCACCGTCCTCTTCGAGGGCGAGGACATCACCGGCCTGAACCCGTACGACGTCGCCACAGGGGGCCTCGTCAGGACGTTCCAGATCGCCCGGGAACTCGAGGAGATGACCGTCCTCGAGAACCTGATGCTCGCACCACAGGGCCAGAAGGGCGAGACGCTGACGACCGCCGTCACGCCGGGGCTGCGTGGCCGTGTCAAAACGGACGAGGAAGCGATCCGCGAGGAGGTCTGGCGGACGCTGGAACTGTTCGAGATCGACCACCTCGCCGAGGAACACGCCGGCAACCTCTCGGGCGGTCAGCGGAAGCTCCTCGAGATGGCCCGCGCCATCATGACGGACCCGACGGTGCTTTTGTTGGACGAGCCGTTCGCCGGCGTCAACCCGACACTGGAGGAGAAGTTGCTGGACCGCATCCACACGCTCAGCGACCGGGGCTACACGTTCCTGCTCGTCGAGCACGACATGGACCTGATCATGGAGCACTGTGAACACATCATCGTGATGCACCAAGGCGACGTGTTGGCGGAGGGGACCGCGGCGGACATCCGCGGGAACGAACAGGTCGTGGACGCGTATCTGGGTGAGGACATATGAGTGCCGAGACCGAGTCCCGTCACGCAGTCACCCGCAACGACGGCATCCTCGAGGTCCGCGATCTGGACGCCGGCTACGGCGACCTCCGGATCCTCGACGACGTCGACCTCGACGTCTCCTCAGGCGAGTACGTCACAATCGTCGGCCCGAACGGCGCGGGCAAATCGACGCTCATGAAGAGCGTCTTCGGCCTGACGAACTACATGGGCGGCACCGTCCGGTTCGACGGCGAGGACATCGCCGGGGAGAACCCCGAGGACATAATCCACAAGGGCATCGGGTACGTGCCGCAGAACGAGAACATTTTCGGGCAACTGTCCGTCCGCGAGAACCTCGAGATGGGCGCGTACATCCTCGATTCCGTTCCGGAGGACCGCATCGAGGCGGTGTATGGGTACTTCCCCATCCTCGAGGAACGGACCGGCCAACTGGTCGGCTCGATGTCCGGGGGCCAGCAACAGATGGTCGCCATGGGCCGAGCGCTGATGCTCGACCCCGACCTCCTCATGCTCGACGAACCGTCGGCCGGCCTGGCGCCCGACCTGGTCGAGGAGATGTTCGACCGCATCGACCGCATCAACGGTTCCGGCACCGCCGTGCTGATGGTCGAACAGAACGCGAAGGAGGCGCTCCGCCGGTGTGACCGGGGCTACGTGCTCGTCCAGGGGCGGAACCGGTACATGGACGACGGCGACGCGCTACTGGACGACGAGCAGGTCCGCCAGGACTTCCTCGGTGGCTGACGGTCGGACGAAATATCCGACAGACGATCCCGGATGGCTGAGGATCGAACGGTCCGCCGCTAGCCCACGGGCCGGATCGCACGGCAATCCGGTCCGACCGGTTCTCGACCGGGGGTGTTCTCGACCGTCGGCCCAACGGCTGCCGGAATCGTGCATCGCGCCGAAATAAGACGTATTGGTGTCGCCAGGATTACTGGCCGAACGCGACGGAGTCGGTCTCGGCGAACGAGCGGTCCTGAACCTCGTAAATCCCGTACGAGACGGCGATCATGTCGCCGTTTTCGTCGAAGTCCGTGGCCGAGGAGGCCCCCTGGTAGTTGATATCGTCGCCCGCGGCCGCAGCCTCGAACGCCTCGGCCAGGTTGTCCGGGCCGAACTCTTCGCCGTTCCCGTTCGCGGCGGTAGTCATCTCGTCACGGACGGCGGTGCCGTCGTTGTCACCGGCATAGACGTTCGCGAGCAGGCAGATGGCCGTCGCGTCGTAGCCGTGGGCGTTGAACACCCCCGGCGCGGTGCCGTACTCATCTTCGTACAGCTGGTCGAACGCCTCCCGGCCCGGCCCGGACGCCTTCGGCGCAGTTCCGGTGACGTTCGCCATGTCGTTGTCGACGTCGTTCGGCAGGTCGTTTTCGATGAGGCCGTCCGTGACGATGATGTCCTCCCCCGAGTCGAAGTTGGCGTAGTAATCACGGAACAGCTGCAATCCGGACGCCGGGTATCCGATGACGACGAGGGTCTCCGGGTCGTCCTGCAGGGCGGACTCCAGCTGGGAACTATAGGAGGACTGCTCCTTCTGGAACCCGACCTGCGTCTGGACCTCGCCCTCGAAGGAGGAGGCGAAGACCTGCGAGAGCGACTGACCATACGAGTTGTTCACGTACATCGTCGCCGCCGTGGAGTTCCCGAGTTCCTCGGTTGCGATCTGCGCGATGACCTGACCCTGCAGCGCGTCGGACGGGGCTGTCCGGAAGATGTACCCATCGTCGTCGAGGTCGGTGACCGCAGGGGACGTCGAAGAGGGCGAACAGCCGACCGTCTGGTTCGGGATCAGCGCCTGCCGGGTGACCTGGAGGTTGACGCCGGACGAGGCGGGACCGGTGAGGGACGGATACCCGTTGTTGACGAGGGTGTTGGCCCCCTGGATGCCGGCCTGTGCGTTGGTCTCGGTGTCCACCTCCTGGATGTCGATCTCGAAGCTGATGTTGCCGGACAGCTGCGCGTCCGGCAGAATGGAACCGTCACGGATCGGCTGCCCGAGGTCCCCGAGGTCGCCGGACAGCGGGAGCAGGACGCCATGCTTCAGGGTGCGGGCGTCCTGGCCGTTCCCGTTCCCGGTCACGGTCCCGCCGCCTTCGCCGGTTTCGGTCGCGGTACCGTTGCCGTTACCGTTACAGCCGGCCAGTCCGACCGTAACCCCCGCTGCTCCGACACCCTTCAGGACGTCTCGCCGATGCACATCGCGTGGCATGACCTAAGCCATCATGCCGTCGTATATAAAGTTACTTCTACGGAAACCCGATGTTCTTATAAAAACCCGGGATAAGCAGGTCGTGGAGATGCGTCCCCGGTCTCCGGCGGCCGCGACCGCAGGAGTCAGGCTGCTGGCCGGACGGCGGTGGCGGCCACTGTCGCCGGTTGGTGCGATACTGCCGGCCGGACACCCGGCATGGCCTCGAGGACGGTAATACCGAGGCGTTCACGCCATCGGGTTCAACCGTCTGCACGACGGTAGGCGACACTCTCCCGGTGCCTCCGGAGAACCGGTCCATTTCGCGGGCGAGCCCCGGAACGCCTCCGGGTTTCGACCCGGCCGGAGATACTGTTCCCGACGGGCCTACTGGGCGAACGTGACATCGGCGTTCTGCTCGCGACAGGTCTCCAGTGCGTGTTTGGCCGCCATGCCGGCGGTCCCGGCGGTCCCGGCGCGGCCGACCCCCGCCTTGAGGTCCACCCCGACGGCCTCGTCGACGTGGGCGATGGCGTCGGCGTAGCCCTGCCGGTCGATGGCCGAACAGACCGCGATGATATTGTCGCCGCCGACGAAGAAGGACAGCGAATCGTGGGCCCGCCGCATGTACCGCATGAGTTCGGCGTATCCCTGCTCGATGGCGATGAAGGAGTCGAACTCGTTGAGCCGGTCGGTGTACGTGCCGGTCGCGTCGTTGACGTCGAAGTGGGCGATCTGGACGTCCGAATCGGTCCGCTCGGCGTCGGCGAGCGGCGTCCCGGCCAGCACCGCCGTCCGGCCGCTGGCCTGGGCGCTGCCGGCGTCCTGGAGTCGGTCCGTCGCGACGCCGAGCGCCTCGGCCGGCGAGGGGTCGACCGCAATGGACAGGCTCACCGAGACCGGGTACCGGTTGTCGACCGACTCCTGGATCAGGGCGTGGGCCGACCCGTCGAGGCCGTTCGTCACCGCCACCATGTTGTCGAACCGCGTGAAGAAGACGTAACCCTCCCGGTTGCCGAACAGCTGGGAGAGGTCGGCATAGAGCCGCGACTGCAGGGTCTGGAGGTCGACCTCCCGGCGCGGCTCGGGCGTGACCGTCCAGGGGCCGTAATTGTCGATCTGGACGAGGGTCACCTGCGTGTTCGTCACGACCGCGAGTTCGACCCCACCCGGTATTTGCCTTGCCATCCGGAGCGGGGATACGACTGCCGCCGCGGCGTCCCCGCATGCCCCGTTCGTCGGCTCCACGCGCCGGCGCCCCTATTCGTCACGCGACCGCGGCCCACCCACCCCTTCGTCCCGCGACGGCGGCCACCTCCCGATCGTTCGTCACCTGGCTCCGGGCGACCCACGCCCGATCGTTCGTCACCTGGCTCAGGGTTGCACACGCCCGAACATTCGTCACCCGGCTCCACGCGGCCCACGCTCGATCGTTCCTCACCCGGCGGCGGCCCGCACCCGCCCGCTCGTCACGCGACGCTGAGGCTCCCCCGACTGCATCGCCCCGAGTGTACCCTGTGCCTCAGAGGTGTTTCTCGACGTCGATCTCCCACATGCCGGCCGCCCGCATCGCGCGACCGACGGCCTGGTGGAACGAGACGATGTCCTCGAACTCCGTCGCCTCGACGTGCTCGAAGACGTCCGCCACGCGGACGACCCGCTCGTGGTTGAGTCGAACCGGCTCCTCGCCGTGCTCGGCCAGGAACTCCTCGCGGCCGAGCGGGAAGTCCGCCTCCTCGTCTAAGTCCTTCACGAGGATCGCCTGTCCGTACTTGCGCTTGCCCTCCGAACCCGCATCGCCGTCGGGATCGTGCGGCCAGTCCATGCCGGGGCTGGGTTGGCCGGCCCGAAAGCGTTTCCGCTCCCACCGTTGGAGGCGTTCACACTCGTTTGGACGGTTTTGTCATAACCTTAAATCCCCGTCCTACCCCGGTGTAGGGTGGGCACCATGAAGTACATCAAGCTCAGCCTCGCGCCGACCGATCGGGCCATCCACCCGATCGATCGCTACCTGGCCGGCCACGAGGCCATCTCCCGGGAGGCGCTGCTTCACGTCGACGCGCGGGCGGACGGCACCACGGTGCTGCTCTACCGGGTCACGGGCGACGGCGAGGCGTTCGACGACGCGCTGGCCGACAAGCCGGACGTCTACGACCACGACGTCGTCGACCTCGCCGGGAACGGCTACCACGCCTTCGTCCAGGCCGAGGCCGCCAAGGCGGGCGGGACGCTGCTCGAAGTCGCCCACGACCACACGCTCATCGTCGACACGCCACTGGAGTTCACCGACGACGGCCTTCTGGCTACGCTCGTCGGCACCCACGACAACCTCCGCGCCGCGCTCGGCGCCATGCCGGACACCCTCGACTTTTCCGTCGACAACGCCGGCACGTACGTGCCCGGCAGCGAGGACCTCCTCTCGCCGCTCACGGACCGCCAGCTCGAGGTCTTCGAGACCGCGGTCGAGGAGGGCTACTACGACGTCCCGCGCCAGGCCACCCACAAGGACATCGCCGACAACCTCGGGTGTGCGCCATCGACCGTGGATGAACACCTCCGGAAGGCCGAGTCCCGCGTCGTCACGAGCCTCATCCAGTGATCGACCGTTCGCGCAGCCCGGTGGCCTGAACGCATCCCCGCCTAGAGGTCCCGGAAACCAGTCTCCTGCTGTCAGCCTCCGACCCCGATCGGAACCGGGCTCGCGCTGTCAGAGTTGGACCCCGCTGGGGACGAGGCTCCGGCCGTCAGAGTTCGACCCCGCTCGGGATCAGGCTCCGGCTCCGGAGGAGTTCGCCCCGGTGGTCGTAGACGAGAAGCGTGGCCTTGTCGTACGTGAGCAGGTGGTCGCCGTCGGACTCCAGGACGACCCGGTAGCGGTCCTCGGTGTCGGCGCGCTGTCCGAACTCCCGTGCGGCATCGACGAGGTCGAACACGTCGGCGGCGGCAGCGTTCAGCTCGAGGGCGTACTCGCCGGTGACTCTGTCGGCGATGGCGAGGACGCCTTCGGCGGCGTCGCCCTCCTCCTTGAGCCGGTAGGCGACATCGACGTCCGAGTCGCCGAGCATCGAGCCGCCCTTCGTCATCCGGTCTTCGAGCCGGTCGGCGGGCCCGTCGTACTCGACGGTGAGGACCGGCCGTCGGGAGTCGTCGCCAGCGTAGGCCTCGACGCTTGGGGTGAAGTAATCGCGCCGCATCCCTGCTATCGCCTGTTCTAGCACGCCCGGGGAGAAGAACGTAACGCCACCGTCAGGGCCGGCCGGCTTCGCGGTCGGGCGAGGGCATCGACCGCGTGGAGACCACGGGGTCGGACGGAGCCATCGCGGACCCGGAGCCCGCACAGGACCGTCCGCCGGTAGCTTTTACCCACTCCGGGGCGGCCGCCGGGGTATGTGGGTCCGTTCGGAGTACGCCGGGGAACTGGCCGTGCTATCGGCGTGGCTGTGTGCACTGTTGCCCTGGAGCGTCTCCTACGCCACGCCCGGCGGCGTCCGCGTATACCGGATCCACTTCCTGTACGTCCTCTTCCAGTTCGTCCCCGGCGTCGACCTCGGGCAGGGCCCGGTGCCGTTCGTCCCCGTCGTCGACGGCGCCACGTTCGCGAACGACGAGGCCGTCGCCTTCGCCTACCGGCTGTGGCTCCTCGCAGCCCTCGTCTTCGCGCTCGTGTTGGCCTGGAGCATCGCCTACTACGTCACCGACGAACGGCTGGAGGCCCGCTCGCCGCTCGACCCGGTCCGGGTGATGGGCGCGTTGCTCCTCTTGACCGCGCTGCCGCTGTCCGTCGCGACCTACTACCTCCTCGTCGCGCTGCCCGCCCTCACCGTGCCGGTCGGCGTCGGCTTCATGTACCTGTTCGGCGGCCTCCTCCTGGTCGTCGACCGGACGTGACCAAATGCGTACCATTATCGCCGCCTACACTTCGCACATTCGGCGACCCTCCCTCCGGTCGTGTCGCCCGGCTCGCGTGTCGTCCCTCCCTCCGGTCGGTCCTCCCGCTCGCTCGGTCCGAGGCCTCCCTGCGGTCGGCCTCGCGCCGCCTGCCGCCCGTGCCGTCGATGCGGCGGCGGGATTTATACGATTCGAGACAAAAGCACCTGCCAGCTACTCCCGATCACGCTGGGAGCACCACCCGATGGCAGGCACCCACGACGGCTTCGGCTCCTCGCTCAAAGAGCGGCTGGCCCGGACGGCCGAGATCCTCCGGGAGTCGAGCGTGCCGGACGAGCCCTACCGGCCGACCGACCACGGACCGGTGGTCGAGGACGTCGAGTTCGACGACCGGGAGGTCGACCGCTACTGGCTGAACCCGCCGTACGCCTACGTCGTCGTGACCTACGACGACCGGGCGGACCAGCACCTCTACCGGGCGGTCGAGCCGTCGCTGGACCGCTTCGAGACCGAACTCATCGAGGCGCTGTACGACGACGTCCGGACCCCGCTCCTGTACGGCCAGGAGACCGCCGATGACGACCCGGAAGCGGCCCTGCAGCGGGAACTGCGGTCCAGGCTTCGGAAGTACGGGATCGACACCGACGTCGCGGGGTTCCACCGGCTGTACTACTACCTCCACCGGCGGTTCCGCGGGTTCGGCCGGATCGACCCCCTCATGTACGATCCCGACATCGAGGACATCTCCTGTGACGGCTACGGCGTGCCGCTGTACGCCTACCACGACGACTACCAGGACATCGAGACGAACATCTCCTACGAGAAGGAGGAACTCGACAGCTACATCATCCGGATGGCCCAGCAGGCCGGGCGCCACATCTCCGTCGGGAACCCCGTCGTCGAGACGACGCTCGACGACGGGTCCCGCGCTGAGCTGGCGCTGGGCGAGGAGGTGACGCCGCACGGCTCGGCCTTCACCATCCGGAAGTACAGCGAGGATCCGTTCACCCCGATCGACTTACTGGAGTTCGGCACCTACTCGCTGGAGCAGATGGCGTACCTCTGGATGGCCATCGAGCACAACAAGAACATCATCTTCGCCGGCGGCACGGCCTCGGGGAAGACCACGTCGATGAACGCCATCTCGATGTTCCTCCCGCCCCGCTCGAAGCTCATCACCATCGAGGACACCCGGGAGCTGGCGCTGTACCACGACAACTGGCTGTCGTGTGTTACCAGAGAGCGGCTCGAGGAGGGCTCGAACGTCTCGATGTACGACCTGCTCCGGTCGGCACTCCGCCACCGACCGGAGTACATCATCGTCGGGGAGGTCCGCGGCGAGGAGGCCATCACGCTGTTCCAGGCGATGAACACGGGCCACACGACGCTGTCGACGATGCACGCCGACTCGGTGCAGACCGTCATCAACCGCCTGGAGAACGAACCGATCAACGTCCCGCGCCCGATGGTCCAGTCGCTGGACGTCCTGTGCGTCCAGACGCTGGCGCGGTTCGGCGGCGAACGGGTGCGGCGGGCCGACGCCATCGCGGAGATCGAGGGGATCGACCAGCGGACCGGCGAGCTGGACTACACGAGCGCCTACGGCTGGCGGTCGGCCGACGACAGCTTCCGGGAGGGCAACCGGAAGCTGCTCGACGAGATCAGAGAGGAGCGCGGCTGGGCCCAGTCGGACCTGCTCCGGGAGATGCAGCGCCGCCGGACCTTCCTCCAGTACCTCTGGGACAACGGCGTCGACCAGTACCAGGACTTCACCGCGATGGTGAACCGCTACTACGCCCGGCCCCACGACGTCATGACCGAGATAGGGGGCCACGACGCCGACCCGGACCCGATGAGCCTCGAGGCCGGCGACGGATAGATGCTGGTCTACGTCCCGCTGTTGGTCGCGCTGGCCGTCCTGGCCGGGTTCGCGCTCGTGCCCTACAGCGACCGGCTCGACGAGGCGGTCTCCCGGGCCGCCTTCCTTTTGTTCCGCGGGCTCTCCGTCGAGCCGGACAGGAACCGCGACCGCCTGCTCCGGACCGCCGCCATCGGGACCCCCTACCGGGAGTACGTGACCCGAACCCGCCTGTACGTCGTCGGGTCCGCGGGGGCGATGGCGGTCATCGGCGCCTCCGTCGCCGCCGTCGTCATCGAGGCCGCGGGCCTCGCCGGCCGCGTCGACGCCTCCGTGCCACGGCCCGGCATCTTCTCGAACGCGCCGGACCCCGAACCGCTGGTCGACGCGCTCGGCGAGGTCGGCCTCGCGGTCGGCGTCGACGGCGGCGTCGCCATCGCCATGGTGCTCGCGGCCGTCCTCTTCGGCGCCGTCGGCGGGGCGACAGCCTACCTCGTGCGGTGGAAGCTCCCGGAGGTCCGGGCTGCGGCCCGGCGACGCCAGATCGACGCCGGGATGCCCCGGATGGTGGCGTTCGTCTACGCGCTGTCCCGCGGCGGCATGTCGTTCCCGGACGTCATGCGGGCGCTGTCCCGCAACGAGGCCGTCTTCGGCGAGAGCGCGAGGGAGGTCGGCGTCGCCGTCCGCAGCATCGAGCTGTTCAACGTCGACCTGGTGACGGCGATCCGGCGGACCACCCGGCGGACCCCCTCGGAACAGTTCGAGCAGTTCGCCGGGAACCTCGTGAGCGTCCTCCAGAGCGGTGGCGACATCTCGGCGTTCCTCCGCGACCAGTACCGGCGGTACCGCGAGGAGGCCGAGGAACAACAGCGGGAGATCTTAGATCTGCTCGCGACCGTCGCCGAGGTCTACGTCACCGTCGTCGTCGCCGGCATGCTGTTTCTGATCACGATCCTGTTCATCATCGGCGTCGTCGCCCGCGACACCCTGCTCCCGCTCCGCATCGTCACCTACGTCGTCCTGCCGGCGGTGAACCTCGTCTTCATCGCCTACCTCGCGGAGGTCACCCAGCCGCTCCGGACCGGCCGCGAGAGCGGCGGCGTGATGATCGGCGGCGACACCACGGGGGCCTCCCTCCAGGGCGTCCGCTCGGACGGCGGCTACCTCCGGGCGAGTTCCCGGCTCAACCACGACCGCCTCCGCGCCCACCAGGACATCCGGCACATCCGCGACACGCTCGCCTCGCCGTTCCAGTCGGTCGTCGAACGGCCCACGCTCGTCTTCACGGTCACGGTCCCGATCGCCGTCGCCGTCACGCTGTACCGACTCCAGCCCGCGCTCGCGGGCGGCGGGCTCGACGTCCGCGTCGCCGACGACCTCCTGGTCCAGGCGGGGCTCTTCCTGATGGCGACGTTCGCCGTCGTCTACGAGTTGAACCAGCGCCGCCTCCGGCGGCTGGAGGGGTCGGTCCCGGACCTCCTCGACCGGCTGGCGAGCCTGAACGAGGCGGGGACGGCGGTCGTCTCGTCGTTCGACCGGGTCCGCCAGAGCGACCTGGGCCCCCTCGACCCGGAGGCCGAACGGGTCTGGCGGGACATCGAGTGGGGCGCGACCGTCGAGCAGGCGCTGGACCGGTTCGAGTCCCGGGTGAGCACCGCCTCGGTCACGCGGGTCGTGACGCTCATCAGGAACGCGATGCGGGCGTCGAACGAGATCGGGCCGGTGCTCCGCATCGCCGCCGAGCAGGCCCGCGCCGACCAACGGCTCCGCCGGCAGCGCCGCCAGGAGATGGCGACGTACCTCATCGTCATCTACATCTCCTTCGTCGTGTTCCTCGTCGTCATCATGGCGATCGATTACGTGCTGATCCCGAACCTCCCGGAATCGACCGTCGACGCCGGCACGGTCTCAGGGTCGCCCGGGGTCGTCGGCGGCATCGGGGGCGGCGCGGTCCCGACCTACCGGCTCGTGTTCTTCCACGCGGCGCTCGTCCAGTCGCTGCTCTCAGGGCTCGTCGGCGGGATGATGGGCGGCGGGTCGCTGAAGGACGGCGTCAAGCACGCCACGGTCATGCTGTCGATCACGTACTTGGTCCTGGCCCTGCTCGGGTAGCCAACCCCAGCGTTGGTTGGGGACAAACCCGGGCGTTCTTTGGGGCAGCCGCCGGACCCGGGCGTATGCCCCGGGACCGCCGGGACGTCCGCGGGACCTACGACGTCATCGCGGAGCACTTCGCGGCGACCCGTCCCCACGCCTGGCCCGAAACCGAGGCCTTCTGCGAGGGCCGACAGGTCGACGTGGCCCTCGACGTCGGGTGTGGCAACGGTCGCAACGCGGCCGTCCTCGTCGACCACGCCGACGCCGTCCTCGGAGTCGACGTCAGCGGCGCCATGCTGTCCATCGCCCGCGACCGGGTCCCTGACGCCGCCGTCCTCCAGGGCGACGCGGCCCGCCTTCCCCTTCAAACCGACGTCGCCGACCTCGCGCTGTACATCGCCACGCTGCACCACCTGAGCGACCGGTCGCTCCGCCGCCGGAGCCTCGACCAACTCGCCCGGGTTCTCGCGCCCGGGGGCGAGGCCCTGGTCAGCGCCTGGAGCACCGTCCACGACCGGTTCGAGGCGGACCCGGACGCAGAGTCCGGGTTCGACACCCACGTCGAGTGGAAGCTGCCCGACGGCGAGACCGTGCCGCGGTACTACCACATCTACGACCTGGCCGAGTTCGAAGCCGACCTCGAAGCCAGCCGCCTGCAACCGCAGGACACCTTCGAGGAGGCCGGCAATTGCTACGCCGTGGTCACCCGCCCGGAGCGTAACGCCCAATAGCCGACCCCTGGTTGTTAGAACCAGCTCGGACTCCTCTAGTCTGAGCCATCCCGTGCGCCGGTGGTCTAGCGGTAGGACGAGGGCCTTCCAAGCCCTCATCCCGGGTTCGATTCCCGGTCGGC
>PXQY01000043.1 GCA_003021745.1 Halobacteriales archaeon QH_7_69_31
GACGACGCCGTCGACGAGACCGATGCGTCGGACGACGGCGATGGGGGGACCGCTCCGGCCGATTCGACGTCGCCACCGGACCCCGACGACACCGATGTGGGTGACGACAACGGTTCGGCACCGGATGGGACCCGGACCGACGCCGGGTCCGCAGGCGGGAGCGGCCAGGCCGGCCTCGCGGAATTCGCAGCCGACGCCGCGACCGCGGCCGGCGGCCCGGACGCTCCGGCCGACGCCGAACCGACCGCGGCGGAACTGTCGGGCACCGTCGCCGAGGCCGAGCCGGACGGCGAGGCGGTCGAGGTGGTCGCCGACCAGCGGGAACTGGACTCCCACATCGCCCGGGATCTGTCGATCCGCGAGGGCGTCGAGACGCGGCTGGAGACGCTCGCTGTCGGCGACTACGTGGTCTCCGACCGGGTGGTCGTCGAGCGGAAGACCGTCGAGGACTTCCTGGAGACGCTGCTCGGCGAGGACCGCTCGCTGTTCCAGCAGGTCGGCGACGCCGCCCGGTTCTACGCCCGCCCGGTGGTCGTCATCGAGGGCGAGCGCCTCTACGAGGCCCGCAACGTCCACCCGAACGCCGTCCGCGGGGCCCTCGCCTCGCTGGCGGTCGACTTCGGCGCGAGCGTCCTCCGGACGGACGGGCCGGAGGACACGGCGGACCTGCTGGAGGTCATCGCCCGCCGCGAGCAGGAGGCCGACGACCGGTCGGTGTCGGTCCACGGCGAGAAGGGCGGCAAGACGCTGGCCGAGCGCCAGGAGTACGTCGTCGGCGCCATCGCCGAGGTCGGCCCGGTGACCGCACGATCGCTCCTGGAGCACTTCGGCAGCGTCGAAGCGGTCATGACCGCCGAGGAGGACGACCTGCTCGCGGTCGAGGGGGTCGGCGAGGTGACCGCCGGGCGGATCCGCGAGGTCGCCGCCGGCAACTACCCCGACGCGGAGTGACGCCGGGCCGTACCCGTCTGGCCGCCACCGGCGGGCGTCCGCCGGGAACCCGGTATCTGCGTCCAGTCAGGCGCCGACCGCGCAGTTGTTCGGCCCCAGCTCCAGCTCGAACGCCGTCTCGTCGCCGACCGACTCCCGGCCGAGGTTGACCGCGACGATGGTCTCGACGTTCGCCGGCGGGTTGCCCACCCCGTCGACGGCGCGGTCGACGAAGGGCTCCCGGTCCAGCGAGAACGCCGACAGCCGGTCCCGCAACTCACCCAGCCTGGCGGCGTGGGGCCCGCGCTCGCTCGCCCGCTCGGGGGGCACGTGTCCAGGCGCGACCACCGTCCGGTCCGGGAGGACCGCCAGCCGCTCGGTGAGCGTCTCGTGAAGCGTCCGCGCCAGCTCGGGGGCGGCCTCCTCGCCCATCTGGAGGTCCGGCCGGGGGACGCCGTCGAGGAACAGCGAGTCGCCAGAGAGCAGGCAGTCGTCGACCCTGAGCGATACCGCACCGGTGGTGTGGCCGGGCGTCGCAATGACCTCGACGCCGACGTCGCCGACCGGGATGGTGTCGCCGTCGGCGACTGTCTCGAACGAGCCATCGATCCCGCGGTCGGCGGCGGCGTCGGGGACGAGCGCGGTCGCGCCGGTCGCCTCGGCGACGGCCCGGCGGCCGCTGAGGTGGTCGGCGTGGACGTGGGTGTCGAGGGCCTGCTCGACGCTCGCGTCCATCCCCGCGTACCGGTCGGCGTACGCCCGGAGCGGGTCCACGACCAGCGCCTGGCCGTCCGAGACGACGGCGTAGGCCAGACAGCCGCTCGCCGGGCGGCGGTACTGGCGCACGGTCGAGTCTGTCGCGTCGACCGCGACGGCGTCGCTGCGGTACACTCGGGCCCAGGCCGCCATGCCGCCGGCGAGGTTGGCGGCGTCGACGCCGGCCTCGCTCAGCGCCGCGGCGATCTCGGCGCTGGCGTCGCCCTCCGGGCAGACGACGACGTAGGAGCGGCCCTCCGCGACGAGCGAGGCCGGGTTTCCTGTCGCCTGGGCGCTCACGAACTCCATGTACGGGACGTGTGTGTGGTGGACGTGGGGGCCCTCGATGCGCCAGGCGTCGACCTCGTCCCGGTTGCGGACGTCGAGGATGTCGACCCGGTCGCCGGTCTCGACGCGGTCGGCCAGCGTCCCGGCGCTCACCTCGCCGGCCCCAGCGGCGTCGGGCGTCATGGCTGATGGTTGGCGCCGCGCCGCCTTAAGACGGCCGCCGGGCGTCGGCGGGCCCGGGGAGCCGGCCGATGCAGCCGCCGATCGCCGACAGAGTTGTGTGGCCCCCGGCCGCAGCGGGGACATGGACGGCCAGGCGTTCCTCGAGACGGTCCGGGAGTCGAACGCGACCGCGCTGGACCGACTCGGGTCGGACAAGGCGCTGGTCGCCGCCACGGACGCCGACCTCGAACGGGTCAGCGTGCTCGAGACCGCCGCGGCGGCGGAGGCCCGCGCCGCCGCCACGCTCGAAACGTGGGCTGCCGACGAATCCGACGACCGGGCCCGCGAGGCGTTCGTCGACGCGGCTGAACGGGAGCGTACCCACCGCGACCGGATCACCGAGGTGGGCGACGTCGCGGCTGCGGACCCACCGCCCGATGCGCTCCACGAGCACCTCCGGAGCCTGGACGACACCATCGGGCGCGCCGCCGCGGGACTCATCGCCCGCCCGCTCGTTGCCTCCCGGTCGCTGCTGCAGGTCATCAACTTCTTCGTCAACGAGGTCGACACCGCGGCGGCCGACCTGTTCCGGGATCTCCGGGCGGAGACCGACCGGCAGGCCGAGGTGGGCGCCGCGGTGGTCGCCACGCTCTGTGAGTCCGAGGAGGACCGCGAGCGGGCCGAAACCGCCGCCGACGGGGCGATCGACGCCGCCTACCGGGAGTACGCCGACAGCCTCGAGGGACTCGGCATCGACCCGAAGCCGGTCTGTTGAGGGCGGGCCGCCGCCCGATTCGAGCCGGAGTCGAACGTGGCCGGAGTTAGATCCGCCGGCGAGACGGCGGGTCCGTGCCGCCCTCGCCATCGCCCGGTAGGCTTTGGAGGCCAGAGCCACAGTGGACGCGTATGTCCCTCACGGAGGGTAGCGTCGACGTCTACGAGTGTGAGACCTGCGGGAACGTGGGCCTCGGCGACGGCGGCGTGGCCTGCTGTGATGGCCCGATGGCGACCGTCGTCGTCGATCCGGCCGTCGAGGCGCCCACACTGGAGGAGTTGCTCCGGACCGTCTTCGACATCTCCGATGCCGAACTCGACATCTGTCTCTGCGTGATGGCGGGCGGCGCCCAGACCGTCCGGGAGCTGGCCGACCGTACCGACTACGACCGGAGCGTCGCGGCGCGGCACCTCAACCACCTCGTCGAACTCGGGGTGCTCGACAAGCAGCGGCGGCTGCTCGAGCAGGGCGGCCACGTGTACGTCTACTCGCCGAAGCCGGTCGAGACGGTCCGAAGGAGCTTCAAGCGCCAGTTCCTGGTCTGGCTCGGGGCGGCGACCGGGCGGCTGGAGGAACTCCGACGGGAGAAGGTCGAGGGCATCGTCGAGGGGGATGGCAGGGAGACCAACTGGCAGCTCTATCACGAGGGGTGACACGCGGACGGGGCGAGGACCCCCGAGGAGTCGCCCGACGCTCTCTGAGGAACAGCATCGGGGAGGCTATCTGGAGCGGTTGCTGTGAGTGGCAGAGATACAGCTGTCCGATCAGATCCGGTCCTCGAGGCCGGCGTAGACGCCGCCGAGCAGCACGCCGTAGACGACGTGCCAGAGGAGCGACGGCGGCGCGAAGTTCGGGAACGGGGGGTTCGCCGGGGAGCCGACGGCGCCGAGCCACACCGGCATCACGAGCGCGGCGAGGACGGCCCAGGTGAGGACGCCCCAGACGGCGCCGACCCCGATCAGCTTCCCGGTCGACTCGACGTCGGCGGCGCCGACGATCCCGGCGAAGACGACGCCGAGGACGGCGCCGTGGGAGACGTGGACGACCAGCCCGAGCCCGGGATTCTGCGGCGGCGCGAGCCCGTACAGCGAGGGGATCGCAACGCCGATCACGGCATCGTCCATCAGCACGACGAGGGCGCCCATCACGCCAGCACCGACGATGCCGCCCAGGACGCCGGCCCGCCAGTTGCCCCTGGCCAGCCCGGTTGCGCGCGTGGATTCAGTCGTGGTCGACATGCCTGGGGTGCCGACCGCCATTCATGTACCACCTGTGGGGATGTGGCGACGCCGACGACAGGGGCGACATGCTTATTTACGTGCAAGCGATAGTTATGTGATCGGTGTGAACGCGTACCACACCCGGGGATACGTTGCGCGGGTCGCGCGGGCGGTCAGACCCGACGGACGGTCTCCAGCGTCTCGGCGGCCTCGCGGGCGGCGGCGAAGAAGTCGCGCTTCCGGCCCACGTCCCTCGTCTCCTCGGCCCGCCGAGTCAGGTTCGTGATCTCCCGGACCAGCGCGGCCTCGGCGTCCTCGAGGTCGCGGCGCTCCTCCCGTCGGTCGCCGCCGGCATCCGCCCGACGCGCCGGCGGGTCCACGCGCGCGGGCCGCCGCTCGGGGGTCGTCGCGGGCCTGGTCTCCTCGCGGGACGGGCGCGGATCGGTCTCGTGGTCGCCGCCGTCGGGCGGCTCGCCGGGGGTCCGTTCCGCCTCCCCGCCCGAGTCCGGACTTCCCGTCGCCGTCCTGCCGTCAGTCCCGGCGTCAGCCGTCTCGCCGTCGCCGTCGGCCGCGGCCTCGCCGGTGCTCGGGTCGGCGTCGGCCTTGTCGGTTCGCGGCTCCGCTAGGCTCGGCCTCGCTCGCCAGCTCGCCGTCCTCGGTAACCTCCCGCTGGCACGTCGGACAGAAGGCCGTGCCCTCGTAGGTGAACACCGGGGACTGACACTCCGGACAGTGGCGGTTTGTCATCGTGGCGCCCTGCAGGAGGAGTTCGCTCATGCGCTCGGAGGCCTCCCGCTTTTGTTGGTCGCGCTCGTACTTCTCCCGGAGCTTCTCGCGCTCCGCTTCGCGGTCGAACTCGTCGCTCATACGCGTGACAATGCGGCTATGGGGGAAAAGGACTGCGCTCCTGCGGGCCGTGCTCGCGGCCGGTTCCGTCGCGGGTGTCGAGGCCGCTCGGCGCGAAGGGCCGGGCCTAGACGCGTCCGGCTGCCCCCCCGACTTCAGAACTCGGCGGTGACGGAGCCGTCGGCGTCGAGGGTGATGACGCCGTCGAACAGCGCCCGGAACTCCGCGAGCGCGGCGTCGTCGTGGACCTCCCCGGAGAGGTGGAACAGCCCGGCGGCGGCGTACTCGTCCAGGAGCGCCAGGATCTCCTCGACGGCCGCCATCGCGCGGTCCTCGTCGGCGTAGTAGGCCATCTCCGTGATGGAGTCGAGGCTGATCCGTCGCTTGCCCTCACTGTCGGCGAGGAACTCCCGGGTGATCTCGACGATGCCGGCCAGGTCCTCGGGCGCGGAGACGTAGTGGACGTGGTCGGAGGGCCGCCGGGAGTAGCCGCGCTCCACGGAGATCGTGTCGAGGATGTCGGCCTTGGTCTCGTCGACGTCGTAGTACTCGAGCTTCTGCTGGACCTCCCGGGCGGTCGTCCGCGTCGAAATGACGAGCAGGCGGTCGGTGTCGGCTGCGAGGAAGTCGGTGTCGATGCGGTCCGTCTCCCCGGTCGACGGATGGACCAGGAGGACGCCCGTCCCGCCCGGGACGACGTCGGGGGCGCCCTCGATGGCGAGTTCGTACTCCATACCGGGAGGGCGGCCGGCGGCGACTTAAATCATGGTCAGGCGGCCGCCCGCGAGGGCCGCCGCCGCCCGTGGCGGTTATCACAGCTGGCGGCGTAGGCGGTGTATGAGCGTTCGAGCCGAGTTCGACGCCTGGGCCGACGAGGGCCGGGACCGCGGGATGGAAACGCGCCACTGGCACACCGCAAAGCACGCGCTGGGGCGGATGCCGGTGGAGGCCGGCGAGACGGTCCTGGACCTGGGCTGTGGCAGCGGGTACGCGGCCCGCGCGCTCCGCGAGGCCGACGATGCCGGCCGCGCGTACGGCCTCGACGGCGCCCCGGCGATGGTCCACAACGCCCGGAGCTACACCGACGACGCCGGCGTGGCCTACGTCCTCGGCGACTTCGAGTCGCTCCCATTTGGCCACGACGCCGTCGACCACTGCTTCTCGATGGAGGCCTTGTACTACGCCGCCGACCCCCACGACGCGCTCGCGGAACTCCGGCGCGTCCTCCGCCCCGGCGGCACGTTCTACTGTGCGGTGAACTACTTCGAGGAGAACGTCCACAGCCACGACTGGCAGGAGTCCATCGAGGTCGACATGACGCTGTGGAGCTACGCCGACTACCGCGCGGCGTTCCGCGAGGCCGGATTCGTCGTCGCCGAACAGGACACCATCCCCGACCGGGAGACGGAGATCCCGCCCGACGGCGAATTTCCGACGGAGGACTGGGAGACACGCGAGGCCATGGTCGAGCGGTATCGGGAGTACGGGACGCTGCTCACGGTCGGGGTGGCGGCGAAGTAGCCGACGATCCTGTCGTCACGTCCAGGCGTCGAGTGCCTCGACACCCGGAAACGCGTCCCGATCCGGGTACGCATCGACCAGCTCGACGAGGGCCGACGCGACGCGGTATGCGGGCATCGTGTCGTCGTACACCAGAATTAGACCGGCGTGGTCCTCGATTGAGATATCACCGAAATCCGTCACGTCGCTCGTGACGACGATCAATCCGCATTCGCGGGCGTACGGCAAACGTCAGTTTTGTCGTCCGCACCTTCTTCGAGCGCGTCCCGGACGTGTTCTGCAACCACCTCTTCGTTTTCCAGGTGGGCGGCCACTTTCGGGTCCACGTTCTCGTCCAGGAGGAACCGCCACGCGGTCATCTCAGGCCGCGTCCGGGTCGACGCAGTCCGAGCGTTCTATCGACTCCCGGACCGACTCCATCGCCGCCTCCCGCTCGGCCACCACCTCACGCATCTCGCGGGGGTTGTCGTGGTAGTAGGTGAGCGCGTGATAGACGTCCGCGACGTCCAGCTTGTACCGGTCAGCGACCGTCTCAGGATCGACGCCGCGCTCCTCGACCAGCGCGTGCACCTGGCGGACGCTGACCCGCCGACCGGCGACGTGGGGCTCACCCATTAGTTCGCGGTCGACGCGTCGCGTGTCCCGCTCGGCCATGGGGATAAATACCGCCCGCTGTCCCAAAAGGATTCGGCCGTCAACGCCGCTCTCGGACCGTTCGAGACACACGGAAACCTGTCGACCCCGCTGTATCACCCCTCGTACCGCTCGCCGACGGGGATCGCCACCTCGAGCCAGTTCTCCCGCGGCGGCAGCGGGCACTCGTAGGCCTCGCTGTACGCACAGAACGGGCTGTACGCGAGGTTGAAGTCGAGCCGGATCTCGGCACCGTCCGCCAATTCATCGTCGTAATGGAGCTCCATGTACCGGCCGCCGGGGTAGGTCTGCTGGCCTGTCGTCTTGTCGCGGAACGGGACGAAAAGCGACCCGCTGTCCGTCTCGTCGACCCGCTGGTAGGCAACGAGCGTCGCCTCGGTCGGTTCGCCGTCGGTGTTCGGCACCGCGAAGTGGAGGCGGGCGGCCCGGCGGTACAGCTGTTCGCCCTCCGTCGAGGTCTCCATCGTCACCGTCTCGTCACCGTCGACCAGCTCGACTGTCGCCTCCACGCGGTACGCCGGGTCCGGCTCGAAGTAGGGTAGCCCGTCGAAGGCCTCGCGCTCGTCGGGCGGGACGGGCGACTGGCGGGCCGACCCGAACTGCTCGTCCTTCTGGTCGCGGTAGGACTGCAGCTCCTCGCGCCAGGCGTCGGTGTCGAACTCCATACCTACATCTGGTGACTCGGGCCCATAAGCCGCCCGGCGGGCGGGCCTCGTGCCGGTGCGCCCAATGGGACCCCGGCCGCTCGGAGCGAGCCCTCGCTCCCATGCGGCCAGTTTCACCCAGAGCGGTCGACACGTCTTTAGGCGAAGCGGCGGGACCTCGGGACGTGTCCGCCGACCCCGACTGGCGCCCCATCTTCGGCCACGCCGAGCCGTACGACGAGCAGGTCGACGGCATCCAGGCCGCGGTCGAGACCGCGCGTGAGGACGGCTTCCTCGCGCTGGAGGGCGCCTGCGGGACCGGCAAGACCATGCTCGCGTTGACCGCGGGCATTCATCTCGTCCGGGACCCGGACTCCCGGTTCGAGCGCGTGTTCGTGCTGACGAGCGTCAAGCAGCAGCTCCGCCAGTTCGAGGCCGACCTCCGGACGATCAACGCGAACCTGCCGGAGGAGTGGCGGCCGGTGTCGGCGATGACGCTCGTCGGCAAGGCCGACGTGTGCCCGTACAACCTCGCCGGCGCCGGCGATATCGACGACGACACCGTCTACGAGCGTTGCGAGGGCCTCCGCGAGCGCACCCGCGGGCTCACCGAGGAGACGACCGCCGACGCGCTCGCTGCTGCGGCCCGGAGCCAGCAGGTCGGGCTCGCCGACTCCGCCAGTGCCAGCGGCGATGGTGGTGGCGCGACGTACCTCGAGGCGGCCGACGAGCCGACGCCGTACCCCCGCGACACGCCCGAGGCGGCCGAGCGTGACGTCGAGTACTGTCCCTTCTACGCGCAGTTCCTCGCGGACCTCCCCGAGGACGGTCATCCCTCGGAGGCCGTCCCGTTCGACCCGACCGGCATGGGCATCGTCGAACCCGAGGACCTCGTCTCGCTGGCGGCGGGCCACGGCTCCTGTCCGCACTCCGTTATGGGCGCGCTCCTCCCCGAACTCGAGGTGCTCGTCGGGAACTACTACCACGCCTTCGACCCGACCACCGTCCGCGCGTTCACCGGCGACCTCGTGGACGAGGACACCTTCGTCGTCTGCGACGAGGCGCACATGCTCGAGCCCCGCGTCCGGGAGCTGGTCGGCGATTCGGTCTCCGACCGGGCGCTGTCGGACGCGCAGTCGGAGCTGTCCCGCGTCATCCAGCCGCTCGCCGGCCCCGACGAATCGCTCTCATTATCCCGCCGCTTCGCATCCACTGTTTCCATCAACCGCTGCTCTGTACCAGCATCCCAGCACCTCAGCCGCTCCTCCCCTGCCGCTGCTATGCTCCAGCAGCAGCTATATCATCGGGAGTGCATGAGCAAAGCTGAGGATGCAAACCGCAGAGCTTCACGCCACCCGCTCGAGGATGATATCGCAAGACGTCCTTCATCTCTCCAGCACAATAGCTGCTTTGCGCAGCATGCCATCGGAAAAAAGCACCCCCGCAGCTCCAACGGGTAAAGCATGCTAGCCGCTCACCTCTGCACTCTTCTTGCATTTCCGTTTAGTTTCCTAACGCAGCTGTACACGCGTTCCAGCACGTCGCTCTTCGTCTGCTGTTCCTCATCAATTCTTTCACTCCTCAACATGCTTCAATGGTAATGATAACGTCCAAGTTTAGGAGAGAAAAGGACAAAGTTAAAGTGCAAATTATGACAGATCCAGCAACTCTGCCAGCAGATACGTTGTGACCGGTACGCTTATATTGTCGTCAACGTACTGGTTGATTGGCAGCGATTCAACGAGGGTTGCG
>PXQY01000044.1:0-13276 GCA_003021745.1 Halobacteriales archaeon QH_7_69_31
GGTCACATGCCCGGCGACGAGGTGCTGGACGTCCTCGTCACGGCGGACCACATCGAGACGGCGCGGCACCCGCGGGTCGACACCGACGCCACCCACGGCTCGGGCTGTGCGCTGTCGGCCGCGATCGCCACCCGGCTGGCCCACGGCGAACCGCTGGTCGACGCCGTCGGCCGGGGCGTCGCCTTCATGGAGCGGGCCGTCCGCTACCACCACGACGTCGGCGAGGGCCCGGGCGCAGTCCACCACATGGTCGCGCTGCGGAACGAGGCGACCCGCGAGGCGACCACCGAGGCCGTTACGGGTGCAGTCCGGCGGTTCGAGCGCGAGAACGTCCGCCCGCTGGTCCCCGAAGTGGGGATGAACGTCGTCGGCGCGACGCCGTACGCCGAGGCGACAGACGAGACGGCCGCCGTCGAGGGACGGATCACGAAGACGCTGGACGGCGTCCGGGCCAACCGCGGCGTCAGGTTCGACGCCTCCAGCCACGTCGCCCGCTTTCTGCTCTCTGCGCGGGAATACCACCCGGGCCTGCGATTCGCGGTCAACTGCCGGTTCGACGACGACGTCGAGGCGGCCCTCGACTCGCTGGGCTGGCCGGTCGCCGAGTACGACCGCGCGGCCGAACCCGACGACGCCGCGGGCACGATGGACTGGGCCGCACGGCAGGCGTTCGCCGCCGACGCGGACGGCGACGGCGACCGGCCCGTGGCCGTCATCGACCGCGGGGCGGTCGGCAAGGAACCCATGACGAAACTCGTCGCCGAAGCAGCGACGACGCTCGCAGATAGGGTACTCGAACTGAACGACGAAGCGATCTCAGGTCCCGACGCCGACCACTGAGACGGTACTGCCGGTGCCGCCGACCGACCGCCATTCGCCGTCGGCATCGACCTCGACGGAGCCGAACTCGTAGCAGCCGGTGCTGCCGAGGCCGGCGGGCGCCTCCGCGACGGAGGTGGCCTCGCCGTCCTCACCGGCCGCTTTTCCCGCTCCGGCCGCTACCGGGCGTCGATGACCGATCTGCTGTACCTCCCGGACGCCGACGACGTGACCGAGTTCTCGGCGACCGTGACGGAGGCAACTGGGGAGTACATCGTCCTCGAGGGGACCTACTTCTACCCGGAAGGCGGCGGCCAGCCACCGGACCACGGCGCCATCGGGTGGGACGGTGGCCGCGCCGCGATCGACGGCGTCCGAAAGGACCACGGCGACGTCCGCCACGAGATCGGCCGGCTGGAGGGCGACCCGCCCGAGCCGGCCACGACCGTCGACTGCGAGATCGACGCCGACCGCCGCGAGCGACTCAGCCGGATGCACACCGCCCAGCACGTCGTGAGCCGGGTCGTCCTCGAGGAGTACGGCGCCGAGACCGCCGGCAACCAGGTCGGCCCGGCCCGCTCCCGGATCGACTTCGAGCCCGCCGACTTCGACGGGACGGACCTCGCGCGGATCGAGCGGCTGTCGAACGAGGCCATCGAGCGTGACCTCGCCGTCACGAAGGCCGAGCGGCCGCGCGACCGCGTCGAGGCCGAGGTCGACGAGGGCCGCGCGCTGTTGGACCTCATCCCCGACTCGGTCGATCCGCTCCGGGTCGTCGAGATCGAGGAGTTCGACACGTGTCCCTGCGGCGGAACACACGTCGACGCCCTCGGGGAGATCGGCCGCGTCGCGGTCGTCGACCGGACGTCGAAGGGCGCCGACGTGGAGCGGGTCACGTTCGAGCTGGAGGAGTGATCGGTATCGGCCCACTCGGCACCGGTGAGCGTGCACGCTGGCCAACTTCAATCCACCACACATGGAAGGGAACGAACTCATTCCGCTGGAGCGTCTCTCTCCACGTGGAGACAATCATGAGCCAGACGTCGACGCCGCTGGGGTCGCTGTTCGAGACCCAGCGGTCACTCATCGACCGGACCGTCGAGACCCAAGTAGAGATCAACCGGCAGGGCATCGACCTCACCCGCCAGGCCGTAACGCCGCTCGTCGGGGTCGCGCCGGGCGCCGACGACCGCGCCGAGGAGCGCGTCGAGGACGCCTTCGAGCAGCTCGAGGACGCCCAGGCCGACCTGTTCGCGGACCTCCAGGAGGCCGCCGAGCGCGGCGTCGACACCTCCGAGGAGGTCACCGAGTGGTCCGTCGAGGTCGTCGAGGGTCTACGGGGTGCCGCAGACGAGTTCGAAGAGGACGTCGCCGAGACGGCCGAGGAGGTCGAGATCGAAGTCGAGGATACGGCCGAGGACGCGGCCGAAACCGCCGAAGACGTGGCCGAGGACGCAGCCGAGAGCGCCGAGGAGGCCGCCGCGGAGTTCCGCGATGGCCTCGACGACGGCATCGACGCCACGACCGAGGAGTTCGAGGAGTTCTACGGGACGCTGTCGTCCGAGCTGCCGGCGTTCGACGACACGGTCGTCGAGAACCTCCTCGAGGAGGGCGTCGAGAGCCTCTCGGACCTGACGTCGGCGGACGTGTCGTCGGTCGCCGAGGCCACCGACACGACCGAGGCGACGGCCAGCGAACTTATCGACACCGCCGTCGACCGCGAGGGCGTGAACGTCGCGGACCTCGAGGGCATCGGTGCGACCTACGCCGACCGGCTGGCGGCCGAGGGCGTCCGCACGCAGGGCGACCTCGCCCGGACCAGCGCCGAGGAGGTCGCCGAGACCGCCGGCGTGAGCGAAGAGCAGGCCGGCGAGTGGGTCCAGCGGGCACAGGACCGGGCCTGAGGGCGTCGCCGGCCGATGTCCACCGCCGGCCCGCGCGGGCGCTGAAGCAGCGCCACCGGGACGCCGGGTACGTGCTCCTCTGTGTGGCGACGCCGACGGCCGACTGCCGGGTCCGCGTCGGCGCGGCCGTCCAAGACGGACTCGTCTCGAATCCCTGGGGGTGAGGAGACACCAGGCCCCGGCGTCGTCGCCCCGCCCTACATCACCTGCGTTTCCGAGTCAACCTCGTACCGGTGGAGTGTGGGCTCGCCCGCGATGTGCGGGGCGACGTCGGCCTGGAAGGCCTCGAAGTGGTCGCTGGACATGTGGGCGTCGACGGCGTCGGCGTCCTCGTACCGCTCGATGACGCGGACGACGTCCGGGGCTTCAACGTCCGTCGTCACGCGGTATCCGAGCACGCCCGGCTCCGCCCGGGAGGCCGCCGCGAGGTCCTCGAACAGATCGAGCGCGGATTCGCGGCTGTCGGGCGTTATCGGCATCTCCGCGAGCATCACGATCATATACGCTCGAGACGCCCAGTACCAACTAAAGGCTTGGTGCTGACGCGGCGCGGATGGGAGCCGGGACGGCACCCGGGGAGGCGGGCGGGCGGGGCAAGGGGATGACGGACAGCCGGCAAGCAGGTGAAGGGAGGGCGAGCGGCAGACGGGTGCCAGGCGGACGGACCCCTATGCAGGTGTCAGGCTAACGGACCCCACGCAGCTGCCAGGCATGTGAGCCTGGAGCTCAACGCGCCGGAGTCGAGCCTCGAGTCGCCCCGCGAGTTGAAACCGTCGGGGTGTGAGAGCCCGGTATGAACCTGGTGACACTGGGCGGGGCGGCACTCCGCCTGGCGCCCCGCGGGACCGACCGCCTCGAGACGGCCGACGCGTTCGCGGTCGACGTCGAGGGCGCCGAGAGCAACGCGGCGGTCGCGGCCGGTCGGCTCGGCGCGGCCGCGACGTGGTACTCGCGGCTGCCCGACGACCCGGTTCTTCGAGCGCGGCGCGCGCCCGCGCGAGGATGGACGCATCGACGACAGGGCGGACGCGGCCGTCGAGAGCCTCTCGTTCGACGCGCTGCCGTCCGAGCCGGCCGCGGCAGCCGACGCCGCCTACGTCACGGGCCGCACGCCGACCACGTCCTCGTCGCTGGCCCAGGCGACGGCGGCGTTCCTCACGGCCGCGACCGACGGCGGCGCCACGACGGCGATGGGGCTCCTCGACCCCGAGGCCGTCGGCGACGGGGACGATGACGACGTGCTCGAGCGGCTGGTCCCGGCGATCGACGTCCTGGTGGCGACGCCGGCGACCGTCGAGGCGGTGTTCGACCGGAGCGGCGAGCCGACGCAGGTCACCCACGCGCTCGCGTCGGACCACGGGTTCGAGACCGTGGCGCTGCTCCGGGGCCAGACCGCGGCGGTCTGGCGGGACTCGACCGTCCACGAGTACGAATTGCCCGCGGTGGAGACGGTCGACGTGACCGGCGCCGCCGACGCGTTCGCGGGGGCGTTCCTGGTCGGGTTGCACGAGACGGAGGTCCAGACCGCCCTCCGGCGCGCCATCGCGGCGGACGCCGTCGCGAAGACGATGCCCGGGTCGGTTCCGGTCTTCACCAGGGCGGAACTCGACGCCGTGGCCGACACCGTCGAGCGGCCGTAGCGCGGGGCACCGTCTTGTCCGGGGCACACGGGGGTCCGGCACGGCGGGAGATTGCGGCCGTCGATTCCGTCGGCGCCGGGGCCTGCGGCCTGTCAGGCGACGGTCAGCCAGCCGTCGATGACGTCCTCGACGAGGGCGGCGCGGACGACCTCCGGGGCCTCGTCGTCGCCGAGGGTGACCCAGCGGATGCGGGCGCCCTGGACGGCGGCCAGGAGGTGGGCGGCGGTGCGGGCCGGGTCGACCCGGCGGAAGCGGTCCTCGTCGACGCCGCGCCGGACGACGTCGGCGACGGTGGCGTTGACGCGCCGGTCGTTCTCGGCCAGCTGGGCGCGGAAGGCGTCGGTGTGGGGCGCCTGGGCGCGCAGTTCGAGGAGGGCGGCGTGGAACGCCCGGTGCTCCTCGACGCCGCGGTCGTCGGCGCCGAAGAGGAAGGCGTCGACCAGCTGGACGAGCCGGTCGCGCGGGTCCTCGGGGTCGGCCTCGGAGACCCGCTCCTGGAAGCGGTCGAGCAGGTGAGCGAGCAGCTCGACGAGCAGCTCCGCCTTGGTGTCGAAATGGTAGTGCAAAAGCGACGTGCTGCAGTCGCACTCGTCGGCGATGTCCTGCATCGTCAGCGACGCGTAGCCGTGCTCGCAGAGCGCGCGGTAGGTCGCGTCCATGATCCGCTCGCGGGTCTCGGCCGCCATCTGTTGACTGACTATTCAGTTAGGCTTATTAACGGTTGCGGGTTTCGGCGTCGAGACGACCGCTCGGTCGGGAACCGCGGCGTGCCATTGTGTCCCACGCTTAGCCACGAAATTTATGTTCGGACGTCGACCACGGGTAGACATGAGGTTCAGAAGCGCCGCAGTCGCAGTCCTGCTGGCCGTGGCAGCCATCGGTGCGGCAGCCGCGCCGGCCGCGACCCAGCAGGCGGAGGGTGAAGCGTACAGCGGGGCGTTCGTCACCTTCCAGGCGACGGACGCGGCGGTGGCGGACTACGAAGTCGACGGCTCGGTGGTCGTCGAGAACGTGGCCGTCCAGTCGGCCAGCGAGATCGAAGGCGGCATCGGCGCCGGACTGGGGGCCGTCACGAGCGTGAACGGCTCCGGGCTGAGCGTCCGGAGTACGGGCGAGGCCGGTGCCACGCTGACCACCGAGAGCGGTGCCGACCTGGAGGCCAACGACAACCAGCGCGGCGTCCTCCAGGTCCGCGCCAACGGCGAGAGCCAGGTGGTCCAGGCCGAGGTGTCCGGCCAGGCGGAGTCCGAAAGCGACAAGCGGGTCGTCGTCCGGAACGACGACGGCACGGAGGGTGCGTTCCTCGTCGTCGGCGACGGCGAGGCCACCACCGACGAGGACGGGGACGTCGTCGCGCGGATCGACGGCGACGGCCAGCTCGTCTACAGGCAGTACGAGGGCGAGCGGTCCGACGACGACGAGTCCCAAGAGCGGATGATCCAGGACGGCACGGCCGCCGCGGAGGTGTACGTCCACAGCGCGGCCGAGAGCGGCGGCGACGCCGAGGGCGAGGCCACGAGCGTCGTCCAGTACAGCGAGGACACCAGCGTCGAGGTGGAGGAGCGCAGTGAGAGCGAGATCAACATGACCGCCGAGCGCAGCGAGAGCGAGGGGAGGGTCATCATCACGACCGTCTCCGACGAGGCGTTCGGCAGCGCCGAGAGCACCGAGGTGTACGTCGACGGCGAGGCCGCCGCGGAGGCCGAGTCCTACAGCGACGTCGAGGCGGCCACCCAGGGCGCCGATCAGTCGCGCTACCTCGTCCGCAGTGACTCGAGTGCGCAGGCCGCCACGGACGTGGTGGTCGGCGTCAACGAGTTCTCGGAGCGGTCGATCAGCATGCAGAGCGACGGCGACACCGGCGGCGACGGCATCGCCGCCGACGGCCCCGGCTTCGGTGCGCTCCTGGCGGTAGCGGCACTCGCCGCGGCGTTCGTCGCGGCGAGGTACCGGGCGTGAACGACAACCCTTAAGTAATAAACAGGTCAACACTATGATGCAAATGAATCTCAGAGCGACGGTCCTCACAGCACTGTTGGTCACGTCCGTGATCGGCGCCGCCGCGGCGCCCGCGGCGACCCAGCAGGCGGAGGGCGAGGCGTACAGCGGCACGTTCGTACAGTTCGAGACGGGGAACGCGGCGGTGACGAACTACGCCGTCGACGGCTCGGTCGTCGTCGACAGCGTGCGAGCCCAGTCGGCCAGCGAGACCGAGGGCGGCATCGGCGTCGACGCCGGCGCCTCCTCGAGCACCGCCATCAGCGGGTCGGCGGTCAGCACCAGCAGTCAGGGTAGCGCCAGCGCGTCGGTGGCCTTCGAGAGCGGCACCGACATGGAGGCCCACGACAACCAGCGGGGCGTCGTCACGTTCACCGCGAGCGACGGCGACCAAGTCGTCCAGGCGAACGTCAGCGGTGACGCCTCCTCCGAGGGCGACTCGCGAGTGGTCGTCCAGGGCGACGACGGTGCGCAGGGCACCTTCATCGTCGTCGGTGACGGCAACGTCACGACGAACGCCGACGGCCAGGTGACCGCCCGCGTCGAGGAGGACAGCCAGCTGGTCTACCGGCAGTACAACGACGAGCGCTCCGACAGCGAGAAGACCCAGGAGGAGATGATCCAGAACGGCAAGGCGACCGCCGAGGTGTACGTCTACGGCGCCGCCGAGAGCGGGGAGGACGGCGAGGAAAGCGCCGAAAGCGTCGTGACGTACGGCCAGGACACCAACGCCGAGGTACAGGAGCGCAGCCAGAACCGCATCAACGTCACCGTCGAGCGGACCGAGAGCCAGGGCAAGGTCCTCATCACGACGGTCTCCGAGAGCGCGGTCGAGAACGCCGAGAGCCTCGAGGTCTACGTCGACGGCGAGGCCGCCGCACAGGCCGAGTCCTACAGCGACGTCCGGGCCGCCACCGAGGGCGCCGACCAGTCGCGCTACATGGTCCGGCAGTCCGGGAGCGCCGAGGCAGCCGTCGACGTCATCGTCGGCATCAACCAGTTCAGCGAGCGGACGGTCTCGATGCAGAGCGCCGGGGACGGCGGCGAGCCCACCGCCACTGACGGCGACGACACCATGGACGGTGACGACACCGACGGCGGCGACGGCACCGACGGCGACGGCGCCGGCTTCGGCGTCCTCGCCGCGCTCGTCGCGCTCGCGGCGGCCCTGATCGCTGTCCGCAAACGGTCGTAGGCCGGCTGCCGCCCGCCGAGGTACAGCAACGCTCGAACGGGACGATTTTCGCCGGGTGCGGGGCAGCGGTGAGCCGCACGGCGGGTCGGCCATCCGGGGGCGTTTTTCGGCTCGCGGGTCGCTTCGCTCCCCGCTCACTCGTTCCGAGGCCTCCCTTCGGTCGCGCCTCGCGGCTCGCGTGTCGTCCCTCCCTCCGGTCGGTGCTCGCGGGTCGCTTCGCTCACCGCTCGCGACTACGAGGCGCTCGCTCCGCTCGCGCCTCGCACCTCCCGCTCGCCCGTCCGGCGGCGCTCGCTCCGCTCGCGCCGCCCGCGCCCGACCAACTCCTTTTACGCTCCACCCACAGCAACTCCCGACATGGACGACGGCGCCGCGGCCGAGGACACCGGCGTCCGGGCAACCGTCCGACGGTTCGTCGCGTTAGAGCGGGACGTGCTCGTGCTGTCTGTCGCGATGTTCGCGTTCAGTCTCGGCTTCCAGATGACGAGCCGGTACGTCCCGCGGTACATGTCGGTGCTGGGCGCCGGCGCGGTCGCCATCGGGCTGTTCGGTACCGCCGGGAACCTCCTTGCCGCGGTCTACCCCTACCCGGGCGGCGCCGTGTCCGATCGCATCGGCTCCCGGCTCGCCCTCACGCTGTTCGGCCTGGCCTCGACGCTCGGGTTCGTCGTCTGGCTGTTCGCGGCGCGGTTCGGCACCGTCACGCTGCCCGCCGTCGGCACGACCGTCGACGTCGTCGGTCGCGAGGTGGTGGTCGGCTGGCTCGACCCGGCCGTCCTCCCGGTCGGCATCTTCCTCGGGCTGCTGTTCGCACAGGCCTGGAAGTCCCTCGGCCTCGGCGCCACCTTCGCCGTCGTCAAACAGGCCGTCGAGCCGGACCGGCTGGCCACCGGCTTCGCCAGCACCGAAACCGTCCGCCGGACCGCCTTCCTCCTCGGGCCGCTCCTCGCTGCAGGCGTCCTCGCGACCTACGCCTTCGAGCCGGGGTTCCGCATCGTGCTCGCCATCGCGGCCGGCGTCGGCATGCTCGGGACAGTCGCCCAGCACGTCCTCTACGACGCCAGCGAGGACACCGTCGGCTCGTCGTTCGCCGGCGTCACGGCGCTGCTCGATGACCTCCGGTCGATGCCCGCCCCGCTCCGGCCGCTGCTCGTCGCCGACACCGTGCGTACTTCGGCGTGCTGTTGGCCCTGGAGATGGTCGTCGCCCTTATCGTGATGGTGCCGGTGGCCCGGCTCACGCGCCGGGTGGGCCTCAAGCCTGTCGTCGCAATCGGGTTCGTCGTCTACGCCGTCTTCCCGGTGCTTCTCATCACCGCCCCGCCGGACGCGACCGTACTGGCGGTCCTGTTCGCGTTCTCGGGGCTCCGCTTTGCCGGCCTGCCGGCGCACAAGGCGCTGATCGTCGGGCCTGCCGAGGCCGGGGCGGGCGGCCGCGTGACCGGCACGTACTACCTCGTCCGGAACGTCGTCGTCATCCCCTCGGCGGCCGTCGGCGGCGCCATCTACGCCGTCTCGCCGACCGCCGCGTTCACCGCGGCGTCGGCCATCGGGCTCCTCGGAGTCGTGCTGTTCGCGGTGTTCGGCCGCGAGTTCGAGCCGGCCGTCGCCGACTAGCCCGCGCGGTGCTCGCCGTGCTTGACGCCGAGGCCGAACGCGACGAGGCCGAAGACGAGCATCGAGGGCGCGACCATCATCACGATGGTGTCGGTCCCCATCGGGATCGGCGCGGCTAGCAGTCCACCGAGGCCGGCGGCGATGACGACCACCAGCGCACCGAGCGCGACGGGGAGGCTGAACTCCATGGTCGGCGCTTGGCGGCTGTCGGTCATAATAGCCCCGTCTCCGGCAGTGCGAGGGTGGTCACGGGAACCGCACCGTTTCGGTCGCGGGGTCGACATCGACGCGGGCGCCGAGCGGTAGCGGCGTCGTCGGCGTCGTGTGGCCCCAGTCCAGCCCCAGCACGACCGGCGCTGCCGGGGCGTATCGGGCGACCGTCTCGACGACCGCTGCGTAAAGCCGCTCGCGGTAGGCCTCCCGCTCTTCGCGTGGCGGTTCCTGGAGGTAGCTCCGGGCCGGCGGCCGGCCGAAGAGGACGGCCTCGAACCGTTCCAGCAGGCCACGCTCGCCGAGACACGTGAGCGTCGCGGCCACCTCCTCGGGCTCGGGGATGGTCTCCGCGGTCTCCAGACACAGCACCGCGCCGTCGAGGGCGTCGGCGGGCGGCAGGTAGCGGTCGGCCGCCAGGTGCCACCCGACGACCGCCCGATTGCCGCCCCACAGCCGCCCCGTGACGGTCGCGTCGCCGCCCGCCCACCGCGGCCCCGGGTTCGGCTCGTAGGCCGGCGGCGACCCCATCTCGGAGGGGTCCGTCCACCACGTCGTCGGCTCGTCGGTCCACTCGTCGCTGGCCGAAAGCTCGCCGAGCGAGGCCTCGAAGAACGCCCGCCGGCAGTACCGCTCGGTATAGGCCGGCAGTTCGCCGGGCACCGCCAGCTCGTTCATCAGCTGGGCGCCGTTGTAGGAGACGACGCCGGCCCGCCAGAGGAACAGCCCGAGGTTGGTGTTGTCGCTCATCCCGAAAAAGCGCGTGGGGTTCGACCGGAGAACGTCGGCGTCGAGGTGTCGCAGGACGCGGAGCTGGTCGTGGCCGCCGATGGTCGCGACGACGCCGCCGACGTCGGGGTCACGGAAGGCGGCGTGGACGTCGGCGGCTCGCGCCCGCGGGCTGTCGGCGAGGAACTCGTACGACTGGCGGGCCGTCGGGTAGACGACCGGCTCGAGGTCGAAGCCCGTCCGGAGCCGTTCGAGTCCCAGCTCGAAGACGTGCGGTGCGTCGTGGGCGCTGCCGCTGGACGGCGCGAGGACCGCGATACGGTCGCCGGGCGACAGCGGCGGCGGCGTGACGAACTCGTCCACGACGGACGGTCGCCCGAGGCGGTCAAAAGCCTTCCTCGCGGGTGGCAGGCCGTTGACACGACCCGGTCAGCTGACCGAGAAGCCGCCGTCGACGACGAGGCCGTGGCCGGTGACGAACGACGCCTCCTCCGAGAGGAGGAAGGCGATGGCGTCGGCGACCTCCTCGGGGTCGCCGAGCCGCTTCAGCGGGTACTTCTCGGCGGCCCGCTCCTTGGCCGCCTCCGGGTCGTCCTTCGACTGGAAGTACTGGTCGCCGAGCGGCGTCTCGATGAACCCCGGACAGACGGCGTTCCCGACGTTGACGATGGCGCCGCCGCCCTGCTCTTTGAGGTGGGGCAGCGTGGTCTGACAGCCGTGCCACACCCCGCGGAGGTTCACGTCGAGGACGTACTCGAAGAGGGTGTCGGAGACGTCCTCGACGGTCGCCGGCGGGTGGCCGACGCCGGCGTTGTTGACGACGGCGTCGAGGCCGTACTCCTCGACGGTCGTCTCGACGACGGCGTCGAACGCCTCGGCGTCGGTCACGTCGAGGTGCTGGAAGACCGCGTCGCCGCCCGCCTCCTCGATCGCGGCGACGGTCTCCTCGCCGCCGTCGTCGTCGACGTCGGTCGCGACGACGAACGCACCGTCCGCAGCGACCGTGAGCGCGGTGGCCCGTCCGATCCCGGATCCGGCGCCGGTGATGAACACTGTGTCGTTCTCCAAGCGCATAATCGGATGATGGCAGCACCTCGGATTAAATCCTCCCTCCTGCCATGGAGCAGATCGTGGCCGCTCGAGTGGGCTAGGCGGTGGCTACTTCGCCCCGGGGCCAGAAAGGCGCCTCAAGTGGGTTCTACCGTGCGCGACGAAGCCGGGCACCGCCGGGCGGCCGAGGACCGACACAATTTTTTAATCCGTCGATCCGCCACGGATCGTATGGTCCCGGACGTGTTCGACAAACTGTTCGTCGGCCTGCTCTTCCTCGCCATCGGAGTGATCTATGCGGCGTATCCACCCTGGTTCGATCGCTTCGTCCGGTGGGTGAAATCCTTCGATATCGACAAGGAACCGGACGAGTTCGAGCTGTCGGACGGGGCGGTCGCCCTCATCCGGTATGGGGGCTTTATCCTCGCCTGTATCGGCGGTGTCATCACCCTCGCAATGGCAGGACGGTTGCTCTCGTGAACCCGTGTGGGTGACCGCCTCGGGAGGTTCCGCCGAAGGACGGGCTTTTGCCGCTCGACGTGCTCGGGCGGTGTATGGATGCACACATCGAGGGCGTCCGCGTCGCCGAGACGCCCGGGGGCCTCGCCGCGGTCGTCACCCTCGGCGTCGAAGGCTCCGAGGACGTCCTCCCCATCTTCATCGGCGTCGAGGAGGCCACCAGCATCGCGCGAGGCCTCGACGCCGCGGACGTCGGCCGGCCGCTGACGCACGACCTCTTTCTGGACGTGATGGAGGAACTCGGCGGCCGCGTCGACCGGGTCGTCGTCGCGGACCTGGAGGACGACACGTACGTCGCCGACCTCCACGTGGTCACGCCGCGGACGAACGCCGTGGTCGACGCCCGCCCGAGCGACTCGCTGGCGCTTGCGGCCCGCACGAACGCCGCCATCGAGGTCGAGGAGTCGGTGTTCGAGGCCGGCAGCGAGCCGCCCGAGGAGTACGAACAGCTCGACGACGTCCGGGAGCTGCTTGCATGACCGACGGCACCGACGACGGGGGCCTCGAGGGGGACGCGTCGACCGACGAGGTGCTCTCGGAGCTGTTCGCCGTCGTCGAGTCACGGAAGGCCGAGCTGCCCGACGATTCGTACACCGCGTCGCTTTTCACCCACGAGAAGGGCGAGGACGCGGTCTTAGAGAAGCTCGGCGAGGAGACGACGGAGCTCCTGCTCGCCGCCAAGAACGGCGACGACGAGGCCCTCGCCCACGAGGCGGCCGACATCGTCTACCACCTCCTCGTGTTGCTGTCGATGCAGGGGATGGAGCTGGCCGACCTGCGACGGGAGCTCCGCGAGCGGCGCTGACTACGGGTCGCGGTCGAAATGGTGGACGGCCGACGGCGACAGCAGTCGGCCGCTCGGCAGTTCGACCCAACCGTTGGCCCGGATCGTCGCCGGCCCCTGGTGGAGCACCGTTTCGCCGTCGGGATCGGCGTACACGACGACGGAGTCGCGTCGGTCCTCGGTCCGGAGGGCGTCGGCGACGGCCTCGGCGGGAGCGAGCATACTATCGTGTCCTCGACGGTCGATACAAAGTCCGGGGGTCGGCCGTCTCCCGAGGATTACTGCCGCTCGAACCGGTAGGTGACGATGCTGCTTCCGTCGTCCCACTCGAAGTCGCCGGGATGGACCTGCTCCATACGGGACTTGTAGGCGTCCAGCGACGGCGAGCCCTCCCGCTCGGCGTCGGCGTCGGTGAGGTCGCCGAGGGTGCGTTCCTCGACGCTCGTGACCTGGAACCTTGTGCCCCCGAGCTCGAAGGTGTCGCCCTCGGATGCGTACCGGTTCGAGCCGCCGCGGCTGAGCTGCGTGACCTCGCCGTCGATTGCGGCCTGCTGGACGCGGTCGTTCGGGAGCAGCGCCTCGGGGTCGATCTGAGCCATATCCTACCTGTGAGCCGCGGACACTTAATCGGCCAGGAGCCCGCCAATAGCACCGCCAATGGCAGTGTCGATGGCGACTGGAACGAGCCGACGGTCCCGCTGGCGACGACTTCGGGGTCGGCGGGGCCGCGACGGGGAGAGTCTGCGGGGCCGCACCGGGGAGAGTCTGCGGGGCCGCACCGGGGAGAGCGGGGACCGCCTGACCCAGGGGGT
>PXQY01000044.1:13324-14363 GCA_003021745.1 Halobacteriales archaeon QH_7_69_31
GACACGCGGCGCTTATACGGCGGCGTGGTCTACCCCTTGTATGCAGTTCGAGGACCTTCCGACGACGCCCCGGTCGGGGGAGCTGGTCGACAAGGCGTTCTCGCGGGCGGCACGGGCGGGGCGGGCCAAGCGGGGCAAGAAGGCCCAGGAATCGATGCTGCAGACGGCCGGCAACATCCTCTCGGACAACCTGGAGAACGTCGTGACGTCGTGGCCTGACTTCGACGAGCTCGACCCATTCTACCACGAGTTCGCCGACGCGACGCTTTCGGACACCGACGTCGGCGGGGTCGACGCGCTCCGGCAGTCGCTGTCGGCGGTCATGACGGCGGGGCGGCAAGCCGACGACATCAAGGGGGAATACCAGGGCCGCATCCGGACGGCGGACACCGAGACCGCGCGGAAGCTCCGGAGGCAGGCGTTCGCCCGGCTCGCGGACGTCACCGAGGACGTCGCCGACGACCTGCTCGCGATCGGTGAGGCCCGCGAGGCGCTGCGGACGCTGCCGGAGATCCGGGCCGACGAACCGGCCATCGTCGTCGCCGGCTATCCGAACGTCGGGAAGTCCTCCTTCGTCAACCACCTCACGAACGCCGACACCGAGACGGCCGCCTACCCGTACACCACCACTCGAATCACCGTCGGCCACCTCGAGCGGGACCACGTCCGCTATCAGCTCGTCGACACGCCGGGGCTGCTCGACCGGCCGGCCGAGGAGCGCAACGCCATCGAATCACAGGCCGTCTCGGCGCTGACGCATCTGGCCGACGCCGTGCTCGTGTTGGTCGACGCCAGCGAGGACTGCGGCTACCCGCTGGAGCGGCAGCTGGACCTGCTGGCGAAACTGGAGTCGTCGTTCGATGTGCCGGTGTTGTCGGTCTGTAACAAAGCGGATCGGTCGCGAGACGTCGACGCGGACCACTACATGAGCGTCGCGACGGGCGAGAACGTCGAGGCGGTGCTAGAGGAGGCCGTCGAGGCCACGGGGTACGAGCCCGAACTGCCGTTCGAGGAGTAGCGAGGCGCCGAACGGAGTGAG
>PXQY01000044.1:14404-26738 GCA_003021745.1 Halobacteriales archaeon QH_7_69_31
CCGCGAGGAGTAGCGAGGCGCAGAACGGAGTGAGGCGCCTCGGAATGGGCGAGCGGTGACCGCAGGGAGCCGTGAGCAGCGGGACGCGACCGGAGGGAGCGTCCCGAGATTCCGAGCGGGAGCGGGAAGTCGAGCGGCGCGAGGCCGACCGCAGGAGACCTTGGAACGAGCGAGCGGGGAGCGGGAGGTCGAGTGAAGCGAGACCTCCAAGGGTGAGCGGCGACCAGCGGGAGCCGCGAGCAAAGCGACCCGTGAGCAGAGCGAGACCTCCAAGGGCGAGCGGCGACCAGCGGGAGCCGCGAGCAAAGCGACCCGTGAGCAGAGCGAGACCTCCAAGGGTGAGCAGCGACTGCGAGGCGCGACCAGCGGGAGCGCCTCAATTTGGCGAGCGGGGAGCGAAAGCGATCCGCGAGCCGCCGGGAGCCGCGAGCGAAGCAGCCTGTCAGCGGAGCGGGACCCCCAGGGGCGAGCGGACGACCGTGAAAGGCGAGACGCCGACCTAAGGGGAGCTGCCGAACGAACGAGGGGAGCACAGCGTTCCCTCTCGGAATCGTTCTATCGGGACGTCGGGTATGTCGTCGTAGTCGTCGTCGCGGCCGACCAGGAGTGTCGCTTCGAGGTGTTCGGCGGTTGCGAGTGCGAACGAATCACCGAGTGCCGGGTTGTACCTGAGGATGTACTCCGAGGCCGTCAGCCAGGCGTCGCCGACGGTCACGGTTTCGATACCGAGGTCGGAGAGCCAGTCGAGATACTCGTCGGCCGTACTGCGGTCGTATTTTCGTGCGATGGTGTAGCGGATCTCGGTGAGATTCACGGAAGTGGTGTAGCCGGTGGTGTCCTCGATGGCGACCGCGTCGAGGTACGTCTCCACGACGTCGCTTCCGGGTTCGTCGTCGGCGTGGGCGACGAGCGGTTCGGCGTCGAAGACGACGCGGTCGGGGACCGCCCTTACTCCTCCGCGGAGACCTGCTCGTCGCGGTCGGTTCGTTCCTCGTGGCGGTTCTTCTGGAGGATGTCGGTCGCCGGCTGGTCGGTGGTTGCAGTGTGTCGGGCGGCGAAGCCGCGCATCTCGCCGGGTGAGCGGACGTGTTCCACTACGATCGTGCCGTCCTCGGCCTCCCGGAACAGAACTTTTCCGGGGGCGGTGATCCCGAGCTTCTCGCGGAACTGTTTCGGGATGGTCGCCTGGCCGTGTTTGGTGACGGCGACGACTTCCTTCTCAGAGTCTTCCGTTCGTTCAGTCTTACTCATCGTTCATATATTTCGAGTCGTTCATAGTAAGACTTTCGCACCCCGAACGCGGATCGTCGGATCATTCGATCGAGCGTTCCTGCTGTGAGAGTGAACCTGTCTCCTCGAGATGTTCGTAGAGCCGCTGGTAGACGTCAGCGGCGCTGTCCTCGGGGTCCGTGCCGGGCGCCCGCGTCCGGAGGGTGTCAAAGTTCCCGACGAGCACGCAGCGCTTGCGGGCCCGGGTCAGCGCGACGTTCAGCCGGCGCGGGCCCTCGTTGGGGAACGTGAGGAAGCCGCTGTGGCCCTCGGAGTTGCTGCGGACGAACGAGACGACGATGGCCTCGCGTTCGCTGCCCTGGAAGGCGTCGACGGTGGCCACCTTCACGCGGCCGGCGCCGTGGTGGTCCAGCCGGGCGAGGGCCGCCCGGATCTTCCCGATCTGTCCGGAATAGGGGGTGATGACGCCGACGTCGTCGGGCGTGACGCCGACGTCCAGCAGGCGGGCGACCTCCTCGCCGACGACGGCGGCCTCGGCCTCGTTGTAGTATGAGTTGGCCGGACTGCGTTCCTCGGTGCCCTCGACGTGGACGGCCGCGAGGGGGGCAAGCGGCGCGATGGACCAGGTGCGGTTCCGCTGGCCGTGGGTGAGGTCGCCGTCGTAGAACTCGGCGTTGGGGAAGGCGGCGATGGCCTCGTGCATCCGGTACTGCGTCTTGAGCGTGGCGGCGACGTCGTCGCCGTACAGCGCCAGCAGGTGGTCGAACAGCGACTCGACCATCGCCTCCTCGGCCTCGCCCTCCCCGGCGTAGTACGGTGGCAGCTGCCTGTGGTCGCCGGCCAGCACGAGCCGTTGGGCGCTGGCGGCGGGAATGAGGGTGTCAGGGATCGTCGCCTGGGTGGCCTCGTCGACGATGGCGTACTCGAAGATGTCCTCCCCGAAGCGGTGGGCGCCGCTCGTCGTCGCGCAGACGACGTCGGACTGGTAGAGGTCGTTGCCGGCGTACCGCTCGGCGACGAGGTCGTTGCTGGTGCGGTCGCCGGCGCGGGCGGCGGTGAGGTCGGTGGTCTCGACGGCGGCGTGGATGGAGGAGGGGTCGGGTTGGTCGGGGGTGCTGTCGCCGACGAGCAGGTTGTCGACGGCCTGGTTGGAGTGGGCGACGGCGAGCACCCGGTTGCCGTCGGCGCAGGCGGCGCGGACGACCTCCACCAGCGTCCGGGTCTTCCCGGTGCCGGGCGGGCCGTGGATGCAGAAGACGTCGTCGGCGGTGAGCGCGCCGTAGGCGGCCTCGTACTGGAACTTGTTGAGCCGGGCCTTCGACAGCGGGACCTCGAAGCCGTCCCGGAACCCGACCGCGGCGGTGCCGCTGAGCCAGCCGCGCTTCCGCTCGTCGCAGGCGACCGTCGAGACGGCCGCCCGCTTGCGCTCGTGCGGCACCGGGTTGAGCAGCTCCCCGACGACGAACTGATGAGCCGACTCCAGGTCGAAGACGCCGAGGTCGGGGTTGTCGGGACCCCGGTCCCAGTGGAAGGACAGCTCCAGTTGACGGCCCTCGATGTCCACGACGTCCGCCTCCGCGGGAAAGCCCGGGACGTCCTCGATACTGTCAACCAGCACCTCCGAGCCGGGATAGATGCCGTACTCCTCCGTGACGTCCACCGGCCCGTCCAGGCGTTCGTCGGGAATGCGGAACCGGTGCAGTTGCTGGCCGTAGGCGTCTTCAGTCGTCCCGGCGGCCACCAGTCCCTCGAGGCCGCCGCGGTCGGCGAGGAACTGCGCCGCCGGCAGCCGCTCGCACGCCCGCCGGGCGTCCTCCCGCTCGGCCGTCTCCTGGTCGGCGATCATCGCGCGGAGTTCCTCCAGCAACGCCTCGCCGTCGTCCGGCAACGGGGCGTCGCTCTCGACCGGCTCGTCGGGCTCGATGTCGGCCGGGTCGGCCGCGTCGGCCTCAAGCGCGTAGGCGGGCTCGGTCCCGGGGTCGAACTCCGGGTGCCAGAAGCGGAGCCGCCAGGCCGGATAGGTCTCGCCGAGGTCCTCGATGGCGACCTCGGCGAGGTAGCCGGTCGAGAAGTCGTGGTAGACGACGCAGGGGACGACGTGGTCCGGGTAGTAGATGAGGAACTCGCCGGTGAGGTCGGCGCCGTCCGGCTCGTGTAGCGGGAGGACGACCTTCTCGTCGTCCAGGATGAAGTCGCCGTTCCGCTTGAACGTCTCGATGACGTCGGTCGCGGGCACGGACTTCTCGAGCCGCCAGCGACCGACATGTCTGCGGACCGAGGCGATATAAAACCTCACCGCCTGCAGGCGGTCGAACGGCGCGCTCGCGTCGGCTCCGCCTCCGGATCGTCAGCCAGGCGTCAGCCGCGCGGCTTACTGGAAGTCCTCGAACGTCGTCGAGGCGACCTCGCCGCGGTTCGTCGCGAACTCGTCGAGCGCGACGAACTCGAGGTCCTTTTCCCGCAGCGAGCGACGGACCCGCGAGCTCGCCGCCGGGGCGACGAGGATGCCGCGGGCGTCCGGGTTTGACTCGCGGAACTGCTCCATGTACCGGTTCAGCTGATCGACGTGGGTGAGCGACGCCTGCCGCCGCTTGACCTCGATGACGACCGGGCGGCCCTCCTCGTCGGTGCCGTAGACGTCGATGGTCCCGTACGGGGTGTCCCGCTCGTGCTCGATGGCGCGGAGGCCGTCGTCGACCGCCGCGGGGTGGTCGAGGATGTACTCGTGCATGTCCGTCTCGGTGCCGTCGAGCTCCAGCGGCGCGGTGTCGTCGGCGGCGAAGGTCGTCAGCTGGTAGGTGTCCCGGAGGAACACCCGGACGCGTTCGTCCGGCGCCGAGCGGCGGGCCGTGATGACGGGGTCGCCGTCCGCCACGTCGGCGGTGACGGTGCTGCCCGGCGGCTGCCAGTTGACCGGGTCGTTGCCCGCCGGCCGGTGGACGAGAAGCGTCCCGTCTGGCTTCAGGAGGATCACGCGCTCGCCGGGGCCGAGGTAGCCGGTCGCCCGGCCGTCGTACTCGACCTCGCACTCGGCGAAGACGGTGATGGTGTCGCCGGCCCGGACGGCCTCCTCCAGCGTGGCGACGGTCGCCTCGACGGTGGGGTCCTCCCACGTCGTCGTTCCCATCTGCGCGGACGGGACGCTTCGAGCGCCCAAGAAGGTACTGACTGCGTGTCGGCGGGGCGCGATGTCCCTCGCGAACCACGCCTCGATCGCGTGTCGAGCGACGAGTCGGCACGCACCACTATGGGCGCTGCCCCGCAGGAGCCGCCATGGCCCGGGCGACGGCGACCCTCCGTCGAGCCGCGATCGGCACCGAGACCACCCGGCTCCGCGCGACCTGGCGGGTCCTTTTAGCGGTGCCGCTGTTGCCGCTCGTCGGCCTCCTCGCCGCGCGGGTCCAGGCGGCCATCGGGCTACGCGGAATGGTCGCCGGCGGCCCCGTCCAGGGTGTCATCTTCCTCGGCGTGCTGGTGGCCTGGGCGGCGCTCGTCGACCGCCGACCGATCAGTGACTACGGCGTCACCGCCTCCCGACGGTGGGTGGCGGACCTCGGCGTCGCACTCCTCGCCGGCCTCGCGGTCTGGACCGCTTGGCACGTTCTCGCGGCGAACCTCGGGTGGTTCGACCTCGCTGCGGGCCCGGCACTGGGCGGGGGCGAGGTGGCCGGCGTCGTCGGCGTCTTCGCGTCCCTGGCCATCAACACCTGGGTGCAGGACGTCGTGTTCTTCGCCATCGTGCTCGCCGTCGCTGCGGAGGGCTTGCACGCCCGCGGCGTCGGCCGCCACCGAGCGGTGCTCGGCGGCTGGCTCGTCGGCGTGCTGTTCTTCACCGCGATCCACGGGACGCCGACAGCGATCGACGCGGCGGCGACGGCCCTCGGCGGCGCCGTCTTCGGGCTGCTGTACGTCCACACCGGCGACCTGGCGGCGACCATCGGCGTCCACTGGGCCAGCAGCTTCGCCGCCGGCCCGCTGTTCGCCGACCCCGAGCGGGCCCGCGCGGTCGTCCACGTGACCGGCACCGTGCCCGGCGTCGACGCGATGGCCCCGGCGCTCGTCCTGTACCCGGTCACGTACCTCCTGGTCGTCGGCTGGCTCCGGGTCTCGCGCGGGGACGTCGGCGTCGACCCCGGCCTCGCGACGTGGACCGAGCGGACCGGTGGGCTGTTCGGAACCCGCGGCGAGTGAGGCGGCCGAAGCCACCGACGGCCCCGGCCCGGCCCCGTTTCCGGGGCGGTTCCGCGACGCCCCCGGCCCGGCCGCCGGTTCGGCCGTTCCCGGAAGCCCGGAACCGCCTCGGCCGCGCTCTTGCGGCCGCCGGTCCACCCCTCGGCCATGGCGCACACGACGCTGGCGGACGAACCGACGTTCCCCGACCTCGACCCGGGGCTGACGCTCCTCGAGACCGACGGGCAGGCCGCCGGGGCCCTGCAGTCGCTCGCGCTCGACCACGTCCTGCTCGGGGACGCCGAGGCGGTGTGGGTGGACGCGGAGAACAACGCGGCGACGACGTCGCTTTCGAAGGTCGCGCCGAGCCCACGGGTCCTCGACCGCATCCGCGTCGCGCGGGCGTTCACCGCGTTCCAGCACTACAGCCTGCTCGAGGACGTCGAGGGCCCGATGACGCCGGCGACGGGGCTGGTCGTCGCGCCGGCGGTCGACTGGTTCTACGGCGCCGACGACCTCCGGACCGGCGAGGGCGAGACGATGCTCGCGGGCGCGCTCGACCGCCTCGAGACCGTCGCCGCCCGCCGGGACGTCCCCGTGCTGGTCTCGACGACCGGCCGGGCCGGCCTCGGCGAGGCGGTCGCCGGCCGCTGCGACCGGACGCTGGAGTGTGTCCACACCCGGTTCGGCCCGCGGTTCACCGGCGAGGCGTTCGAGACGCTCGTCTACGAGCGGCCCGGCGGCGTCCAGACCACGCTCGCGTTCTGGCGCCGCGTCCTCGAGCGGCGGCACGCCGCGGCGCTGTCGGCGGGCCCGGAGGCGGAGACCGAGGCGGCCGTCGAGCCCCGGGAGGTGGCCCGCGTTGGGCCGCACTAACCCGACGTTCCGGAACGTCCTCGAGGCGGTGAAGTCCCGCTGGGGCGACTACCGCCGGGCGCTCCGCCGGCGGGACCAGGCGCCCTTCGACCGGCTGTTCGAGTACGCCGACGCCCACGCCGACGCCGCCGGCTACCTGAACAACGACGACCCGATGGAGCCCATCCTCGTGTCGATGCTGCTCGGCCAGGAGAAGCGGCTCGCCGAACTGTCGTCGCGCCCGCGAGCCAGGGTGGCGAACGCGAGAACCAGGGCGACCCCGATGGCCGGGCCGGCGGTCCCGAGGGCCAGGCCGACGAACCCGGGGGCCCGGCCGGCGAGGGCGCCGCGACGACGACCGACGGCGGGGACGCATGACGTTCAAGATCGACTACCGCGACGGCGACGTCCACCGGTGGTCGCTGACCGACGACGGCGTCGAGTGTGCGGTCGACACCGACTACACGCCGACGTGCTACGTCGCCGCCCACGGCGCCGACGCCGCGCTGGCCGAGGCCGAATCGCACCTGGACTCCCACCCGGGCGTCGCCGCGACCGACGTCGAGCGCTGGCGGACGGTGTGGCGGAACGACCCCGAGCCGGTGCTCCGCGTCGACGCGACGACGCTGGAGTCGCTCACCGGCGTCGCCCACGAGGTCCGGGGGTGGGGCGACCCGGGCGCCTACCGGCTGTTCAACGTCGACCTCGCCCGGGAGTTCCGGTACTGTCTCGAGTGCGGCGTCGACCCGACGCCGCCGACCGACCGGCCGCCGTCGACCCTCGCGCTGCGGCTGTCGCCGAAGGCGCTGAACGACGGCGACGTCGCCGGGCTGACCGTCGACGGCGAGGCCGCCGGCGACACCGAGGGCGACGTCCTCGACGCCGTCGCCGCCGCCCTCGCCGCGCGGGACCCCGACGTGCTGGTGGTGAGCGCCGGCGACCTCGTGCCGCTGCTGTACCGGAAGGCCCGCGAGCACGACCGCGACGGGGTCGAACTCGGGCGGCGGCCCGGCTGGGAGCGGCTGGCCGCCGAGTCGACCTACGAGAGCTACGGCCGCGTCGGCCACTCGCCGGCGCGGTACAACGTCCCCGGGCGGGCGATCGTCGACGTCTCGAACTCCTTCTTCTGGCGGCAGACGAACGTCAGCGGTCTGCTGGACCTCGTCGAGCGCGCCCGGAAGCCGCTCCAGGAGACCGCGTGGGCGAGCATCGGGAACGTCCTGACCTCGATCCAGATCCGGGTGGCGACCGACCGGGGCGTCCTGGTGCCGTGGAACTCCTGGCGCCACGAGCGGTTCAAGCCGATGACGACGCTGCAGGCGGCCGACCGCGGCGGCTTCATCTTCTCGCCGGACGTCGGCCTCCACGAGGCCGTCCACGAACTCGACTTCGCGTCGCTGTACCCGAACATCATGATCACGCGGAACGTCAGCCCGGACGTCATCCGGTGTGACTGCCACGCCGACCGCGAGGACGTCCCCGGCCTCGGCTACAGCATCTGCGACGACGAGGGCTACATCCGCGAGGTGCTGGAGCCCATCGTCACCGACCGCAAGCGGTACAAAGAACGGATCGACGCCACCGACGACGCCGAGCGCGCCGCCGCGCTGGGGGGCCGGGCGAGCGCGCTGAAGTGGATCCTCGTGTCCTGCTTCGGCTACCAGGGGTTCAGCAACGCGAAGTTCGGCCGGATCGAGTGCCACGAGGCTATCAACGCCGTCGCCCGCGAGATCCTCCTGGACGCGAAGGCGACCCTCGAGGGCCACGGCTGGCGCGTCGTCCACGGCATCGTCGACAGCCTCTGGGTGCAGGCGATGCCCGACCGCGAGCAGACCCCGCTGGAGGACGTCGCCCGCGAGGTCACCGACGAGGTCGGGATCACCCTCGAGTACGAGGGCGCCTTCGACTGGATCGCGTTCGTCCCCCGGAAGGACAGCGACGAGGGCGCCCTGAACCGGTACTTCGGGAAGCGCGCCGACGGCGACGGCTTCAAGCAGCGCGGCATCGAACTCCGCCAGCGCAGCACGCCGCCGTTCGTCGAGGACTGCCAGGCGACGTGGCTGGAGACCCTCGACGAGACCCGCGCGCCCGAACCGGTCTGCGACCGGCTTGCGGTCCAGCTCGCAGACCTCCGCGCCGGCGACGTCGACCCCGACGCCCTCCGCATCCGGCGGCGGGTCTCCCAGGACCTCGCGGAGTACGGCCGGTACACCCGGAACGCCGCGGCGCTCGAGCGGGCCGCCGTCCAGGAGTTCACCGTCCCGCCCGGCGAGGACGTCGAGTACGTCGTCGTCGACGACGACAAGCGCTCGGCGGCCCGCGTCCGGCTGGCCCACGAGGACGTCGACCGGTACGACGCGGCGTTCTACGCCGACCTGCTCGTCCGGGCGGCCGAAAGTATCGTGTCGCCGCTGGGGTGGGATCGGGGGCGGATTCGCCGGTACCTCGCCGACACCGAGGACGCCGCCATCACCGCGTACTGACGCAACCGGATGTCGTTTGCACGATTTCGAAAGAAGCATGGGAGGAGAGCCGTTCGCGGGAGGGACTCGAACCGCCCCCACCTCGAGAGCCCTCGGCCGGCCAGCGAACACACCGGTACACGATGCCACCCAGACCGCCACCACCTCGAAAGCCCTCGGCGCGCTCGCGGTCGCTCTGCGGGATATCCTCGCTCACATCCGTTCGCTCGGATAGGGCCCACAGAGCGACTACGCTACGCCGCCAGCGCGCCTCGCCCTTTCAGTCCACCAGGAGACTGAACGGTCGGCGTGGCGTGCGCGCCTCGACCGCCGCGAGCACCCGCGAGCGGCGGTCGACACGTCGTGCGCGAGGGACGACCGAACCCGAGCGCAATCCGGCCCGGAGGCCGCAAGCACCGCAGCGCAAGCGAGGAGCGCAGCGTGTCTCCCGGCCGGTCGAGCCGGTCGAGGGCTTCGGAGTGGGTAGTGGTGTGTGTACCGTCCTGGTCGAGCCGGCCGAGGGCTTCGGAGGCAGTCGTCGTGGTCCATCGTCCCCACCCGACCGGCCGGAGAGATAGAAGAACTCAGTGCCGGTCCACCAGCGTGCTCGGGAATACGTTTAATAGGCGGTGCGCTAAAATTAGAACTCCGAGTCGGTCCGACCCCATGGACTGTCTCAGCTGTCCCGACCCCGGCGTCGTCAACCGCGTGCTGGTCAACCGGCTGACCGGCGAGGAGGTCGGGCTGTACTGCGAGGACTGCGAGGCCGAGGCGTTCGGCGACGTCCTCGGCGACCCGGACTGGCACCAGGACAACGGCTGTGCGTTCTGCGACGGCTCGGGGACGTATCTCCTGCCGCGGGTCGACTGCCTCATCGAGGCCGACGACGGGAGCCCGCGGCTGGTCGAGTACCTCACGATCGAGGGATCGGTCTCGCTGTGCCCGGGCCACGTCGATCGGCTGCTGCCGGACGGCGTCCGCGTTGACGAGCTGGCCGCCGACGAGCCCGGCGTGCTGCACCCGGTCGAAGCCTGACCCTGGGCCCTTCGCCCCGCGTTCACTCGTCGTACAGTTCCCTGATCTTCTCGATGTTCCAGGCGTAGCCCTTGTCGTCGACGGGCGTCTCCAGTACCATCGGCAACTCGCGGAAGGCCTCGTGGTTGACGAACTGCTCGAAGCCGGCCTCGCCGATCTCGCCCTCACCGACGTGGGCGTGTTCGTCCTTCTCCGAGCCCAGCGGGTGTTTCGAGTCGTTCAGGTGCAGGTAAGCGACGTTCTCGAGGCCGACGTCGTCGTCGACCTCCTTGACGAGGTCGTCCATCCCGTCTCCGGTCCGGAAGTCGTGGCCGGCGGCGAAGAGGTGACAGGAGTCCAGACACACCTGGACGTCGCCGTAGTCGTACTCGGACGCCCGGACCATCCGGTCGAGCTGTTCCATCGTCTTCCCGACGGTGGTCCCCTTCCCGGCGGTGTTCTCGAGCAACAGCGTCGTCTCCGCCGGGACATCGAGTTCCGACAGCCGGTCGGCGACGTGCTCGACGCCGGTCTCGGCGCCGGCGCCGGTGTGGGCGCCTGGATGGAACACGTAGTACGGGACGCCGAGCGTCGCGCAGGCGTCGAGCTCCCCCTGGACCGTGTCGATGGATTTAGCCGCCAGATCGTCCTTTGGGGTCGCGAAGTTGATGAGGTAGGTGCCGTGGACGATCCAGGGCCCGGCGTCCTCGCCCAGCGCACCCTGGAACGCCGCCCGGTGGTCCTCGTCGACGTCCTTGACGCTCCAGGTGCGCGGCGAGCCGGCGAACACCTGGCCGACGGTGCCGCCGAGGTCCCGCTGTGTGGCAACCGCGGTGTCGAATCCATCACCGATCGAGACATGGGCTCCGACCTGTAGCATACGGCGGGAGAGGGCCGCCGGCCACGTAACGTCTGCCATCGAGTGCGCCGACCGCCCGCGACGACAGACACCCAAAGCGCCGTCGCGGGGTCACGCGTACTCCCCGCACGCCGGGCAGACGGCGCCCCACTCGTCGCAGTGCCGCTCCGAGAGCCAGAACCTCGCGCCGCAGCCGAGACAGGTCCGCCGCGCCGCCGGCGGCCGTGCGTCCTCGCCCATCGTACGCCACCCGAGGGGCGCCTCCCCCGTGTAGGCTGTCGGGCCGCTTCCGGAATTCCGGGAGCGAACGAAGGGAGCACCTCGGAATGGGCGAGCGGGGAGCGGGAGGTCGAGCGAAGCGAGACCTCCAAAGGGTGAGCGGTGACCATCGGGAGCCGCGAGCGGAGCGACCCGCGAGCCGGGCGGCCTCCCCGCGCGTCCGGACTGCCGGACTCGATGGACACTTCACCAGGCGGCGGCAACGGAGCACCACAGTGAACGTCCGGTTGCGGGACGGCATCGAGATCCCCTTCGGCGACGGCGAGACGTTCGTGGCCGACGCCACCCGGCCGGCGGGCGACGTGAACTTCGTGAGCCACGCCCACGGCGACCACCTCTACGACGCGCCACCCGAGACGGCGCTGTGGTCCGAAACGACCGCCGAACTGGCCGCCGTCCGGCGCGCCGACGAGCCGGTCCCCGCCGGCGGCGGTCACCCCGATGTCCGGCTGCTCCCGGCCGGGCACATTCCCGGGTCGCGGGCGGCGCTGCTGGAGGACGGCAACCGTCGGATCCTCTACACCGGCGACGTCTCGACCCGTGATCGCTTCTTCCTGTCGGGGTTCGAGCCGGTCGAGGCCGACGTCCTCGTCGTCGAGGCGACCTACGGCCGGCCGTCCTACGAGTTCCCGGCCCAGGCCGACGCCGAGGCCCGGATCGTCGAGTGGCTCCAGGAAACCCGGCCGACGCCGCTCGTGCTGTTCGGCTACACGCTCGGCCGCGCCCAGGAACTCCAGCGGCTCGTCGAGCGCTCCCGGCGGGACGGCCTCTACGTCTCGACGGCCATCGCGGAGATCAACGCAGTCCTCGAGCGGTGCCAGGACCTCGCCTTCGACGCCGAAGTCTACGACGACGACGTCGACCTCGGCCCCGACGACGTCCTGGTCCTCCCGAGCCAGACGACGCGGCTCGCGTTCGTCGACGCCATCGTCGAGGCCACCGACGCCATCACGGCCGCCTTCTCCGGGTGGGCGGTCGACGACAGCTACCGGTTCCAGGCCGGCGTCGACGCCGCGTTCCCGCTGTCGGATCACTGTGACTTCACGGAACTGCTCGACCTCGTCGCGGCCGTCGACCCCGAGACGGTGTACACCCAACACGGGTTCGCCGACGACCTGGCGACGGAGATCCGCTCGCGGTTGGGCATCGAGGCCCGGGCGCTCAAGCGAAACCAGTCGACGCTGGGGGACTTCTGAACCGCCGCGCCGTCGAGCCGGACCGGCCCGCCGGCCGGCCCTCAGAACTCGTCGAGTCGCATCCGCCGCGCCCCGGACGCGGCCGACCCGCCCTCGCCGGCGATCTCCTCGACGGTCGCGGCATAGCGGTCCGGCAGGTCCGCGAGCGACACCCGGACGACGAGGACCGTGACGTCGTCGGCGACGCTGCCCATCGCGGCGCGCTGGCTGCGCTCGAGCCCGGCGTCGCCGGCCTTGACCTCACACCGGTACTCCGCGAGCACGGCCTC
>PXQY01000067.1:0-819 GCA_003021745.1 Halobacteriales archaeon QH_7_69_31
CGAACTGTTCGCGTTCCTGGGCGTACTCGAGGGCGCGCTCGGCGGCGCCCTTGGCGATGCCGACGCCCTGCGCCGCGACGCCGGTCCGGGTGGCGTCGAAGAACTGCATCTGCTGGAGAAAGCCCATGCCTTCGGTCCCGACTAAGTTTTCTTCGGGCACGCGGACGTCGTCGAGGACGAGTTCGGCCGTGTCGGACGCCCGGATGCCCATCTTCCCCGTTATCTTGTCGGCCTCGAAGCCGCCACGTTCCGATTCGACGATGATCTGGCTGAAGCCGTTGTAGCGGCCGTCGGCCTCGGGGTCCGTCTTGCACAGCGTGACGAAGAAGTCACCGACGGAGCCGTTGGTGATCCACATCTTGTTGCCGTTTATCACCCACTCGTCGCCGTCCTTCTCCGCCCGCGTGGAGACGCTGGAGACGTCGGAGCCGGTGTCCGGTTCGGAGATCGCCGCCCCGGAAATCGCCTCGCCGGCCGCCACCGGTTCCAGATACTCCTCCTTCTGGGCGTCGGTGCCGTACTCCAGGATGGCCTCCGTCCCGAAACTCGTCGCGAGGATCGACAGCGCGATGCCGGGGTCGGCGGCGAACAGTTCCTCGGCGATGAGCACCGAGTCGAGGGCGTCGTAGCCGGCGCCGCCGTACTCGATGGGGATGGTCGCCCCGCAGAGCCCCATTTTGGCCGCCTCGTCCACGATGTCGTGGGGGAACTTCTCATCCCGGTCATACTCCTTGGCGTGGGGTTTGACCTCGTTCTCGGCGAACTTCCGAACCTCCTCTTTGATCTGGGCCTGTTCGTCCGTGATGGCGAAGTCCATGG
>PXQY01000067.1:829-8853 GCA_003021745.1 Halobacteriales archaeon QH_7_69_31
GGTCGGACCGGTCGGGGACGAGCCGGCCTGTCCCCGCTCGCTTTTCCCTGCGCTCGCTGCTCCACGGACGGTGACGAGACAGTAACGTTGAAACGGGGTCCGGGCGACGCCTCCGTCACGATGGAATCCGACGACATCGAGACCGTCGCGGTGCTCGGCGCCGGCAGCATGGGCCACGGCATCGCGGAGGTCGCCGCACTCGCGGGCTACGACGTCAATCTCCGGGACGTCAAGGAGGAGTTCGTCCAGAGCGGGTACGAGGACATCGAGTGGTCGCTGGAGAAACTCGCCGAGAAGGACCAGGTCACAGAGGAGGAGGCGGACAGCGCCTTACAGCGAGTGACACCGTACGTCGAGGTCCAGGCCGCCGTCGGCGACGCCGACGTCGTCATCGAGGCCGTCCCAGAGCAGATGGAGATAAAGCGGGACGTCTTCGAGGAGGTCGAGGAGTACCTGCCCGCCGACGCCATCGTCGCCAGCAACACCTCCTCGCTGTCGATCACCGACCTCTCGGAGTGCACCGAGCGGCCCGAACAGTTCTGCGGCATGCACTTCTTCAATCCCCCCGTACGGATGCAGCTCGTCGAGGTCATCACCGGCGAGCACACCGACGAAGCGACCCTCAGGGTCGCCGAGGACCTCGCCGAGGCGTTCGGGAAGACCCCGGTCCGCGTCCACGAGGACTCGCCCGGGTTCATCGTCAACCGCGTCCTCGTCCCGCTCATGAACGAGGCCTGCTGGCTGGTCAGCGAGGACGTCGCCACGCCGAAGGAGATCGACTCCACCACGAAGTTCGACATGGGGTTGCCGATGGGCGTCTTCGAGCTGGGGGACATGACCGGCCACGACGTCACCCACCACGTGCTCGAGTACATGCACCAGGAACTCGGTGCGGCGTACGAACCGGCGCCGTTCCTCGAGGAACTCGTCGAGGAGGAGCGCTACGGCCAGAAGACGGGTCGTGGCGTCTACGACTACGGGGACGACGACGGCCCCGACATCCCGACCGACGCCGGCAGCGAGGAGATCGCAGAGCGGTTCCTCGCGGCGATGGCCAACGAGGTCGGCAACCTGGTCGGGGAGGACGTCGCCGAGCCCGACGCCATCGACGAGGCCGTGATGCTCGGCGCCGGCTTCCCCGAGGGCCCCGCGAAGATCGTCGACGACCACGGCCTCGGGTCGCTCGTCGAGACGCTCGAGGACCGCCAGGAGGCGACCGGGCACCCGCGCTTCGAGGTCGCCGACGGCCTCCGGGCGGCCGCCGAGGCCGGCGGCTTCCACGGCGCCGACGCCGGGCAGGGCGAGGGCGACGTCGAGTTCACCAACATCGAGGTCCGCCATCCCGGCGACATGGTGGGACAGATCGTCCTCGACCGGGAGGCCCGGATGAACACAATCAATCCGGCGCTGATGGACGAACTGGCCGAGGCCATCGACCAACTCGAGGCGGACCAGGATGTCCGTGCGATCCTCGTGACCGGGAAGGGCGACCGCGCGTTCTCCGCGGGCGCCGACGTCACCGCGATGGCAGGCGGCGCCGACCCGCTGGAGGCGATCGAACTCTCCCGGAAGGGCCAGCGGACCTTCGGTAAGCTCGAGGAGGCCGACATGCCGGTCGTCGCCGGCATCGACGGGTTCGCCCTCGGGGGCGGCTTCGAACTCGCTCTCTGCTGTGACCTCCGCATCGCCTCCGAGCGCTCCGAACTCGGCACCCCCGAGCACAACCTCGGGCTGCTGCCGGGCTGGGGCGGTACCCAACGGCTCATGCGTGTCACCGGCTTCGGCCGCGCCAAGGAGATCGTCTTCACCGCCGAGCGGTACGACCCCGAGACGATGTACGACTACGGCGTCGTAAACGAGGTCGTCCCCACAGACGAGTTCGAGGCACGCGCCCACGAGCTGGCGGCGGAGCTTGCGGCCGGACCGCCGATCTCCCAGAAGCTCACGAAACGGGCGATGATCCGCGGCTACGGGGACGTCGAGGCCGGCCTGGAACTGGAGGCCCAGGCGTTCGGCCACCTGATCGCCACCGACGACCTCATGGAGGGCATCACGGCCTTCATGGGCGACGGGGAGCCGGAGTTCGAGGGGACGTGAGGCGACCAGGGGTCGGCCTGCTGGCCGGCCGAGGCGAGCCGAACTTCGACGGGACGTGAGGGGACCGTCGCCGGATCCGATTCGACGGAACTGATCGGCGGTCGACGGGGCCGTCCCCCGGCCTCAGACGAGGCCGGTCCCGGCCGAGCCGTCGATCCGGTCGCCGCCATCGTCCTGCAGGTACGCGATGTCGTTGCTGCCGTCCACGTCGTCGACGTACTTGACCTTCCCGTCCGCCCGACCGACGTCGGCGATCTCCTCGTTGCCGTCGTCGTCGACATCCGCGACCGTCGGCGGAGACTTCTCCGCGTCCGCCGCGGTGATGACGGTCGTGCCCTCGCCGCCGTCGGCGGTCGAGGCGCAGACGATCTTGACGTCGTTGTTGCCGTCGACGGCGACGATACTCGCGACGCCGTCGCCATCGAGGTCCGTGACGGCGCCCGCGCCGATGCCGACGTTCGAGCCGGTCTGGCCGTCCTCGAGGGTCGCCGTGCTGCCGTCCGGCTCCAGATACCGGAGCGTCTGGCTCGCGTCGGCGAACACCAGTCCGTCGTCGCCGTCACCGTCGACGTCCCCGACGCCGCTGACCGCCTGCACGCCGGTCCCCGGCGTCGCGACCACCACGGGGCTCCCCGAGGAGGTCACTGCTTACGTAGACGAGCTCGATCCGGTCGGCGGTCGGCTCGAGCTGTACGCTGAACCCCGCGGTGGGCATACGTCCTGCCAGCGCGTCCGGGTCCTCGACGCCGACGAGTTCGGCCGGGTCTCCGTCGATCGGGTCGCCGGCCGTGTGCCGCTGTTCGTACTCGCAGTCGCCGGCGGTCATCTCGAGGGTGGCCGTCGGCGCCGTCTCCGCCGGCTCGGACAGCCAGAACGCAAGCGCCGCGACGGCGGCACTCAGTAGGATGCCGATGCCGCCCAGAAGCATCGTTCCCACGACTGGCGAGATACCTCTAGTGTCCGCCAGGTGGTTCCCGTGGCGCCATCCTCCAATCGGTGGAACGCGGCCGTGCCCTGGCGACAACCGACCGACTGGGACCAGTATGGGCACCGACGAGTAGTGGATCAGGTGGATTTCGAGCGATGAATCGGCGGAACAGTTATAAGCGCCGAGAGACCGTAACGGCAAACCCCTCTCGGTCCCGACGCCGGGTCGATGGCCGCCTCCCGCACCGCCACCGCCGTGGTCGGCCTGGTCGCGAGCCTCGCGATCAGTGCCGCCGTCTACGTCGCGACGGGGTGGCTCTTCCTCTTCGTATTCGTCCCCTTCGTGCCGTTCCTGTTTGCGCGGCCGCTGGGTGGTGACGGGCCCGACCGGCCACCGCCGAGGGAGTGTCCCCAGTGCGGCTTTCGGACCCGCGACCCGGACTTCCAGTACTGTCCACGGGACGGCCGCAGCCTCCGGGAGTCGCCGCGGCGACGGTCTTAAACCCTCCCCGACGGAACCGTGACCGATGAGCCAGCCGGCCATCGCGGTGCTGGACGACAGCGTCGTCGCGCTCGCGCTCGCCGCCGCCCTGGGGCTATTTTTGGGCTTAGAGCGGGAGTGGTCCGACAAGACGGCGGGCATCCGGACGTTCGCGCTGGTGAGCCTGGCCGCGGCGGTGTTCACCATCCTCGAGTCGGCGCTGTTGCTCGTCGTCGGGGGTCTGTTCGTGGTGGTCGTCGCCGTCGTCCTCGGGGTGGAGGGCCTCCTCCAGCAGGCCGACAGCCTCTCTCTGACCACCTCGACGACGCTGCTCGTCGCCTACGGCGTGGGCGCACTCGTCGCCTCGGGGCTCGTCCTCGAGGGCGTGTCCGTCGCCGTCGTCTCGTCGCTGCTCTTGGTCCTGCGGCAGGAACTCCACGGCGTCGCCGACGCCCTTTCCCGGGAGGAGGTCCGCGCGGGGACCGAGTTCGCCATCCTGGCGTTCGTCGTCTACCCGCTGTTGCCGGCGACCGAACGGACCGTCACCCTCGGCGACCTCTCGGTCGCATTCCGACCCCGCGTGGTGTGGCTCATGGTCGTGTTCGTCGCCGGCATCGGCATCGTCAACTACGCCATCGTCCGGCTGTACGGCAGCCGCGGCATCGCGATCACGGGCTTCTTCGGCGGGCTCGCCTCCTCGACGGCGGTCGTCGGTGCGATGTTGGACCACGTCGACCAGCGCGCCGAGACCGCGGACTATGGGATCGCCGCCGTCGCGCTGGCGAACGCCTCGATGGCGCTCCGGAACCTCGCCATCGCGGTCGTGTTCACCGTCGGCGCAGGCGTGCTCGTCGAGCCGGTCGTCCCGCTCGGCGCCGTCATCCTCGGCGGCTTCCTCGCGGCGTGGGTGTCGGCCGACTGGACGGCCTCCATCGACGTCGACCTCGACAGCCCCTTCACGCTCCGGTACGCCCTCGGCGTCGGCGCGCTGTTCTTCCTGGTACTCCTCGTCGGCGGGTTCGCGGAGGCCCGGTATGGCACCTCCGGGCTGTACGTCGCCGCCCTCCTGGCGGGCCTGGTCTCGAGTGCCGGCGCCAGCGCGTCGGCGGTCGTCCTCTACACCGGCGGGAACGTCACGAGCGCCGAGGCCACCGTCGCCGTCATCCTCGCGACGGCGGCGAGCATCGTCGTCAAGGCCGGGCTCTGTGCGTTCGCCTCGAACCGCGAGTTCGCCCGGGGCGTGGCCGCCTGGAGCGTGGGCCTCCTCGTCGCCGCCGGCGCCGCCACCGCCGCCCTCGTCGGCCTCTGAGCCGCGAGGCCGACCGGAGGGAGGCCTCGGAACGAGCGAGCGGGGAGCGAAGCGACCCGCGAGCCGGCCGCCGCACTCGCCGGGGAGCGCCAACACTTAATCACGGCCTCCGCATGCATGGGACCATGGACCGCGCGACGGCAAGGCCGCAGGTCGACGAACTGCCGGGGCCACGCGCCCGCGACCGCGTCGAGTACCACGGCTCGCTGGCGGCCGGTGAGCGGAGCGAGCCGCGAGCAGTGAGCGAAGCGACCCGCGAGCCGCGAGGCCGACCGACGGGAGGCCTCGAACTGAGCGAGCGGGAGGACCGACCCAGCGGGAGGGACGACCGGCGAGCCGCCGCCGCACTCGCCCGGGAGCGCCAACACTTAATCACGGCCTCCGCAAGCATGGGACCATGGACCGCGCGACGGCAAGGCCGCAGGTCGACGAACTGCCGGGGCCACGCGCCCGCGACCGCGTCGAGTACCACGGCTCGCTGGCGGCTCCCACGTCGGCGCGGCGCCGCTCGGCTACAATCACCCCGACCTGCTGGAGCGGATGGAGGCCTTCGGCCCCATCGACCCCGCCAAGATCGCCGGCCAGGACTTCTACACCACCGCCGGCGACCCCGTCGAGCCCGAGTTCCCCGGTCCGGCCGAACTCATGGACCGGCTCGCGGCACTGTCGCCGGCGGGGCTGGACACGGTGTTCCTCTCGAACTCCGGCGCGGAGGCCGTCGAGAACGCGATGAAGATTTGCTACGATCACACCGGCGGCTCCTGCGGCATCACCTTCGAGGGCGCATTCCACGGCCGCACCCTCGGCACGCTGTCCGTCAATCGCTCGAAGGCGGTCTACCGTCGGGGGTTCCCCGAGATCAGCGGCGTCCACGACGCCCCGTTCTGCCGGGACGGCGGCTGCACGGCCGGGACTTGCGACTGTGGGTTCTTCGCCGGCGACACCTCCGTCCTCCGCCGCATGCTGCACCCCGACCGCGGCCACGTCGCCCCCGAGGAGGTCGCGTTCGTCATCCTCGAGCCGATCCAGGGCGAGGGCGGCTACCACGTCCCCAGCAACGCGTTCCTGCGGGAGGTCGCCGACCTCTGTGCCCGCCACGACGTCCCCGTCATCGCCGACGAGATCCAGTCCGGCACCGGCCGCACCGGCGACTTCTGGGCCAGCGACGGCCTCCCGATCGAGCCGGACGTCATCTGCGCCGCGAAGGGCGCCCGCCTCGGCGCCACCATCGCCAGCGCCGACGTCTTCCCCGACGAGACCTCCCGGCTGTCCTCGACGTGGGGTGCCGGCGGCCTCATCGACGCGCTGCAGGGCGCGGTCACAATCGACGTCATCCGCGAACGGGACCTCATGGAGAACGCCGCGGTCCGCGGCGAACAGTTTCGCGCCGAGATCGAGAACGCGGCCCTCCCGAACCTCGTCGACGCCCGCGGCCGCGGGCTCATGCAGGCCGTCGAGTTCGACACGGAGCGACGCCGCGACGACGTCCAGGAGGCCGCCCTCCAGCGCGGCCTCCTCACGCTCGGCTGTGGGCACAAAACGCTCCGGCTGTTGCCGCCGCTGGACGTCCGCGAGCGCGAGATCAACATGGGCGTCGACCTCCTGGCCGAGGCCGCCGAGGCGGCTGCCTGACGCCGACAGTCAGTCGTCGAGCCCGGCCGTCAGTTCAGAACTGGTAGCGACGGTTCTCGTTCTCGTCCGGCTGGGGGAACTGGTCGGCGCCGGTCATCTCGTCGTAGGTCATCCCGGAGAGGTACTCGTCGTAGGTAACGCCGTACCCGCGCCGGAGGTGGAAGTCCAGGTTCCCGGCGTCCACGGCGGTCTGGAACAGCATGTGGACCGCCCGCCGGAGGAGTTCGTCCGTCCCGTCCGGCTCGAGGGTGGCCGACAGCACCGCGAGTTCGTTCCGGGTCTCAGCGTCCAGGTCGACGGCCAGCTCCTCGCCGAGGTCCGCGTAGGCGGCCTCGACGTCCGTCGTGAGTTCGTCCAGTCCCATGGTGGGCGTCGGGGTGGTCCCGACAAGTGGGTTTCGCTCCGCGGGCTACTCGCCGGAGGGCTCGGCGTCGTCGCCCAGACGATGCTGGAGGACGACGAACAGCGCGACGAAGACGAAGATGCCGGCGACGAAGGGGATGCCGACGTGGAAACGGAACGCGACGACGGTGGCGAGCGGCAGAAGGACGGCGAGGCCCACGGCGGCGAGGACGACCTGCGTTATCTCGCGCATACCCGGAGGCGGGCTCGCTGCCGGATACGTGTTCCGAACGGCGGAGCCAGGTCGGTTCAGCCCGCTTGCTTGTCGTCGCTCCCGCTGGTCGGTGCTCGCGGCTCGCTCGGTCCGAGGCGCTCTCGCTGGTCGCGCCTCGCACCTCCCCCGCACGTTCCGAGGCCTCCCTACGGTCGGCCTCGCGCCGCCCGAACCGCCACGCCCAAGCGCCCCCGCACGGTAGCCGGTGGCGATGACGGACGGGCCGGACGCCGACGTCCCGCTCCCGGAAGACGTCGATGCGGTCCGTACGGCACTCGTCGAGTGGTACGAGGACGACCACCGGGCGTACCGCTGGCGGGAGACGACCGACCCCTACCAGATCCTCGTCTCCGAGGTGATGAGCCAGCAGACCCAGCTCGACCGCGTCGTCGAGCCGTGGGAGGCGTTCCTCGACGAGTGGCCGACGGTCGAGTCCCTCGCCGCGGCCGACCGCGCGGACGTGGTCGGGTTCTGGACCGACCACTCGCTCGGCTACAACAACCGGGCGAAGTACCTGCACGAGGCCGCCCGCCAGGTGGTCCAAGAGTTCGACAGCGCCTTCCCGGAGACGCCGACTGGGCTCCAGGAGCTGATGGGCGTCGGGCCATACACGGCCAACGCCGTCGCGTCGTTCGCCTTCGACAACGGCGACGCGGTCGTCGACACCAACGTCAAGCGCGTCCTGTACCGGGCATTTGCGGAGATACACGATACGGATAACCCGCAGTACGAAGAGGTAGCGAACGCGCTGATGCCGGATGGTCAATCCCGGGTGTGGAACAACGCCGTCATGGAACTGGGGGGCGTCGCCTGTCAGAAGACGCCGCGGTGCGATGAAGAAAGTTGCCCCTGGCGGGAGGGGGGTCACGCCTATCAAACTGGCGACTTCACCGCGCCGGACGTCCCGACACAGCCCGAGTTCGAGGGGAGCCGGCGGCAGTTCCGGGGACGCGTGATCGGCG
>PXQY01000068.1:0-3017 GCA_003021745.1 Halobacteriales archaeon QH_7_69_31
GACGTCGGAGGCGTCGGTCCGATGGTGTCTCGGGCATGCGGTGACGGGGGCGCCGGTGGTGACCGGGGAGGTGAACGGCGACCGGCACCAGTTCGCCGAGCAGGGGCGGGCGGATCGGGGGGTGGAGCGGTTGGAGCCGTTCGATACCCTGGTTACGACGCTGGATGCCGGGCAGTACACCGGGACGGTCCAGCACGTGTTTTCCCGGACCGATGGTGACGCTCCTAAGTCTGGGGCGCTGGAGGAGTCGTTCGAGTTGGCGTCGGGGACGTGGAGTACGGCGTATCATCCATCGATGTCGGCGATCGACGCGGTCTGGTGAGGACGCCCGGGGTCTTCCCGCTCGCGCCGAGTGCCGCCGCCTGGAGATACCGTCGTCGATGCAGCCGTTAATCGAGGATCACTTCGCCACCGGGTATAAATTACAGCACCACGACCGGGAGAGAATCGGCAGGGGGAGGCCCCACAGTCGGCCTCAGGCCTGGATGTACTCCTCGTTGAACCGCCACTCGCCGTCGTCGTCCCGGACCATGTACTCGCCGTAGTACGGTACCCGGTTATCGACTGTCTCCCGGAACGCCTCCCGGATCTCGGGTTTGGTCATCTCGCCCATGCTGCGGAGGTCGTCGTTCCGGTTGAGACAGCCCTTGAGGTAGCCCTCGTGGGTGACGCGGACGCGGTGGCAGTTCGCACAGAACGTCGGGTTCTCGACGGGGTCGACGATCTCGACCATCCCTGTCGCCGTGGTGCCACTGTCTACGGGCTCGCCGTTGTCGTCGTCGCCGTCTTCGTGACCGACCCAGTAGCGGCGGCGGTCGTGCATGTCGCGGTGCTCGATCCGGTCGGCGCGGTCGGCGAGCCACTCGTGGACGCGCTCGATATCGACGGCCCACTCCGGCCGACCGGCCAGTTCCGGCATGTACTCGATCAGCTGGAGCTGGAGTCCCTCGTTGGCGGCGACGTGGTCGACCATCTCCGGGACGTAGCCGGCGGTCCGCTCGAAGACGACCATGTTGAGCTTCACCGGGTCGAGCCCGGCCTCGATGGCGGCGTCGACGCCGGCCATCACGTCGTCGTAGGCGCTGCTCTTGGTGACCTGCTTGAACGCCTCCGGGGAGAGGGCGTCCTGGGAGACGTTGACGCGTTTGAGGCCGGCGTCGGCCAGGGCGTCGGCGCGGTCGGGGAGGAACGTGCCGTTCGTGGTGAGGGAAGTCTCCATCCCCTCGGGGGTCCGGCGGACGATCTCCTCGAGGTCCTCGCGGAGCATCGGTTCCCCGCCGGTGAACTTGACCGCGTCCACGTCGAACTCCCCGGCCACCTCCAGAAACCTGACCACGTCGTCGGTGCTCATCTCGTCGGCGGCGGGCGCCATGGGGCCGCGGGTGTCGCCGAGGCCCTCGTTGTGGCAGTAGACGCAGTCGAAGTTACACCGGTCGGTCAGGGAGACCCGGACGCCGGTGACCTCCCGGCCGAACCCGTCCTCGAGCATACGCGGAGGAAGGGCCCAGGTGTGCTTAAAATCGGTGCCGGCCGCCGGCGTTTCGAAACCGGTTCCGGTTACTCCCGCCTGGCGGGCGGCGGGCCTCCACAACCCTTAACTTCGCCTCGGAGCCTACCCACGGCATGGACGAGGCGGAGATCCGCGAGCGGCTGTCGGCGGTCGAGGACCCGGACCTCGGCGACGACGTCGTCTCGCTGGGGCTGGTGAACGAGTTGGCCGTCCGGGCGGACGTCGTCTCGATAGATCTGGCGCTCGGGGCGCCGTACTCCCCGACGGAGACGGCGATGGCCGCCGAGGTGCGGGACGCACTCTCTGGGCTGGACCGGGAGCTGGAACTCTCGGCCAGCGTCGACACAGGGGTTTCGAGCGACGACCAGGTCCTGCCGGGCGTCGAGAACATCGTCGCCGTCGCCTCCGGGAAGGGCGGCGTGGGCAAGTCGACGGTCGCGGTGAACCTCGCCGCGGGGCTGGCCGACGCGGGCGCCCGGGTGGGCCTGTTCGACGCCGACGTCTACGGCCCGAACGTGCCGCGGATGGTCGAGGCCGACGAGCGGCCGAAGGCGACACCCGACGAGCAGATCATCCCGCCCGAGAAGTACGGGATGAAGCTGATGAGCATGGACTTTCTCGTCGGCGAGGACGACCCCGTCATCTGGCGCGGCCCGATGGTCCACAAGGTGTTGACCCAGCTGTGGGAGGACGTCGAGTGGGGCAGCCTCGACTACATGGTCGTCGACCTGCCGCCGGGGACCGGCGACACGCAACTGACGCTTCTGCAGTCCGTCCCGGTCTCCGGGGCGGTCATCGTGACGACGCCCCAGGCGGTCGCGGTCGACGACGCCCGGAAGGGCCTGCGGATGTTCGGCAAGCACGAGACGCCGGTCCTCGGGATCGTCGAGAACATGTCCGGGTTCGTCTGTCCGGACTGCGGCGGCGAGCACGACATCTTCGGCAGCGGCGGTGGCCGGGAGTTCGCCGCGGCTACCGACATGCCGTTCCTCGGCGCGATCCCGCTGGACCCGTCGGTCCGGGAGGGCGCCGACGGCGCCCCGATCGTGCTGGACGCCGACACGGAAGCCGGCGCCGCCTTCGAGGCGTTCGCCCGCGAGACGGCGGACATGCAGGGCATTGTCCGGCGGCGCGAGGTCAGCAAGCGGTCCTGACAGTGTCCCCGGTCGACCGAGTACCGAGGCGTCGCCGCGTCTGCCCGGCTCATGCCCCGTTCAGGCGGCCCGCCGTATCGGTGTGCTTAAGTACGGCCGTGGGGTAGCGACGGACGCAATCGATGCAGGGGCCCCGGCCCCGAGTCCGAGCAGTCCCGACGGCAGGTTCGGGGACACGGAACCCGGTTCCGTGCGGGCGAGGATACGCACACGCCACCGAGTCGTGGTAGCCAAGCCTGGCCCAAGGCGCAGGGTTGCTAACTCTGTGGCGCAAGCCTCCGGGGTTCGAATCCCCGCCACGACGCTACCGTCAATCCACACATGAGCCCGGAAGAACAAACGGCGGACGAAGA
>PXQY01000068.1:3228-8228 GCA_003021745.1 Halobacteriales archaeon QH_7_69_31
AACCGGATGAAGATGATCGACTCCTACAGGGGCGTCCGGCACAAGCGCGGCCAGAAGGTCCGCGGTCAGCGGACGAAGTCCACCGGCCGGACCGAGGGCACCATCGGCGTCAACGTCGAGGCGATCAAGGAGGAGATGGACGAAGAGGAGGGGGGTGAGGAGGTCTGATGGCACTCGGCAGCAACACGAAGTTCTACGAGACGCCGAACCACCCCTTCCAGGGCGAGCGGATCGCCGAGGAGGGCGACCTCCTCGGCCGCTACGGGCTCGCGAACAAGGAGGAGCTGTGGCGCGCCCAGTCGGAGCTGCGCGACTACCGTCGGGAGGCGCGTCGGCTGCTCGGCGAGGCGCAGGGCGACGTCGACGCCGCCGGCGAGGCCGGCAGCGACTTCATGGGTCGGCTGCAGCGCATCGGGGTCCTCGACGACGAGGAGGGCCTCGACGACGTACTGTCTTTGGACGTGACCGACATCCTCGAGCGCCGCCTCCAGACGGTCGCCTACCGGCAGGGCCTGGCCAACACCGTCGAGCAGGCCCGGCAGTTCATCGTCCACGGCCACGTCACGGTCGACGGCGCGCGCGTAAACACCCCGTCGTACACGGTCGAGGTCGCCGAGGAGGAACGGGTCGCCTTCGACGACACCAGCCCGCTCGCAGACGAGCTCCACCCCGAGCGCGCGGAGGAGCACTGACATGGCGGACGACGACATCTGGGGCATCGCCCACGTGTATGCCTCGTTCAACAACACGATCATCACGGTGACGGACCTGACCGGCGCCGAGACCATCACGAAGTCCTCCGGCGGCACGGTCGTCAAGCAGAACCGCGACGAGGCGTCGCCGTACGCGGCGATGCAGATGGCGGAGGTCGTCGCCGAGGAGGTCCAGGACGCCGGCATCGAGGGCGTCCACGTCCGCGTCCGCGGTCCCGGCGGTAACCAGCAGACCAACCCCGGCCCCGGGGCGCAGGCGACGATCCGTGCGCTGGCCCGCGCCGGGCTGGAGATCGGCCGCATCGAGGACGTGACTCCCATCCCGCACGACGGGACGCGGGGCCCGAAGAACGCAGGGTTCTAACGATGGCAGAGGCCTACGACGTAACGTTCATCGACCGCGGCGACCGGACCGTCCGCTTTCTCGTCCGCGGCGTGACACCGGCGTTCGCCAACGGCGTCCGTCGGGCGATCCTCGCCGACGTCCCGACGCTGTCGATCGACTCGGTCCGCGTGATCGAGAACTCCTCGGTCATGTTCGACGAGCAGATCGCGCTCCGTCTCGGCCTCGTCCCGCTCTCGACGCCGGACGACTACCGGCCGGACGAGGCGGTCACGCTGGCCATCGACGTCGAGGGCCCGGCGACGGCGTACTCCGGCGACCTCGTCTCCACCGACGACCAGGTCCAGCCGGCCGACGAGAACGTGCCGATCATCGACCTCAAGGAGGGCCAGCGGCTGGAACTGGAGGCCGATGCCCGGCTGGGCGTGGGCAAGGACCACGCCAAGCACCAGGGCGGCGTCGCGGTCGGCTACCGGCACCTCCAGCGCGTGGAGGTCGTCGGCGAGACGGGCGAGTTCGAGGACGACGAGGCTCGTATCCTCCGCGGCGTCATCGAGGAGGGCGCCGCCGACCACGCCGCCGAGGACGACGTCGAGGACGGGGACCTCGTCCCCGCCGACGCGTTCGACAATGACCTCAGCCAGCGGTACCCCGGCAAGGAGGTCGAGGTACAGGACGTCCCGAACGCCTTCGTGTTCAGCGTCGAAAGCGACGGCTCCGTGCCCGTCGAGGACCTCGTCGTCGAGGCCGTGGGCACTCTCCATGCCCGCGCGGACGAACTGGAAGCGGCGGTGCAACTGTAACGACCATGACTCCCCGCTCCCCATCCTGGACGGTCGCACGCGCTGTCGGGGACCGCGTGGTCCCTGTCGCCGGCGGCGGAGCAGCCGCGCGCCGGGCGACAGTCGGACGACGGACCGCGGGACGGGGGACCGAAAGCGGCATTACCGGGGACCGAGAATCCACCACTGCGAGCAGGGATAGCCAAGTCAGGCCAACGGCGCAGCGTTCAGGGCGCTGTCCTGTAGAGGTCCGCAGGTTCGAATCCTGCTCCCTGCATTCACTCCTCTGGAGCAACAACGATGAGTAGCAAGACGAACCCGAGGCTGACCAGTCTCATCGCGGACCTGAAGTCGACCGCCAGAGCTGGCGGCAGCGACGTCTGGTCGGACGTGGCCGAGCGCCTCGAAAAGCCCCGTCGCACGCACGCGGAAGTCAACCTGGGCCGCATCGAGCGGTACGCCAGGGACGACGAGACCGTGGTCGTGCCGGGCAAGGTGCTCGGGTCCGGCGCCCTCCGGACGGAGGTCACCGTCGCCGCCGTCGACTTCTCGTCGACGGCCGAGACGAAGATCGACCAGGTCGGCGACGCGATCGAACTCGAACAGGCACTCGTTGAGGACCCCGACGGGTCGGACGTCCGGGTGATCCGATGAACCACGCCGAGTACGACGCCGACGTCGTCGTCGACGCCCGGGACTGCATCGTCGGCCGGGTCGCCTCCCAGGTCGCCCAGCGCGCCCTCGACGGCGACCGCGTCGCCGTGGTGAACGCCGAGCGCGCCGTCATCACCGGCAGCGAGGACGACGTCATGTCGACGTACCGCGAGCGCGACGCCGTCGGCTCCGACCAGGGGCCGAACTACCCGAAGCGGCCGGACCGGATCTTCAAGCGCGCCGTCCGCGGGATGGTCCCGCACAAGGAGACCCGTGGCCGCGAGGCCCTAGAGCGCGTCCGCGTCTACGTCGGCAACCCCTACGATGACGGCGCGGCGGACGACGACGAGGAGGCAGACGCCGTCGAGCCGGCGGTGCTGGAGGGGACCTCCCTGGACCGGCTGTCGACCATCAAGTTCGTCTCGCTCGCCGAGGTGAGCGAGAACCTGGGGGCTAACGTCACATGGTAACCAACACGTCCGGCAAGAAGAAGACGGCCATCGCCCGCGCGACGGTGCAGGACGGCTCGGGCCGGGTCCGGATCGAGTCCGAGCCCGTCGAGCTTATCGACCCGGCGCAGGCGCGGCTGAAGATGCTCGAACCGTTCCGCGTCGCCGACGAGGACCTCCGCGAGGAGGTAGACGTCGACGTCACCGTCTCCGGCGGCGGCTTCGCCGGGCAGGCGGACGCCGTCCGCACCGCCATCGCGCGCGGGCTCGTCGAGTACACGAACGACGCGGAGCTGCGGGACGCGTTCATGTCGTTCGACCGCTCACTGTTGGTCAACGACGTCCGGCAGTCCGAACCGAAGAAGTGGGGCGGCCCCGGCGCCCGGGCCCGCTACCAGAAGTCCTACCGGTGAGGTGACGAGGACATGATGGTACCGGTCCGGTGTTTCACGTGCGGCAACGTCGTCGGCGAGCACTGGGAGGAGTTCAAAGAGCGCGCCCGCGAGGGCGAGGAGGACCCCGCCGCGGTGCTGGACGAACTCGGCGTCGAGCGGGCCTGTTGCCGGCGGATGCTCGTCTCCCACAAGGACCTCGTCGACATCGTCTCCCCCTACCAATGAGAGGCGCGAACCGATACGAGAAGGCGCGGATCCTCGGGGCGCGAGCCCTGCAGGTGTCCTACGGCGCCCCGGTGCTCGTCGACACCGACCAGACCGAGCCGATCCTCGTCGCCGCCGAGGAGTACGACGCCGGCGTGCTCCCCTTCACCGTACGCCGGGGTGAGGCGTAGATGACGCTCATCACGGAGGTGCGGCTCCGTCGCATCCTCGACAGCCGCGGCGACCCGACCGTCGAGGCCGAGGTCCGGACGGAGAACGGCGGCTTCGGCCGCGGCGCGGCCCCCTCCGGCGCGTCCACGGGCGACCACGAGGCCGTCGAACTGCCGGCCGACGAGGCCATCACGGCGGCCCGCGAACTCGCTGTCCCCCGCCTCGAGGGCCAGGTGTACGCCGGCGACCAGCGCGGCGTCGACACCACACTGGAGGCCGCCGACGGCACCGACGACTTCGCCGAGATCGGCGCCAACGCGGCGGTCGCGATATCGATGGCCGCCGCGAAGGCCGCCGCCGACGTGCTCGGCGCGCCGCTGTACCAGCATCTCGGCGGCGCGTTCCGCGGCCGGAACGTCCCGGTGCCGCTCGGCAACGTCCTCGGCGGCGGCGAACACGCCACCGACGCGACCCACGTCCAGGAGTTCCTCGCGGCGCCCATCGGCGCGCCCTCCGTGACGGACGCGGTGTTCGCCAACGCCCGCGTCCACGGCGAGGTCGGCGACGTCCTAGCCGAGCGCGGCGTCGCCGCGGCGAAGGGCGACGAGGGCGCGTGGGCGCCGTCGATCGAGGACGGCGAGGCGTTCGACGTCGTCCAGGCGGCCGTCGACGCGGTCGCCGACGAGGTCGGCTTCGAGATCGCGTTCGGAATCGACGTCGCCGCCGCCGAACTGTACGACGACGGCGCCTACCACTACGGCGAGGAGACCCGGACGCCCGCCGAACAGATCGACCACGTCGCCGACCGGATCTCCCAGTACGACCTCGTCTACGTCGAGGACCCGCTGGAGGACGAGGACTTCGAGGGCTTCGCCGAGTTGACCGACCGGGTCGGCCGCGGGGCGCACGGCGCGCCCGACAACGCGAGCGGGCGGCGCCCGCGAGCGGCGGAGACGCTGGTGTGTGGCGACGACCTGTTCGTCACCAGCACCGACCGGATCGCCGACGGCGTCGAGCGCGGTGCCGGAAACAGCGTGCTGGTGAAGCCGAACCAGATCGGGACGCTGACCGGCGCCTTCGACGCCATCGAGCTGGCCGTCGCGAACGGCTACGATCCGGTGGTCTCCCACCGGAGCGGCGAGACGGAGGACACCACCATCGCACACCTCGCCGTCGCGACCGACGCCCCGTACGTGAAGACGGGCGCGGTCGGCGGCGAGCGCACCGCCAAGCTGAACGAACTCATCAGGATCGAGGCAAACGCATGAGCGACAACGAAGAGGGGCTCG
>PXQY01000069.1 GCA_003021745.1 Halobacteriales archaeon QH_7_69_31
CCCCTCACCGTCATTTCCCTCGCCCGACCCACCATCATTCCCCTCACCGTCGCCGCGGTCCTCGCGGTCCGACTCGTTCTCGGAGGCGTTCTCCCCCTCCCCCTCCTCGGAGGCATTCTCCCCCTCCGCATCCTCGGAGGCATTCTCCCCCTCCCCATCCTCGGAGGTGTTCCCGACGCCGATGATGTCGCCAGGCGGACCCCCGTCGTTCGCCGGGCCGGCGAGCCCGACAGCGAGTTCGGCCACGGCGCGCCCGTGCATGTCGGTGGCGTTGGCCCTGATCTCGGCCAGTTCGGTCGTGTTCAGCCCCGCCGCCTCGGCGGCGCGCTCGGTACCGTTCGCCGACTCGGCGAGTTCGGATGCACCGACGGCGACCTCCGTCGCGATGGCGAACCGGGCGAGCCCGGAACTGTCATTCAGCGCCCACTGGCGCGCCGCGAGCCGCTGCTGGCGCTCTTCGAGCGCCGCCTCGCGCTGCTGTATGAGTCGACGGCGTTCCTCGGGGTCCTCGGTCCGGTTCAACGCCGCCGCGAACGTCTGCTGGTCGACCTCGCCGGCGGCCTCCTGGCTGCTGGCCTGCATGAACGCCGAGACCTCGGCGCCGAAGGTGGCGTTTGCGCTGGCGTTCGACTCGTTGGCGCCGGCGTTCGACTGGGCGGCCCCGGTGGCGGCTGCCGTCAGGGCCAGCGCGAGGCCGATGGCGAGCACGGTCACGATCGCAGTGCGCTTCATTGACGGACACCAGCATATCCATCCCGTAAAAACCCGACCTCCGTTCTCACCGTTCAGGCCCCGAGATCACCGCTCCTGCGCGCCGCATAGCGTTCATGCGGCCCGTTGATCGTTCCCGCGTGGCCCGTGGATCGTTCTTCGCCTCGTCGACGACGTGATCCGCACGACGCCGCTGAATGCACGACGTTATAAGGGTCCCGGCCAACCTTTATCAGTGGTACTGACCCACACACTGGTGGTCGCATGTTCGAACGATTCTCGAGCGGGTACTACCTCGGGCGGCTCTACGTCGAACCCCACGAGGACGACCGTGCCGTGATGCACCGCGAGCAGCACGGCCGGGTTCGCGAGGACCTGTACGACGACGCCGACGACCCGGCGCCGCTCGTGATGAAGATCGGATCCACACACATCCCGGTCCACGGCGCCGACGGCGTCCCCGGCCGCACCGTCGCGCTCCCGGAGGCCGTCCTGGCCGCCACCGGCGTCGAGAACCCGCCCGCCCTCAGCGAGGTCCTGCTCGCCAAGGCCGACCGCGCCAGCCAACTGCTCGACCTCGGCTCGGTCGGCGGTGCCGACCCCGCGGACTTTTAGGCGCCCGCCGCCCACGCTCCGGCGATGCTCGACGACCTCCTCGGTCGCACCGAACTGAAAGAGCAGATAGCGGCGCTGGAGGCCGAACGCGACGATCTGGAGGCGCGGCTGGCGGCCGAAGGGGACCGCCGCGTCGAGGCCGTCCGCGCCCGCCAGGAGGCCGAGGAGCGCGTCAACCGCCTGGAGGACCGCATCTCCGACCTCGAGGGCAAGGTCGACGCCGACGACGGGGCGGTCGACCGCTCGTTCCGCCACCTGGAGACGGTGCGGGGCGGCCGCCTCGAGGCCGTCCTCTCGCGGCTGGAGTCCGTCGAGGCGGCACCGGAGAGCGTGCTGACCGCCGTCGTGGGCGAGGACGTGCCGGCCGCGGTCCCGGAGCTTCTCGGCGACCGGGCCGCCCTCGTCGCCCGGGCCGCGCCGTGTGTCGTCTTCGCGGACGACGCCGGCGTCCTCGCCGTCGCGCTGCGGCCGCCGCTCGCCCCCGAGCCCTGCATCGAGTGGAGCGACGGCGCGGCACTCGACCGGGCGTGGTTCCAGCCGACGGGCCGGTACGCGCTCGCACTCGTCCGGTCGGACGTCTTCGCCGTCGGCGTCTACGCGGACGGCGACCGGGTCGACTACGAGGGGTTCACCAGCGACGTCCAGGGCGACCACTCCAAGGGCGGCTTCTCCCAGGCGCGGTTCGAACGGCTGCGGGACGAACAGATCGCCGACCACGTCGGGCGGTGCCGGGACGCGCTGGCGGCCGTCGACGCCGACCGGCTGTACGTCACCGGCGACCGCCGGCTCGTCGGCGAGTTCGAGGCCGAGGCCGACGAGACCGCCGCCGTCGACGCCACCGGCGAGCCGGAGTCGGCGCTCGCGGACGCCCACGCCTCCTTCTGGTCGGTCAGGCTCTGGGGCCTCTGAGGCGACCCCTGAGGACCCGCTCGGGGACGTCGGGTCATCGGGCCGGCCACGAGCGAGACCGAATCCCTCGCCGTCACGTTCGTGGGACCTGAGCGTTTATACCGACGGACCGTCTGGCCGGGGTATGCGCGTCGCCGTCCTCGCCCACGACCGGTTCCCCGACCGGGCGAAGACCGCGGTCGGCATCCTCCGGTATGCCGACGACGACGTCGTCGCCGTCCTCGACCGGGCGACAGCCGGCACCACGGTCGCCGACCACGTCCCCGACCTCGCCGGCGACGCCACGCCGGTCGTCGAACGCGTCGCCGACGCCCCCGCGTTCGACGCCCTCGTCATCGGCATCGCCCCCATCGGCGGCGGCTTCGAGGAGTCCTGGCGGCCGGACGTTCGGGGGGCCATCGAGCGCGGCGCCGACGTCGTCGCCGGGCTCCACTACTTCCTCGCCGAGGACGCGGAGTTCGCCGCCCTCGCCGCCGAGCACGGCGTCGACCTCCGGGACGTCCGGAAGCCGCCGGCGGACCTCGGCGTCGCCGAGGGCGTCGCCCGCGACCTCGACGTCGAGGTCGTGCTGACGGTCGGCACCGACTGCTCGACCGGCAAGATGACGACGTCTCTGGAACTCCTCGAGGCGGCCCGCGAGGCCGGCATCGACGCCGGCTTCGTTCCGACCGGCCAGACCGGCATCATGATCGCCGGGTGGGGCATCCCCATCGACCGCACCGTCAGCGACTTCACCAACGGCGCCGTCGAGCGCATGCTCAAACGTCGTGCCGAGGACCACGACCTCCTGGTCGTCGAGGGCCAGGGCTCGATCGTCCACCCCGCGTACTCGGCGGTCACCTGCGGCATCCTCCACGGCGCCATGCCGGACCACCTGGTGCTGTGCCACGAGGCCGGCCGGGCGGTGGTACACGGCTACGACTCGTTCACCCTCCCGGACCCCGGCCGGATCGCCGACCGCTACCTGGCCCTCGCCGAAGCGGTCACGCCCACGACGCTCCTCGGCGGCGCCCTGAACACCGCACACCTGGACGCCGAGGCCGCCGAGGCCGCAATCTCCGAGTACGAACGGGCGATCGACGCGCCGGCCGTTGACCCCGTCCGGGACGGCGCCGGGACCCTCGTCGAACAGCTATGAACTGGCGCGTCGAAACCGTCGACCTCCAGCTGGACGTCCCGTTCACCATCGCCCGCGGCACCACGACGGTCACGGAGAACGTCCTCGTCACGATCGAACACGATGGCGAGACGGGGTACGGTGCCGCGGCGCCCTCGAACCGCTACGGCGAGACCGCCGCGACCGTCGAGGCGATACTGCCGGCGTTGCTCGAGGCGGTCGCGGCCGTCGGCGACCCGCACGCCCGACGATCCATCGCCGACCGGATGTGCGAGGTCGCCCGCGGCAACCAGGCGGCACGCGCGGCGGTCGACATTGCCCTCTGGGACCTCGCCGGCAACCTGCTGGACGTTCCCGTGTACCGCCTGCTCGGGCTCTCGGCGGCCCCGGACCGCCTGCCCGCCACGTCGTTCACCATCGGCCTGGACGACGTCGAAAGCATGCAACGCCGCGCCCGCGAGGCCGTCGGCGCCGGCTACCCGGTACTGAAGCTGAAGCTCGGCACCGACCGGGACCGCCGCATCGTCGAGGCGGTCCGCGCCGTCGCCCCGGACGTCCGCATCCGGGTGGACGCCAACGAGGCCTGGACGCCCACCGAAGCCGTCGCCCACTGCGAGACACTCGCCGAGTACGACGTCGAGTTCGTCGAACAGCCGGTCCCCGCCGAGCACCCCGAGGGCCTGCAGTACGTCCACGAGCGCTCGCCGCTGCCCATCGCGGCCGACGAGTCCTGCGTGACCGCCGCCGACGTCCCGGCCATCGCGGACCGGTGTGACATCGCGAACCTGAAGCTCATGAAGACCGGCGGCATCACTCCAGCCCTCGAGGCCATCCACGCCGCCCGCGCCCACGGGCTCGAGGTGATGTGCGGCTGCATGCTGGAGACGAACGTCGCCATCGCCGGTGCCGCACACCTGCTACCGCTCTTGGACTATGCCGACCTCGACGGGTCGCTGCTCCTGGAATCGGACCCGTACGGCGGTATTCCTATTTCAGGTGGGCGGTTCGATCTGGGGTCGGTGGACGCCGGGACGGGTGCTCGTCCGCGGTGACGGCGGCGTAGAGGGGCCCGCGTCCGCGTCAGCGTCATGGAAAGTTCTCGAGCCACTGGCAGTCACGAGTACGCACCCGAACCACGCAACCATACCGCCACCACCTCGAAAGCCCTCGGCCCACTGGCGGTCGCTGAGCGGGATACCCTCACTTCGTTCGGGTAGAGCCCGTTCAGCGACTCCCCAGGGCGCCACCGAGCCTCGCCCTTTCAGTCCGCCAGGGGGAACATATTTTCGACCAGCTGTAGCCCAACCCCTGGTCAGGTCGCGTGGCCAGCCATGCCGCTGACGGGCCCGCTTGCCGAAGGCCGCTTTCAGCGAGGCGCGTGCTCGCCGACCGCTCCGAACGCGGTGAGGAGCGGTCGGCAGACACCGCGCGAGGGACGACGAGCGGGAGGCGCGACCCGGGCGGCCGAACGAAGTGAGGCCGCCGAACGAGCGAGCGGTGAGCGGAGCGAACCGCGAGCATGGGAGCGCCGCCGGATGGGCGAGCGGGAGGACCGACCGAAGGGAGGGAC
>PXQY01000070.1:0-12953 GCA_003021745.1 Halobacteriales archaeon QH_7_69_31
CGAGTTTCGAGAGTGACAGCACAGTCTGACCGCCCTTCTTGTCGAGCTTGAAGCCAGACTGACTGTAGGTGAAACTGCGGAACTCCCGTGGCGGCTTCCATTTGAGGTGACCGACGCCGTAGCCGTTCTCCTTGAGTTTGGAGAGTCCTTTGAGGTTGTCGAACAGGCGTTCCACGACGGTTTGGAGAACCTTCGAGTACACGTCGTTGAGGTCGTCCCACCACTGCTTGAGATCGGGTAGCTCCGACCGGAGCGTGGTCATGGACGGCAGTTCGCCGTGGTCTTCTTGGTACTCGTTGAGGCGGTAGAGTGTGTGGTTGTAGAGTTGCCGACAAATATCGCGGTGGCGGTCTAACTCCTCGCGGTGGGCGTCGGACGGCTTGAGACGGTATTTGTAGGCGTAGTGCATGGCGCTACTCTCGTTCCTCGATGAGTTCGTCCAACTGCTCGCGGATGAACGACGAGAGGTTGAGGTGGTGGTCCTCAATCCACTCGTGTTGGTCTTCCCGGATGGTGATTGTCTTCCGTTTCACCGCAATGCACGCTATGCACGATACACGTATAACTACTTCGGTAGGTGGGGCTGTGGCATAGAACCGTGTACGAACAGGTGATGACGGCGCTGTATCCCCACCCTACTGCGCTCCTTGTCCGCTGGCGCGGACTGCGGTGCTCCTTGAGGGTGGGGGGTTAGCGCCTACAATCAGCTAAACGTTGGCTCTCCGGCCGGCGGCTACACCAGCGGCGTGCCGTCGGCCTTCGGGCCGAGGGTGGGCCCCATCGGCTCGGTGTCGGGGTCGATACGGCGCCGTCGTTCGTAGTCGGTCGACCGTTCGACGGGGACCCGGCCGATGGCGGTGATCATGTCGACGTACTCCCGGACGGAGCGGAACTCGCCGTGGTCGCCGCCGGCGCGCTTCGTGATCTCCTCCGAGAGGATGGTGCCCATGAAGTCGTCGGCGCCGCAGGCGAGCATCCGCAGCCCCCGAGCGTCGCCGTACTTCACCCACGACGACTGGATGTGGTCGACGTTGTCGAGGTAGAGCCGCGAGACCGCGATCATGAGTTCGTCCTCGTGTCGGCTGGCGCCCGACTCGACGATGCCGCGTTCGGCCAGCGGGGTCTCCTCGTGGACGAACGACAGCGGGACGAACTCCGTGATGGCGCCGGTCCGGTCCTGGAGCGCACGGACGCGCTCAAGGTGGCGTGCGCGGTGGGCCTCGTTGTCGACGTGGCCGTACATGATCGTCGCGGTGGTGTCGAGGCCGACGGCCGCGGCGGCCGCCATCGCCTCGAGCCACTCGGCCGTGTCGATCTTCGCCGGACAGATGACCTCCCGGACCTCGTCGACGAGTATCTCGGCGGCCGTGCCCGGCACGGAGTCGAGGCCGGCGGCCTGCAGCCGGCGGTACACCTCCTCGTACGTCCAGTCGGTGCCTCTTCGGGCGTGGGCGGCCTCCTCCGGCGTCATCGAGTGGACGTGGACGCCGTCGACGGCCATCGCCTCGAGCTGGGCGACGTAGGTCCCCGGGTCCTGGTCGTACTCGCCGGGCGGCCGGTAGTTCAGGTCGCCGCGGTCGCTCCCTTCGAGGATCGCGCGATGTTCCCCGTCGAGGGCGAGCGCGGGGTGGAGTCCCGAGACCGAGCAGACCTCGGAGACGCCGCGGTCGACGGCGTCCCGGACGATGGTGCGGGACTCGGCGGGCGTCTTGGTGAACCCGCCGTGGTCGGCCCGGTGGTCCGTGCGGAACTGCTCGGAGCGGTCCTTGAAGTTACAGAACAGACAGCCCGTGTTGCAGGCGGTGGTGACGTTGTTGTTCAGGTTCGCGACGAACGTGACCTCCTCGCCCACGACCTCGGCCCGGCGGCGGTCGGCCGCCTCCAGCACCGCCTCCTTGCGGTCGGGCACGATGCCCTCGAGGTCGGTGCCGGTCGTCAGCAGTTCGACGGCGTCGTCGACGTCGAGGCGGTCGCCGGCCCGGGCCTTCGCGAGGGCGTTTTCAAAGGCCTGGTCGGTGGCCGGGCGGCGGTCGAATTCGAAGTCGCCGCGCGGCACGTTCGCGGCCGCCGCGAAGGCGTCCATACGCGTCCCTGCCACCGGAGGCCCAAAACCCCTCGGGGTCCCGCACAATGTGTCCCGATTGAACGTGTACCGGCTGGGCGTGCCGACGGCGCCGTCGCGGGCGTCCCGCCGTGCCCGGGACCAAGGCTTTTGATAGCACGCCACAATGGGGCCGGCATCGATGAAGTACCACGACCGGGCGCCGCTCCGACACGTCGGGGACGTCCCCGCGATGGGCGCCGAGCGGTACGGCGGGAAGCTCGCCGTCGAGTACCGCGGCGACGAGTACAGTTACGCCAAGCTCGATGCCCGCGCCAACCGGGTCGCGAACGCCCTCACCGCGGCGGGCATCGAGCCGGGCGACCGGGTGGCGCTGTACCTGGAGAACTCCCTGCAGTTCCCGGAGTCCCTGTTCGGGGTGCTGCGGGCCGGCGCGGTCGCGGTCCCGCTGAACCACCGGATTGACCGCGAGCGGCTCCGGTACATCATCGACGACTCGGGGGCCGTGGCGCTCATCACGTCGCCGGTGTTCCCCAGCGTGGGCACGGACCTCGCCGAATCGGTGCCGCTCGCGTTCGTCCCCGGCGGCGCCGAAGGTCTCGAGGATTACAACGCCCACCTCGAGGCGGCCGCGCCGACGTTCGACCGCCCGGAGCGGGCGTTCGACGACGTCGCCGTCCAGTGTTACCCCTCCGGCACGACCGGCGACCCGAAGGGCGTCCTGACCACTCACGAGAACCTCCTTTCGACCGTGCAGTCCTTTTCCTCCCGGGGCGGCGCCGACCCGGAGGACGACGTCGCGCTCTGTTTCCTCCCGCTTTTCCACATGTACGGGTTGAGCGTCGTGCTACTGCTCGGGCTCTACAACGGCGCCACCGTCGTCCTCCGGACGATGCCCGTCGCGCCGGAACTCCTCTCGGCGATCACCGAGTTCGACGTGACCCAGTTCGCCGCCATCCCGGCGGTGTTCATCGAGATGCTCGAGGAACTCGAGGAGAACCCCGACGCCTACGACGTCTCCAGCGTCGAGACCCTCGGCAGCGGTGCGGCGCCGCTGGCGGAGGACACCCGCCGCCGCATCGAGACCGCCTTCGACACGCCGATCACGGAAGGCTGGGGGATGACCGAGACCTCCCCGGCCGGCACCACCGACGCCACCTACGGCGTCCGGACGGGCGCCGGCTGCATCGGCCAGCCGCTGCCGGACGTCGAACTGCGACTCGTCGACCCCGAGACCCGCGAGGTGCGGGTGCCCTGGGCCGCACTGGACCCGACGGCCGCGACGACGCTTGCGGCCCACGGCATCGACCCGGCCGAGGAGGCCCAGGTGACCGGCGAGATAGCGATCCGCGGCCCGCAGGTGTTCGCGGGCTACCACGAGATGCCCGAGAAGACCGAGGCGGTCTTCGATGCGGACGGCTGGTTCTACACCGCCGACATCGCCCGGGTAGACGACGACCGGTTCCTCTGGATGGTCGACCGGGCCGACGACATGCTGATCGTGGGCGGCGAAAACGTCTATCCGGCGGAGGTCGAAGACGCGCTGTTCGACCACCCCGACGTCCAGGCGGCGGCCGTCGTCGCCGCCGACCACGAAACGAAGGGCGAGGCCCCCGTCGCCTTCGTCGTCTTCGAACCGGGCGTCGAGGAGCCACCGAGCGAACGGAGCCTGCGGCAGTTCGCCATAGAGCGCGTCCCGACCTACGCCCACCCGCGCCGCGTGTTCGTCGTCGATGACCTCCCGCGGAGCGGCACCCGGAAGGTCCAGCGGTACAAGCTCGAGGCCGACGCCGCAGAGCGGCTGGCCGGGCCGCTGGACCCCAGCGAGGAGCTTTAAGCCACCGCACCACCCGGAGATCGCCCGGTTTCGGCGTGGCATTTGAGGGCCCGCGTACCGATGGCCCGGGCGTGACCGACCACGTTCCCGAGGCGGCCGAGGCGCTTCTCACCCGCAAACCGCGCATTGCCCACCTCGCGACGTGCCGCGATGACCGCCCGCACGTCGCGCCGCTGTGGTACAACTACCGCGCCGGCGTCGTGGAGATCACGACCACCGGCCGGAAGCTGACGAACCTCCGGCACAACCCCCGGGTCGCGCTGTCAATACAGGAGGACGACGACGGCAGCGCAGTCTGGGGCGTCACGCTCCAGGGCACCGCAACCGTCGTCGAGGACGACGCGGAACGGGACGCCGTGCTGGCCCGGATCAACCGGCGCTACGGCGCCGACGAGGACGCCTGGGCGACGAACACGCCGGTGAAGATAGACGTCGCGACCGTCGACCACTGGGATTACGATTCCTGATGCGCTCGGCCACAGCCGGCCCCGCATCCGAAGCTGAAGGTCGTCGCCGGCCACAGCCGCGAGACGCAGTTCGTCGGCCGAGCCGGCCGCCGCTCTCCCGTCACCGCCGGTTGGCTCCCCGCTACGCCGTTACCGCCGGGCGGGCTCCCCGGGCCGCCCACACCGCTCGATCGTCTCCGAGGCGCCGCCGTCTCTAAACACTTATCCCGCCGCCTCGGCTTGAGAGAGCCATGAGCGACATCGTCGTGACGCTGCCCGACGGCTCCGAACTCTCGGTCCCGTCGGGGTCGACGGTCGAGGACGTGGCCTACGAGATCGGGCCGGGCCTCGGCGAGGACACGGTCGGCGGCGTCGTCGACGGCGACCTCGCCGGCACGGCGGAGCCCCTGGAGGCCGACTGCGAACTCCGCATCATCACGGAGGACTCCGAGGAGTACCTCACGGTGCTGCGGCACTCCGCCGCCCACGTGTTCGCCCAGGCACTCCAGCGCCGTCATCCCGAGGCGAAGCTCGCCATCGGGCCGTCGACCGACGAGGGCTTCTACTACGACGTCGCCGGCGTCGACCTCGACGCCGACGATCTCGAGGCGATCGAGGTGGAGATGGACGAGATCATCGCGGCCGACTACGACATCGAGCGCGAAGAGCAGCCCCGCGAGGAAGCCCTGGCGATTTACGCGGACAACCCCTACAAGCGCGACATCCTCGAGACCGAGGCCGCCGGCGACGACCCGGTCTCGTTCTACCGGCAGGACGGCTGGCGGGACCTCTGCCGCGGCCCACACGTCGAGTCGACGGGCGAGATCGGCGCCGTCGAGCTGTTGACCATCGCGGCGGCGTACTGGCGCGGCGACGAGGACGAGGACACCCTCACCCGGGTGTACGGGACGGCCTTCGAGACCGAATCGGCCCTCGAAGAGTACCTCGAGCGCCGCGAGCAGGCCGAACAGCGCGACCACCGGAAACTCGGCCGGGAACTGGACCTCTTTTCCATCCCCGACGTGACCGGGCCGGGGCTGCCGCTGTTCCACCCGAACGGCACGCGCGTCCTCCGGGAGCTGGAGGCGTTCGTCGACGGGCTGAACGACGACCGGGGCTACGAGTTCGTCGAGACCCCACACTTGTTCCGGACGGAGCTGTGGAAGCGGTCGGGCCACTACGACAACTACGTCGAGGACATGTTCCTCCTGGACGTAAAGGACGAGGAGTACGGCCTCAAGCCGATGAACTGCCCGGGCCACGCCACCATCTTCGACGAGGGCACCTGGTCGTACCGCGACCTGCCCGTCCGGTACGCCGAGAACGGCACGGTGTACCGAAAGGAGCAGCGCGGCGAACTGTCGGGGCTGTCGCGGGTGTGGGCGTTCACCATCGACGACGGCCACCTGTTCGTCCAGCCGGAGTCAATCGAGCGGGAGGTCACCGCCATTCTGGACCAGATCCGCGAGGTGCTGGAGACGTTCGACCTCGGCTACGAGGTGGCGTTCGCGACCCGGCCGGAGGAGTCCGTGGGGAGCGACGAGATCTGGGCGCAGGCCGAGTCACAGCTCCGGGACGTGCTGGCCGACAGCGGCCTCGACTGGGAGCTGGAGTCCGGCGACGGCGCCTTCTACGGCCCGAAGATCGACTTCGCCTTCCGGGACGCCCTCGGCCGGGACTGGGACGGCCCGACCGTCCAGCTGGACTTCAACATGCCGGAGCGGTTCGACCTCACCTACACCGGCGAGGACAACACAGAGCACCGGCCCGTGATGATCCACCGGGCGCTGTACGGCAGCTACGAGCGGTTCTTCATGGTGCTCGTCGAGCACTTCGACGGCCACTTCCCGACCTGGCTCGCCCCCGAACAGGTCCGCATCCTCCCCATCTCCGACGACAACGTCGGTTACGCCAGGCAGGTCAAAAACCGGTATCTCGGCGAGTTCCGCGTCGACGTGGAGGCACGCTCGTGGACCATCGGCCGGAAGATCCAGCAGGCGCACGACGACCGCGTCCCCTACATGCTCGTCGTCGGCGACGACGAGGAGGCGGCGGGGACGGTCTCCGTCCGGGACCGCTTCGAGGCCGAACGGAACGACGTCGCCGTCGAGACGTTCCGCGAGCAACTCCGGGCGGAAGTCGACGAGTGCCGCGTCGAGCCGGACTTCGTCGACGGCTAGCCGACCCGACGGGTAGCCGACCCGGTGGGTAGCCGACACGACTGCCGCTCGCGTTACTCGTCGGCTTCGGCCGCCGACTCCTCCGTCCCGGCGTCGGCCTCGTCGACGTCGCCGGCCGCCTCCTGCTCTTTCAGCTCCTCGAGTTCGGCCTCGACGTCGGGGTCCCCGCTCGGGTCGGCGTCCCCGGGGTCCTCGCCGGCCTCGGACTTCAGCGTCTCCAGTTCGGCCTCCACCTCGCCCTCGCGGCGCAGCTCCTCGAGTTCCCGGTCGATCTCGTCGCCCTCCGTGAGCGCCCCCTCGAACGCCCCGGTCTGCTCGAGTTCGTCCATGGCGGCCGCCCGCGCCTCCATGTCGCGGGTGCTCTCGCGGGCGCGCTCGATCGAACGGCTGATGCTGTCCATCTCGTCGCCGGCGCCCGTCATCGCCTCGCTGACCCGGGCGCTGGCCTCGGCGGCCTCGTACCGGGCCTTCATGGTCTCCTTCTCGGTGCGGAACGTCTCGATGCGGCTCTGCAGCTCGTTTTTCTTCTCGACGAGGTCGTCCTGGGTGCCCTGGAGGTCGGCGACCTGGGCCTCCAGTTCCTCGATCTGGGTCATCTTCTCCTTCTTCTTGTCGAGGGCCTTCCGGGCGAGGTCGTCGCGGTCCTGCTCGACGGCCCCTCTGGCCTGGGCGTTGTGCTTGTCGACGTTCTCCTCGAGGCGGCGCTTCTGGATCTCGAGCCGCTTCTTCTGGGTCGTCAGGTCCGCGATCCCCTTCTTGACCTCCTGGAGTTCGTCCCGGAGCCGCTCGTAGGAGTAGTCCAGCGTCTCCCCGGGGTCTTCCGCGCGGTTCAGCGCCGCGTTGATCTTCGACCGGATGACGTACGAGGCCCGCGAGAGGATGCCCATACCCGCCGTCGGGCCCCCGAGACCTTAAAAGACCGCGCCGCCGCGGCGGTCCGAAGCCCACACGCTCCCGTCTGCGGGGCCCTCGAGGCGGGGACGTCGAGGCGGACCGTCAAGGCGTCGCTCGCGCGGGCGGACAGGACGACGGGTACGGTCGGGTCGAGGATCGCCCACCGGGCACCGGCGACGCCCGTGGCCGTCCCCGTCGGGGACCGGCGACACCCATGGCCGCCACCCGTCGGCCCGGCTCGCACCTCCGCGGCACGCTCGACGACCCGGACCGGGCCGACTGCGTCGTCGCCTGCCCGCCCCACCCCGAACACGGCGGGAGCCGCTCGAACCCGCTCTTGAGGGCGGTCAGCGACGCCGTCGACAGCGCGTGTCTCCGGTTCGACTACGGGCCCTTCGACGGGGGCCGCGGCGAACTCCGCGACACCCGTGCCGCGCTCGCGTGGGCCCGGGACCGCCACGAGGACGTCTCGCTGTTCGGATACAGCTTCGGCGGCTGTCTCGCCCTCGTGGCCGCCGCGAAGGAGAGCCGGGCCGGTCGGCCGCCGGCCGCCGTCGGCGCGCTCGCGCCCGCGGCCCGCCTGGCGGACGGCGTCGACGCCGTCGCGGCCGTCCCCGACGTCGACTGCCCGGTCGGGGTCGTCCACGGCGAGCGCGACACGACGGTGGACGCGGCGGCCGTCGCCGACAGCGTCCGCGAGCACGGCGGCCGCGTCGAGACGGTGGCCGCGGACCACTTCTTCGTCGGACAGCGCGATGCCGCCGTCGCGCCGCTGGTGCCGACACTCCGGTGACGGCCGCCGTATATCAGTTCGAAGACATCGATTAGCCCCGTCTTATTTAGGTGTCACCCGCATTCTCACAGTATGCTCGACGTGGACTGGACGGCCTCGAAACCGCCGCTCGCGTCCGTCGACGACCTCTGGCGGTCGGCGGCGTTCGACCTCGTGTCCCCCGAGGCGCCGGCCGTCCGGCGGTACGTCGATGCCCTGTCGGCCACCCGCGCGAGCGGCGACGCCCGCTGGTGCTGCGTCCGCGTTCCCGACTCGCCCGCCCTGGACTGGTTCGCCGCGCGGAACTGCCTGGCCGACGCGGACTTCTTCGCCCACCTCCTACGCGACGACGCCGTCGCCCGGGAACTCGGCCTCGCGGTCCCAGAGCGGCCGGAGCCGACGATGACCGTCGAGTCCGCGCTGACGCTGGACGGCGTGCTGGCCGAGCAACTCGTCAACGGCGGCTCCCGGTCGTTCGCCGACACGGTCGCCCAGAAGTACGGGATTTTCGCGGAGGCAAAGCGCCTCGCCGCCGCGTGTCGGGACGACGTCGTCCAGGAGCGCTACGAGGAGGTCACGGTCCACCGGACCCGGGAGGCGTGGTGTGAGTGGTTCGGCGACCCGACGTGGAACCTCACGCTCGTCGCCGTCGACCGCCGCTACCGGTGGGCCTGGGTGCTGGTCGCGACCGACGACGGCACCCTGGCGGCCGCGGCGGACCGGGCCGCCGGAAGCGCCGACTGACCCTCGCTCCGCCAGCCCCGGGCGTGCTGGCCACGACGCTCGGTTCGTGGCCTGGCGGCTCGGCGGTGGTCGCGGCGGCGTGATCGGGCCGGGCATACGCTTCAGGTGACGGGCCGGCGACCGAGCCCTGAGCGCCGCAGCCGTCCGTACGTGTGACGGGCCGGCGACCGAGCCCGGAGCGCGCCCGCGGTCCGTGCATCTGACGGGGCAACGACCGATCGTCCCGGCGGGCCGGGGTCGGACCGCCGGACCGGCCGTCCGGCGGCCGGAAACCGCCCCGTCCGAAACGGTTTAGTCACGCGCTCGCGCACCGTCGGTATGCCGACGGAGTTCACCGACTACGACCCCTCGCTGGGGAACAAGTTCGTCTTCGTCACCGGCGGGGTGATGTCGGGGCTGGGGAAGGGCATCACGGCGGCGAGCACCGGACGCCTTTTGGCCGACGCCGGCTTCGACGTTACGGCGGTGAAGATCGACCCGTACCTCAACGTCGACGCCGGGACGATGAACCCCTACCAGCACGGCGAGGTGTACGTGCTGAAGGACGGCGGCGAGGTCGACCTGGATCTGGGGAGCTACGAGCGGTTCCTCGACATCGACATGACGTTCGACCACAACGTCACCACCGGGAAGGCCTACCGGCACGTCATCGAGCGGGAGCGCGCCGGCGACTACCTCGGCGACACCGTCCAGATCATCCCGCACGTGACCGACGACATAAAGCGCCGCATCCGGGAGGCCGCCGAGGGCCACGACGTCTGTCTCGTCGAGGTCGGCGGCACGGTCGGCGACATCGAGGGCATGCCCTACCTCGAGGCGCTCCGGCAGTTCGCCCACGAGGAGGCCGACGAGGACATCCTCTTCGCCCACGTGACCCTCGTCCCCTACTCGAAGAACGGCGAGCAGAAGACCAAGCCCACCCAGCACTCCGTCAAGGAACTCCGCTCTATCGGCCTCCAGCCCGACATCGTCATCGGGCGGTGTGCGGACCGCCTCGAGCCCCGGACGAGGGAGAAGATCGCGCTGTTCTGCGACGTCCCGGTCGAGGCCGTCTTCTCGAACCCCGACGTCGAGGACATCTACCGCGTGCCCCTGATGGTCGAAGACGAGGGCCTCGACGAGTACGTGATGGCCGAACTCGACCTCGCCTCGCGGGCGCTGCCGGCCGACGACCGGGCCGACGGGTGGCGCGAGATCGTGACCCGGGAGACCACGGCCACCGTCGAGGTCGCGCTGGTCGGCAAGTACGCCCTGGAGGACGCCTACCTCTCGATCCACGAGGCGCTGAAACACGCCGGCTTCGAGACGAACACCGACGTGGAGGTCCTGTGGGTGGACGCCGACGAGATGGACGACGCCCACGCCGACCGGCTCCGGCGGGCCGACGGCGTCATCGTCCCCGGCGGCTTCGGCGCGCGCGGCGCCCGGGGCAAGATCGACGCCGTCGAGTACGCCCGCGAGTACGACGTCCCCTTTCTCGGGCTGTGTCTCGGCTTCCAGATGGCCGTGGTCGAGGTCGCCCGCAACGTCTGTGGCCTCGAGGACGCCCACTCCGCCGAGATGCAGGCCGACACGCCACACCCGGTCATCGACATCCTCCCCGAGCAGTACGAGGTCGAGGAGATGGGCGGCACGATGCGGCTGGGCGCCCACGAGACCGCGATCGAGGCCGGCACGCTGGCGAACGACGTGTACGGCGACACCGCCTGCACCGAGCGGCACCGCCACCGCTACGAGGTCAACCCCGAGTACCTCGACCGGCTGGAGGCAGCGGGGCTCGTGTTCTCCGGCCGTGCGGACAACCGGATGGAGATCCTGGAACTCCCGGACCACCCCTTCTTCCTCGGGACGCAGTTCCACCCCGAATTCCGCTCCCGGCCCGGCCGCGCATCCCCGCCGTTTCTCGCCCTCGTCGAGAGCGTCCTCGCCGAGCGCGCCGCCGACACCGGCGAGGTGACCGCCTGATGGTCGACCCGGCGGCGTTCGTCGACGAGCAGGTCGACGCCATCGCCGAGGCGGTCGGCGACGCGCGGGCCGTCATCGCGCTGTCGGGCGGCGTGGACTCCTCGACGGCGGCCGCGTTGGCATACGAGGCCATCGGCGACCGGCTCACCCCGGTGTACGTCGACACCGGGCTGATGCGCAAGGGCGAGACCGACGCCGTCCGGGAGACGTTCGACTACGTGGACAGCCTCCACATCGTCGACGCCCGCGACCGCTTTCTCGACGCCCTCGCCGGCGTCACCGATCCCGAGGAAAAGCGCCACGCCATCGGCGAGCAGTTCATCCGCGAGTTCGAGTCCGTCGCCCGCGAGGTCGACGCCCGGTTTCTCGTCCAGGGCACCATCTACCCGGACCGCATCGAGTCCGAGGGCACGATCAAGTCCCACCACAACGTCGGCGGGCTGCCCGAGGTCGTCGACTTCGAGGGCATCGTCGAGCCGATGGCCGACCTCTACAAGGACGAGGTCCGGGAGGTCGCCCGCGAGCTCGACCTGGGCTCGGTCGTCTCCGAGCGGATGCCGTTCCCCGGCCCCGGACTCGCCGTCCGGGTCCTGGGGGAGGTGACCGAGGAGAAACTCGCGGTGGCCCGCGAGGCTACCCACGTCGTCGAGGAGGAACTCGCCGAATATGACCCCTGGCAGGCGCTGGCGGCGGTGCTGGGGAAGGCCACCGGCGTGAAGGGCGACAACCGCGTCCACGGCTGGGTCGTGGCCGTCCGGTCCGTGGAGTCCCGCGACGGGATGACCGCCCGCGCCCAGGAGATCGACTGGGAGACCCTCCAGCGCATCCAGTCGCGGATCACCGGCCAGCACGACGACGTCGCGCGCGTGGTCTACGACGTGACACACAAGCCGCCGGCCACGATCGAGTATGAGTGAGGTCGTCGTCGCCGGCGGCGACCCCGAGGGCCTCGGCGCCGCGCTGGCCGACCGCGGCGCCGACGTCAGCCGCGCCGCCGGTACGGCCACCCGGCCGGACCTGGAGGACGCCGGCATCGTCGACGCCGACGTCCTCGTCGTCACCGACGCCGGCCTCGCCACCAGCGTCCCCATCGCGGTCGACCTCAACCCCGACCTCCGGGTGGTCGTCTACGCGCGCGACTCGGTACCGGAGTTCCTCAGGGGCCAGGCCGGCCACATCGTCGACCCCGACCTCCTGGGGCCGGAGGCGGTCGCCGAGGAGATCGTCTGAGGTCGTCGGTTACAGCGACGCGGCCAGCGCGCGCAAGCGTTCGGACCCGTCCGCCTCGACCGGCGTCCCGTGACCCATCCCCAGCGCCTGGACCGCCGGCGCCCGCTCGGCGAACGCCACTACGCTGTCTTCGGCCCGGCCGGCGTCGTAGGAGAGGTACCACGGCGACGACCGGAGCGATCCGCCGCGTTCGATCACAGAATCTCCGAGCACCGCCACGTCCCGCGCCTCGTGGACGTATGCGACGTGGCCCGGGGTATGGCCGGGCGTGTGGTACGCCGTGAAGCCGCCGATGGCGTCGCCGTCTTCGACCCGCCGGACCCGGTCGGCCGGGACGTCCGGGATCAGGACGCCGACGGCGGTCTGGATGGCCGGCTTGAGGCCCGAGAGCCCCGGACGTCTCGCGCCCGTCAGGTAGTCGGCATCCGCCGTCCCGACGTACACCGGGGCGTCGACGGCCAGCTTCGCGACCGATCCGACGTGGTCGAGGTCGTAGTGTGTGAGCAGGATGCGTGCGACGTCCTCGCGGTCGAACCCGGCGGCGTCGACGGCCGCCTCGACCCTGTCGGCGTCGAACGGCGTCCCGGCGTCGACCGGCGTGAGGCCGTCCTCGTCGGCGAGGAGGAAGGCGTTGACCCCCGTGCACTCGTACCACCAGACGTCCTCGCGCAGTGCAGTGACCATGACCGACGTGCGGTTGCCCGTCACAAAAAGCCGGGCGGCGGACGGACGCTGTGGAACGGCCGCCCGGCTCGCGGGTCGCTTCGCTCGCGGCTCGTTCCAATCGCCGCTCACCCCTCGAAGGTCTCGCTTCGCTCGACCT
>PXQY01000070.1:12993-39877 GCA_003021745.1 Halobacteriales archaeon QH_7_69_31
GCTCGTTCCAATCGCCGCTCACCCCTCGAAGGTCTCGCTTCGCTCGACCTCCCGCACCCCGCTCGCCCATCCGGCGGCCTCCCTGCGGTCGGCCTCGCACCTCACGGCTTCGGCGCGGCCTTCTGGAGGGCCGTCTCCGCGATATTGCCGCCGTAGTCGGCGCTGCGGGACAGCGAGTCGACGACCAGCCCCAACAGCTGTGCCTCCTGGGGTTCCAGCTGGCGTATCTCATCATCGACGGTCCGGGCGAGTTCGTCGATGCCCGCGACCTGCTGGCGGGCATCGTTGGCCAGTTGCGTCGCGCTATCGGAGTCCTCCTCCAGCAGCGCGTCCATCGCGACGTCGACGACCTCCGCGGCCTCCCCGTGGAGCGCCCGGATCGCCTCGGCGGCGTCCTCGGGCGGCGCCGACAGCGACTCAGCGTGGGTCGCGATCTTGGTCGCGTGGTCGCCGACCCGTTCCAGCTGTCGCGCACTGGAGTGGTAGTCGAAGGCGGTCTCCCGGTCCAGTCCGATGGTCGCGGCGGCGCCGGGGTCTCTGAGCACCGACCGGAACACCCGCGAGACCATAGACCACAGGCGGTCGACGTCGTCGTCCCGCTGGACGACGTCGGCGGCCAGGTCGGCGTCGTCCTCGAGCAGGGCGGTGACGGCGTCCGACAGCATCGTCGTCGAGACCAGCCGCATCCGGGTGATGGCGCTGTGCATCGACAGCTCCGAGGAGTCCAGGAGATCCCGGAGCTGGACGTGCTCCGAGGTCTCGCCGATGACCTCCAGGCCGACGAGCCCCTGTGTCGTCTGCCGGATGGTGCGCCGCTGGGCGGCGCTCACCCGCGAGGTCTCCAGCGTGATGACGTCGAAGCCGCTGACGTACATCGTGACGACGGCCCGGGTGAGTTCCGCCTCCGCCAGGCCGGTGATGTCCAGCGTCCCTTCGACCCGCTCGGCCTCCGAGCTGGGGGTCAACAGCAACGACTCCTCCTCGGGGTAGAACTCGATCACGCTCCCGCCGCTTACGTCGTTCCGCCTCGCCCAGTCCTTCGGCAGCGAGACCGTGTACGTCGACCCGCCGGTCACCTGGACCTTGCGCGTCTCCATGCCCGGCCTTCGCGGCGGTACTATAAATTCCTACTGGTATATATAGAGAAAGGATACTCGGTCGGTGCCGCCGTCTCGACAGCCGCTGTCGCAGGTGGCCGGTGATGATCGTCCGACAAGAAGTAAATATATAGTACTATATAGAGTAAAAGAAGGGTATCTAGGTATGGGTAGACCCCGCTGACTCGACCCGAATCCGCCATGAACGTCGAGGACTCGCCGATCAGTCGCGCGAGGACGACGGGCCCCGAACGGCCTCGCTCGACCCGACGGGCGGGGGCGTCTCGTCGACTCGCCCACCCAGGGAATCGGCGGCGGGGCCCGCGACGGCACCGGCCGCACCGAGGCCGGCGACGTCAGCGTCCGGTACGGCGAGTGCCGGGACTGGTCGAGATCGACGACACCGAGACCATCTTCGAGAACCTCGAAAGCGACCGCCTACTGAACTACATCACCGGCAGGTTCGGGTGCGTCGCGCGGGCGGCACTCGGCCGTGCTAATTCGCCATCGCCCGACAGCTCTCGGCGCACTCCCTGAGCACCTCGGCACAGGTCTGACAGTGGTCGTGGTCGTGCTGTGCACACTCGTCGGCACATTCTTCACAAAGGTCCGCACAGGTCGCCGCCAGATCCGACTGGGTCGTCGAGTTCCGCGCCATCAGCCTGGCGTGCAGCGTCGCCACGTCGGCGACGTCCCGGCACAGCCGGATGCACCGCGCCATCTCCTCGCCCAGCTCCGCACACTCGTCGGCACACCACTCGCAGGCCTGGGCGGCCTCGACGCAGTTGTCGATGCACTCCTCCATCTGTCCGTCCGCGGACACGTGGTCGATGGCTGTCAGGGCCATGCGAAAGGGTCGTCCAGCCAACACTTAATAGGTTTCGTTGGCCGACAGTTGAATGATTCCCTGGTCGGGTCGGTTCACCGGATGCCGAGTGCCTGCAGGCCCCGATTCCCGGAAGGTACATACGGCTGTCCATCACATTCCCGACATGGCACGCGAAGGGTTCCAGGAACAGCTCGACGACCTCCGAGAGAACGTCCTCTACATGAGCGAGGTCGTCCTCGCCCGGGTCCGCAAGGGCCTGCGGGCCCTCGAGTCGAAGGACGAGGCGCTCGCACGGGAGGTCATCGAGGGCGACCACGAGGTCAACGAGATGTACCTCGACTTGGAGCAGGACTGCATCGACCTCTTCGCGCTCCAGCAGCCGGTCGCCGGCGACCTCCGCTTCATCGCCGCCTCATTCAAGATCATCACCGACTTAGAGCGCGTCGCCGACCTCGCGACCAACCTCGGCGACTACACGCTGGCCGCCGACCGCGACCTGTACCCCGACGTCGACGTCCAGGGCATCGGCGACGCCGTCGTCGAGATGGTCGGCGACGCGATGGTCGCTTACGCCGAGGCGGACGTCGATGCCTGCTTCGCCATCGACGACCGCGACGACGACGTCGACGCCATGTGCGAAGACGCCTCCAGCACCGTCGTCCGCGACCTCATCGAGACGGAGATCGACGAGGGCGCCTCCGGCCAGGAGATCGAGGCGCTTTTGGGCGAGGTGTCGCGGCTGCTTCTCACGATCCGGGACCTCGAACGCGTCGGCGACCACGCCGTCAACATCGCCGCCCGCACGTTATACATGGTCGAGAACAGCGACGAGCTCATTTACTAATACCCACTTTTTGCACGCTACGGCGGTTCGGCGCGTCCGCGCCGAACATGCCTCCGCGGCTAAAACTTGGGGAAAAATAGCGCGTGCTCCTTCCGCTCGCTTCGCTCGCTTCAGTCCGTGCGCGCTACCGAGCGCTCCCGTCGGTCGCGCTCGAAGAACCGCCTCAGGGGCGACCTTCGGACGCCCCTTCGGCGGATGCTCACCACGTATTTATTTCGACTGTCCGCTACCGTTCGCTACGGGTTCCCTGTCCGAACCTATGTTGTTCTGTGTCGGTAGATGCCGGCAGCCACGAGAGCGATCCCAACGAGTGAAAACAAGAGGAAATAGGCGTAGGCACCCTCGTAGACGTAGGCCGTACAACCGGGGTGTTCGTAGACCAGTTGATAATATTCATCCAAATGTACCCCTCTGGTTCTGGTAGGTAGGCATTCAGTGCCAAGTCCGAGAAGGCCCTCCGCGTTCGGCCAGGCCATGTAAAGCGGGATCGCTCCGAGTGCGATCAATATGCTGTTCACCGCAGAATCTGTATCCATATCACACCTGTTCATCTCTGTCTCTATATATATACGTTCGGGGAGCCACAGCGGCTAAGCCTCCGTGAATCCGAATTTACATAAATACTCGATCTATGAGTGGAGAATTTCAGTATCAACCACATCTACAATCGTCGGTGGGAGGGATAGTAGAACCCGTCATCGCTGACAGCAACGAGATTTTTGAGCCCTCAGAAATGATATGTAGGACAATGGGAACCTCGGAGACACAGCAGTCAAACGAGCAAGCGGCTCGATATCCCGTTACGCTCGGAATCGCGGCGTTTGCTGCCATTCTTGGAGGGTATTTTGCTGTGCAGCCGTTTTTCGATATCCCTCTCCTCATACATTCTGGTGCGTCGATACTCGTATTTCTGTTCGGTGCGCCACTCGTTTTGGGATTCTATCGTCACTCCATCGAGAATCCGTCGTCGCTGGTCTCATCGTCCCGGCCGGCTCCGGAGTCCGGCTTTCCGACCCGGCGTTTCCACCGATACAGTGGATTTCTGGGGCTCTTATCCTTGCGGCTACACGCTTCCAGTTGCGGTATTAATGTTCATAATAGGGGCGGCTCTCAGGCGAGACGGAACAGTTCGCGACAACTACCGACGGATTGCCCTCGCGGTGATCGTGAGCCTACTTGTCGTAGTGTTGATTGCGGCAGGTGGGGCGGCTAACATCATTCCCTCACCTGGTGGCGACCAATAATATCCCGACAAACGACTGGTGATGCTATCGAAAATACCTATAAAGCGTTCAAAAACGACTTCAACGTTGGGATCTAACAAAGATTGAACAGTATGAGTGTGCTGCCTTTATCGCCTACCCAACAGAAGGCCCTGGCACTGGCGCTGCTGCTCGTCGTCGCCGGTCTAACATTCGTCTTTTGGGATGGCCAAAGACGGGAGTGTTTGAACCAGGGGCAGGCAACCTTGAGTCAGTGGAACGAGTTCGACGTCACTGAAACCGACGAGAATCTACATTTCACTCATACCGGCAGATGGGCAGTGGGCGGCGAGGCTCACATCCCTGACTCATACGAGTTCCACAATATCACCCTCGTAATCTCGGACAGTACCTCGAAAGAGGAGTACCGTGCCGAGTGGACATCCCTCGAGAATGGTTCCTACCCGATTCGGATAGGCGATACCGCCTCACTCCCGACAGCGGAGATCGGATTTCGTCCTTCCGAGGGCGATTCTCTGATCATCTACTGGGTCGGCTTCGCCGGGGAACCCGGCTACTGTGACTGGACCCCGATCCTTCCCGACCGGGAACTAACTCGGGAGCGGGTTTACGCACAGGATCTCAACGGAACCACCACGGGGGACTGATGTTGGAGACCACGCGGCTGCCTATGCAACAAGCATCCGCGAGCGCGCCGCAGGCGCGCGAGCGGTTCACCGCGCGCCGAACAAGGTGAGGCGCGCGGGACCAAGGGCCGACTAACGCGGCGCGAAGCGCCGCGGCTGGAGGCCAGCCGGGTCTTTTTCATGAACGTTTTTGCCGCGAGGCGCGGCGCAGCCGCGCCGAGCGTGCAAAAAGGTTCTATTGAAAACCTATCCGCCCGCCTTGCCGGCGGCCGGCCTCGGCGCGGCCGCCGCGGAAGTCCTCCTCGACCTGCTCGTAGTAGTCGCGGATGTCGTCGGTGATGGTCGGCCGGACCGACTCGAGCGCCTGGCGGTAGTGCCGCATCTCGACGGCCTCGGCGTCGTCGTCCTCGCGGAGCGCCTCGATGGCGGCCTCGCGCGCGATGGACTCGAGGTCGGAGCCGACGTAGCCGTCGGTGATCTCGGCGAGTTCCCGGAGGCTGACGTCCGGCGACAGCGGCGTCTCGTCGGTGTGGATGTCGAGGATGCGCTCCCGGCCGCCGACGTCGGGTTCGCCGATGTTGACGAGGCGGTCGAACCGGCCCGACCGGATGAGCGCCGGGTCGATCATGTCCGGGCGGTTCGTGGCGCCGATCACCATCACGTCGTCCATGTCTTCGAGCCCGTCGAGTTCGGTGAGCAGCTGGTTGACGACGCGCTCGGAGACGTTCGACCCGGTCTCGCCGCCCCGGCCGGCCGCCAGCGAGTCAAGTTCGTCGAAGAACACGACGGTCGGGGAGACCTGGCGGGCCTTCCGGAACGTCTGCCGGATCGCCTTCTCGGACTCGCCGACCCACTTCGAGAGCAGCTGCGGCCCGCGGACCGAGATGAAGTTGGCGTTCGTCTCGTTGGCGACGGCCTTCGCCATCAGCGTCTTCCCGGTGCCCGGCGGGCCGTACAGGAGGACGCCGGCCGGCGGCTGGATGCCCATCCGCTCGAACTTCTCGGGGTCGTTCATCGGCCACTCGACGGACTCCTTGACCTGGTTTTTCGCCTCCTCGAGCCCGCCGACGTCGGTCCAGGAGACCTTCGGGAGTTCGACCAGCACCTCCCGCATCGCCGACGGCGACACCTCGCTCAGGGCGCCGCGGAAGTCGCTCCGCTTGATTATCATCCGGTCGATGAGACTCGGCGGGACCTCCTCCTCGTCGAGGTCGATCTCGGGGAGGTACCGACGGAGCGCCTTCATCGCGGCCTCCTTCGTCAGCGACTCGATGTCGGCGCCGACGAAGCCGTGGGTCTCGTCGGCCATCCGGTCGAGGTTGACGTCGTCCGACAGCGGCATCCCGCGGGTGTGGATCTGGAGGATCTCCTTGCGGCCGGTCTCGTCCGGGACGCCGATCTCGATCTCGCGGTCGAACCGGCCCGGCCGCCGGAGCGCGGGGTCGACGCTGTCGACGCGGTTGGTCGCCGCGATGACGATGACCTGCCCGCGGGACTCGAGCCCGTCCATCATCGTCAGGAGCTGGGCGACGACGCGGCGCTCGACCTCACCGGTGACGTCCTCCCGCTTCGGCGCGATCGAGTCCAGCTCGTCGATGAAGATGATCGCGGGTGACTCCTCGGTGGCGTCCTCGAAGATCTCCCGGAGCTGCTGTTCGGACTCGCCGTAGTACTTGGAGATGATCTCGGGGCCGGCGATGGAGAAGAAGGAGGCGGAGGTCTCGTTGGCGACCGCCTTCGCGAGCAGCGTCTTGCCGGTACCTGGCGGGCCGTGCAACAGCACGCCCTGGGGCGGCTCGATGCCGAGCTTCTTGAAGATCTGGGGGTGCTTCATCGGGAGCTCGACCATCTCCCGGACGCGCTGGATCTCGTTCTCGAGGCCGCCGATGTCCTCGTAGGTGATGCCGCCGCCGGTCTTCTCGAAGCCGGAGATCGGCTCTTCGCGGAGTTCGACGTCGGTGTCCTCGGTGATGAGACAGACGCCCTCGGGCTCCGTCTCGACGGCGATCAGCGGGATGGCCTGCCCGGGCGACCGCATGAACGGGTGGTTCGTCGAGGACATCACCGGGACGATGTCGCGCTCGACGACCGGCCGCTTTAAGATCTGGCGCTTGACCATCCCGGCGGCGTCGCTGCCGAACTGGACGGACGCCTCCTCGGGTGGCGCTAGCACGAGTTCGTCGGCCTTCGTCGCCTCCGCCTTCCGGATCTCGACGCGCTCGCCGATACCGACGTCGGCGTTCTGCCGGGTGAACCCGTCGATCCGGACCGTGTCGGTGTTCCAGTCCTGCCGGTCGGCCCGCCAGACCTTCGCGGCGGTCGTGTCGCCCCCGTCGATCTCGATGATGTCCCCCGGCGACAGCTTCAGGTGCAACAGCGTGTCGGGGTCGAGCCGCGCGATCCCCCGCCCGGAGTCGTTGGGGTACGCTTTCGCGACCTCCAGTTGGACCTCGTTCATTCCGATACGCGAAGTCGGGTCCGCCCGGAGATATGTTTTTTGCTGGCCTCGGTCGCCCGCGTCGCGACGGGTCGGTGCCGTCCGCTGCGATCCGGCCGCCGCGGGAGGCTCTACCTGGTCGGAGCGATCCGGGATTCCATGTCAGCTCGGCCCCCGAGACAGCGACGACGACGACCGCACGGCCGGACGGGTGCCGCCGGCGACATGCTCCTCGGGGCGCTGCTGGCGGCCGGGGCGGACCGGGCGGTGCTAGAGCCCGTCGAGGCGGCCCTCGACGTCGAGTACCGCGTCCGGGACGTGACGAAAAAGGGGATCAGCGCGACCAAGGTCGATGTGGTCCTCGCCGACGACGAGGCGGGCGACGGGCGGGACCACGACCACGGCCACGACGAGGACCAGAGCCACGACCGCGAGACCTGTGAGGGCGCCGACCACGATGACGGTCACGATCGGACCCACGGTCACGGCCACGAGCGCGCCGAGGGCCACGGCCCGCACCGGACGTACGCCGAGTGCGTCGAGATCGTCGAGGGGATGGACCTCCCGCCGGCCGTCGAGGCCGACGCGACCGCCGTCTTCCGCCGCCTCGGCGAGGCCGAAGCGAGAGTGCACGACACGCCCCTCGAGGACACAACCTTCCACGAGGTGGGCGCCGACGACGCCATCGCCGACGTCGTCGGCGCGGCGCTGTTGCTCGAGGACCTCGACGTCGATCGCGTGGTGACGACGCCGGTCGCAGCCGGCGGCGGCGAGGTCTCGATGAGCCACGGCGTCTACCCGGTCCCCACGCCCGCCGTCACGTACATCGCCGAGGCGGCCGACTGGGACCTCCGCGGCGGGCCGGTCGAGCGCGAACTCCTGACGCCGACCGGGGCCGCCGTCCTCGCGCACGTCGCGGAGGGCGTCGACTCGCTGCCGGCGATAACCGTCGAGGCGTCGGGCTACGGCGCCGGGGCGACGTCGCTCGCCGAGTACCCGAACGTCCTCCGGGCGACCGTCGGGACGGCGACCGGCCGCCTCGAGCGGGACGACGTCCGGGTCCTGGAGACGATCATCGACGACGCCACGCCCGAGGTGTTGGGCGGCCTCCAGGATCGCCTCCTGGCGGCGGGCGCCCGCGACGTAACGATTCTGCCGGCGACGATGAAGAAATCGCGGCCCGGCCACCTGGTGAAGGTCGTCGTCAAGCCGGGGAACGTCGAGGCGGTCGCGCGCCGCCTGGCCGAAGAGACCGGGACGCTCGGGGTGCGGGAGGCGGCGGCGCGGCACCGCTGGATCGCCGACCGGCGGTTCGTGACGGCGACGCTATCCGTCGACGACGAGCGACACGCGGTGGGCGTGAAGGTGGCGAGCGACGACGCAGGCGAAACCTACGACGTCAGCGCGGAGTTCGACGACGCCCTCGGCGTGGCCGAGGCCACCGACCTGGCCGTCCGGGAGGTCCAGCGCCGGGCGGAGACCGCCGCCCGGGAGGGCGGCGCCCTCGACGATCACATCGTCCACGTCGTCGAGCGCGAGCGCTGGGGGGCCGCCAGCGAGACCTACCGGCCCGATTCGCTCGACGACGTCGGGTACGTCCACTGCTCGACGGTCGACGCCGTCCTCGCGGTCGCGGCGCGTCAGTACGCCGACGCCGACGAGCCAGTCCTGCTCGTCCTCGACCCCGAGTCTCTGGACGCGGAGGTCCGGTACGAGGAGACGGGCGCCCGCGCGTACCCGCACGTGTACGGCGAAATCGGTCGCGAGGCGATCCTCGACGTGGCGGCCCTGCCGCAGGCGGACGGGCGGTACCGGCTCCCCGACGCGCTGCGGGATTGATTGATACTGCCGGCTGTAATTCTTTGAAGATTCCTCGGTAGATACCATCTTCCGGACGGGACTGCTTCAGGTCGTTACAGCCGGCGGTATCAGCCGCCGGTCCGATGCTCCTGGAGGGCCTCGGTCATCGAGAGCTCCCCGACCGCGACCCGGCGGGCGAGCGCCTCGTCGATCGTGCGGCCGTCGGCGCTCCGCTCCCGGGACCGGTCCTTGATCCGCTGGATCTCGCCCGCCGTGGGCTCGACGGTGCGCTCTTCGATGCGTTCGCCCGACTGTCGCGCGATGTTGACCGCCGCCAGGACGTCGCCCATCCCGCGGGCACCGGTGCCGAGGTGCGGCGTGGTCCCGGTCTCGTCGACCAGTTCGACGGGTACGTCCTCGAGGTCCGCGACGATGTTCGCGCCTCGGAGCCGGGCCCCGTCGCCGACGCGGACCAGCGGGTCGGCGGCGTCGGCGACCTCCGCGGCGACCAGCCCGGCGGCCTCCGCGGCCGGGACCTGGAAGGCGGCCACGACGGTGTCACCGTTCAGGACGGCGACGCCCGGTCGGTCGCCGGGATCGATGCCGACGACGGTGCGGCCGTCGTCGCCGCGGAGCAGCGAGATCGCCTCCTCGACCGCGCGGCGCGGGTCGCCTGGGTTCGCGCGGACGGTCGGGACGTCGGGGGTTTCGTCCGCCGGCCCGACGACGGCCACGCGGCGTGGTAGACCTCGAAGTCCGCCGTGGCGACGACGATCACTGCCCGGACGGACCGGCCGCGCCCGCATAAGCGCTCCGCCGTGGGGTCTCGCCCCGTCCACAGGGGCCTCGACGCCGGCGCCGGACGGCGGGTTTATACCCGAACCCGGCCAACCCACCGGTGTGAGCGAGCCCATCGCGACGGGGTGTGGGACGGTCGACGAGCTGCTCGGCGGGGGCCTCGGGCGCGGCACCGTCACGCAGCTGTACGGGCCGCCGGCCTCGGGGAAGACGAACCTCGCACTCGCCGCGGCGGTCGAGGCCGCCGCCGCGGGCGGGTCCGTGCTGTACATCGACACCGAGGGGCTGTCCGTCGAGCGCTTCGAACAGGTCGCGGCCGCGAAAGCTGAGGGGGTCGACGCCTCGGTCGACGACATCGCCGGCCGTGTGATCATCACCGACGCGGTGGACTTCGAGGAGCAGCGGGAGGCCGTCCAGGACGCCGCCGACTTCGCCGAGCGCGTCGACCTCGTCGTGCTGGACAGCGCGACCGGGTTCTACCGGCTCGAGCGGGTCGGCGACGCCGACGGCGGCGAGTCGCTCCGCCGGGTCACCCGACAGGTCACCCACCTACTCTCTCTGGCCCGGCGGCACGACCTGGCGGTCTTGATCACGAACCAGGTCTACTCGGACCCCGAATCCGAGTCCGGCCGTGCGCGGCCGCTCGGCGGCCACACGCTGACCCACTGGTCGGGGGTCGTCGTCCGCATCGAACGGTTCCGCGCCGGCAACCGCCGCGCGACATTGGAGAAACACCGCTCGATGGCGGCCGGCGACACGGCCCGGTTCCGCATCACCGGGTCCGGCGTCGAGGGCGTCGAAGAGGGCGGGATGTGATCGAACCGAGTCCCAGACCCATTACTTCAGTGTGAGAAGGGCTCGAAGGGGATGGGACATAGCGTCTGGAGCGGCGGATGATGAAGCATCCGCGAGCGCGCCGCAGGCGCGCGAGCGGTTCACCGGCCGCGAACGAAGTGAGCGGCCGGGGCGGTAGTTTTTCCCCAAGTTTTTGCGAGCGAGTGGCTCCCCGCAGCGCGACCCGCAGGGTCGTGCGAGGAAGCCCGAGCGAGTAAAAAGTGGGAGTCCAAAAAGTGGGAGTTTGAAAAGGTGGGTTTTTAAAGCTCTCCGAGCTTCCGCAGCACCTGCCCCTCGTACTCGGCGTCGGCCCGGGTGCCCTTCAACTCGAGGACGTTCCGCTCGAGCGTGTCGACGGCGACGTGGAAGGCGGTCTCGGCGCCGTAGCCCTCGCCGGTGCCGGCGACCTGGCCGCGGTTGGTCCGGAGCCGGATCTGACACTGCACGAGCGGCGTGCCCCGGAGCTTCTCCTTGTGCTCGTGGAACCGGACGTGGGCGTGCTGGACCTGCATGTCGCGGTACTTGTCGGTCACCGCCGTGATGGCGTCGTAGATGTCCTCCCGCGTGATCGTGTCCAGCAGTGTGATGTTCGTGATCTGGACGTCCATCGTCTCCTTTTCCGTGTAGGTGAGCGCCCGGAGGACGTCCGTCTTCGTCAGGATGCCGGCGACGAGGCCGTCGTCATGGTCGGGGGTGACCACGAGGCCGGCGTAGTCGTGGTCGAGCATCCGCTGGACGGCGGACCGCACGCTGTCGTCGAGATCGACCGTCGCCACCGGGCTGTTCATCAGGTCGTACACCGGGAGGTCCAGCATCCGGTCGGTGTCCCCGGAGCGGTCGCCCTTCCGTTGGCGCTCCATCGTCCGGACGGCGAAGTCCGCGATGTCGTGGGTCGTTACCATCCCAGTCAGCCGGCCGTTCTCGTTGACGACGGGGAGCCGCGAGATGCCGTGCTCCCGGAGGTGGTTTATCGCCTTGCCGAGGGTGTCGTCCTCCGCGAGCGTGACCACCTCCTCCGTGTAGATCTGCTGGACGGTCAGGACGTCGAGGTTCTCGAGGACGGCCTCGAGGATGGCATCCTCGGTGACGATCCCCCACAGGCTCCCGCCGTCGAACACCGGCGCGATCTTCGTGGCCCCCTCCACGAGCATCCGGGCGACCTCCCGGACGTCGTCCGTCCGCTCGACCGTCGGGACGTTGTTCCGCACCATCACCTGCACCTTCGCGTCGTCCTCGACGTGGGACTGGAGGAGCTGGCGTTCGGTGACGACGCCCTCGTAGTCGCCCTCGGCCGTCACCACGATACCCTTCGGGTTCTCGCGTTCGAAGAGGGCCCTGACCTGCCCCAACCGCTCGTCGACGGCCACCTGGATGTACTCCTCGGTGGCGATGTCAGCGATGTTCATCTCTCTCCGCCCGGCGTTCGCCCGGCGTGGCCTTGAAACTACTCCCCAGCTACAAATGGCTGGCCCGCCTGCTGTGAGTATGGGACGGGACATCTCGGTGTTCGGCCGCTACACCTACCTGGCGACGGAGCTGTTCTGGGGCGCCGTCGCGCTGGCGCTCTGCCGCCGGACCGGCTCCACGCGGAAGGCGCTCCGGGTGTCGTTGGCTCTGTATCCATTCGCGTACGCGTGGGACCGCTACACCCTGGAGGTCGGCGTGTTCGACATCCCGCTGCGGACCGGCGTCGAGATAGCGGAAATTCCGTTGGAGGAGCACGTGTTCATGTTCGTCGTTCCCTCGATGGTCGTCGGCACCGCGGAACTGCTCGAGGATGCGGATCCGGCTGAGTGACACCGCCCGGTGACGGTTTCTCCTGCCCGGGTCGGGCCGGCGGCTGGGTCCGGCCGTGAACTCGGGGCGGCTGACGGTCGGTGGACCGACGACGGCTCCCGTCCGCGCGTCGATGGAAAGGGGTGGCCGCGATCGCTCCGCGGAGACGGAGCCTACATCAACCGGCCGGCCGAACGAGGCGTATGTTCGGAACCGAGTCGCCGCCGGAGGCGAAGGCCGGGATCGAGGACGTCGACCTCGACGGCCGCACGGCGCTCGTCACGGGCTCGACCAGCGGCCTCGGACGCGAGGCCGCCCTCGCGTTGGGACGGCTCGGTGCGAGCGTGATCGTCCACGGCCGAAACCGGGAGGCCGGCGAGCGCGTCGTGGACGAACTCGAGGCCGTCGGCGCCGACGCCCGGTTCGTCGCGGCGGACTTCGAACGCCCCGCGGCGGTCTCGGCACTGGCCGACGCGGTCGCCGAGGAGTTCGACGGGCTGGACGTCCTCTGCAACAACGCCGGCGGGCTGTTCCAGGACGGCGGCGAGACGGAGCTTGGCGTCGGACGGACCTTCCACATCAACCACCTCTCGCCGTACCAGCTGACCGCCGAACTGTTGCCGCACCTCTCGGCGGGCGCACGCGTCGTCACCACCGCGTCGGTCGGCCACCGCATCGCGACCCTGAACCTCGACCGGATCGCGAACCTCGCCGGGCTGTCGCCGTGGGCCGCCTACTGCCGCTCGAAGCTGGCGAACGTCCTCTTCGCGAACGAACTCGCCCGGCGGCTGGTCGCCGCCGGCCGGGACGTCACCTCGAACTCGCTGCACCCCGGCATCGTCCCGGGCAGCGAGTTCTCCCGGGCGCTGCCCGCCCCGGCGGAACGGATCGGCGACCTGATCGGCGAGTTCCCGATGATCGACTCCGTGGCGGACGGCGCCGCCACCGTCTGCTATCTCGCCGCCGCGCCCGAGGTCGAGGGCGTCACCGGCAGGTACTACGCGCGCTGTCGCGAGCGCCGGCCGGCGCCGGACGCGACCGACGTCGACGCCCAGCGGCGGCTCTGGCGGCGGAGCGCCGCGCTGCTCGACATCGAGGAGCCGCTGGCCGACGCCGTCGAATAGTGAGCCGGACGCCGTGACGGTTAGCCGTTCGCCGACCAGCCGTGGGGCCCCCTCTCCGGGGTGGGGTGGCGCCGGGGCGATCCGGCGTTTGAGAAGGACAGTATGACGATGGGAGCCTCACAGCGTTTATCAGGGCGTTGGGACAACGGAGCGTATGGCATCCGACGATCCACTGGATGACCTCTACGCCGATGACACCCCCTACGACCGCGAAAGGTTGGTAGATACCGTCGGAGAGTTCGTCCAGGTCGATCCCGATACCGGCGAGCCCGTCCAAATGGCGGCCTTCTTCGATCTCGACCCCAAGTCACAGGCGGTCGCTCTCCTCCTGTACCGGCAGGTCGCCGTGGAACTCGGGGAGATAGCTGAGGACGACGTGGCCGTCGATGCGTTGTGGGTCGACAAGCACTCCGACGGCGAGGAGTTCGAGATTATCGATCACCTGTACGACTTCGAGTTCACCACGGACAGCGACGGGACGATGGGGTTCTACGTCCCGAGAAACCGGATCGTGACTGCGCTGGACTACCTCGAGCGACGGGCGTAGTCGTGTCGTGAAGCTGCTCTGGGTCGGGACCGTGTCTTGATGGCCACGGCGGTGGTACCAGAACGGCGGCACCCAGTGCGGATTCGAAGCTCACGGAGACGGTGTCCGCGGCTGGGCGTGTCGAGCGACCACGGTTGAAACCCCCCATACGGCTGCCGGTCGTCAAGACACTCGCTGCAGGAACTAAGTTCGAGCGGATTTGAACCGCGAGGCCGTCGCTATGCTCGTCCTCTGGGCCCAACCCGCCCTCACGCTCGCTTCGCTCCTCACGTTCATTCGTCGCAGAAGCCGAGTGGGTTCGGGCAGATTTGAACTGCCGACCTCCTCCATGTCAAGGAGGTGTCATAACCGACCTAGACCACGAACCCGTAGGGATTCCTTTCCGTTTGTAGATATCCCGCTGACGTAGTTGAACCTTTCGAACTGTCGATGAGGAGTGATCAGGGACGTACCGACAGGCGAGCCAGTGCCGGTCGATTAACTGGATCCAGGCAGGTTTTCTTCCGCTTCCGCTCGTCTCGATCCGTTACCTGACCACTACTCAATTGGTAATACAGTGACCGTTCCTCCTTGATCGGCCCGGCGCCTCGGCGAATTTTCCGTGGCCAGAAACACCGTTTACTCACCGTAGAGACTCTCTATAGGCTGTTCGCTGGAAATAACGGCGGATTTCTCCGGAGACATAAAAACTCCCGGAGATTACGGGCGCAAGGGTAATACCACAGTCGCGCGTAAATTATTGTAGAGATGTTAGAACAGATTACACTCAGAACCACCGTGTCCTGCCTCGTCGCCTTCTTTTTGATGGTCGGGTTCGCGGCAGCGCCCGCGGCGGCGCTCGCCCAGGATTCCGACCTTGGCGACGGGGTCGACCTGGACACGACCGACTCCGACGGCAGCAGTACGGGCGGAGTCCAGGTGCGTATCGTCAACACGAACAGCCCGGTCCAGACCGGTGACACGCTGGAGGTGACGGTCGACGTCGAGAGCGACGACGGCGGAACCGCCGAACTCCTCGTCGACGGCGAGTCCGTCGACCAAAGGGGGTTCGCACCCGGCCAGGAGGACCGCGTGACCTTCGAGTGGGAGACGTCGTTCACCGACGCGGGCGAGCACAATGCCACCGTCCGGAGCGGCGCTGACAGCGATAGTACGACCGTCGAGGTCGAGCCCGGGTACACCTTCCCCGAGGAGAGGTGTACGAACGTCCCGAAGCGGGCCAGCGACAACGTCCCGTACGATCAGCTCCCCTCGGACGACCAGCTTCCCGACCAGGTCCCCAACCCGGTCCCGCCGTTCATCGGGCCGGAATCGATCGCCAACCTGGTCGTCGGCGCGGCGCCGAACCAGTGTGACATCCAGGACCCGAACGACCCCTCGGTCGATCCGAACGACCCGCCCTCCTCGCCGAGCGCCGACGTCCACGTCCTCCGGGCCGAGCAGTACAAGGACGGCGGCGCCCTGTGGGTGACCTACAGCGCCGGCCTGGGCGATGACGGCCCGGCGGTCTCCGGGAGCCTCGCCGGCCTCGCGTACTCCGGCGGCGTCACCACCGAGGACGACGTCGTGGTCGACGACGGCGAGAAGGAGTACGTCGTCGAACCCCGGTTCAAGGGTGACAACTCGACGGCGGCCGGGTCCGCCGACACGAGTTCACCGATCGGCGGGGGCGGCGCCTCCGTCGACTGTGCCGGCGGCGAGTGCCAGCCCGACACGACCGGCATCCCGAAGTTCTTCGAGTATCCCGCCGTCCCGGCGCCGCTTTGGGACGGCGAGGAGTGATCGAGCGGGGCCCCGCGCCCCCGTTCCCTACTGTCCTTTTCCGCCTTCTCGTTCCTGCTGATCGTTCGTGACGCGCCGTAGCCGTCCGTTCTCCCGGTGAGCGCGGCCGAACGACAGCCTTAACATTGTGTACTTGTTTGTACATCATAACACAGAATTGGTCATTGGTGTTCAGTATGGAGGCGTACATCGAGCGCGTCGCGGCGGGCCGGGACCTGACGACGGCGGAGGCCCGCGCGGCGTCGACGGCCCTGTTCGAGGACGCGACGGAGGCACAGATCGGGGCGCTGTTGGTAGGGCTCCGCACAAAGGGCGAGACGGAGGCCGAACTCGCGGGGTTCGCCCGGGGGATGCGGGCGGCGGCCCGGACCATAGAGCCCGACCGGGCCCCGCTGGTCGACACCTGCGGCACCGGCGGTGACGGCCACGACACCATCAACGTCTCCACGACGAGCGCGTTCGTCGTCAGCGGCGCCGGCGTCCCGGTCGCCAAGCACGGCAACTACTCGGTGTCCTCCCCGTCCGGCAGCGCCGACGTGCTCGAGGAACTCGGCGTCACCATCGACGCCGACCCGCCGGCCGTCGAGCGCTGCATCGAGGAGCGCGACATCGGCTTCATGCTGGCCCCGGTGTTCCATCCGGCGATGGAGGCCGTCATCGGTCCCCGGCAGGAGCTCGGCGTGCGGACCATCTTCAACGTGCTCGGCCCGCTCACCAACCCGGCGGGCGCCGACGCCCAGGTCGTCGGCGTCTACGACCCCGACCTGGTGCCGCTCGTGGCCGAGGCGCTCTCCCGGATGGCACTCGACCGGGCGATCGTCGTCCACGGCGACGGCCTCGACGAGTTCGGCGTCCACGGGGCGTCCACCGTCGCGGAGGTCGAGGACGCGTCGGTCACGGAGTACACGGTCACGCCCGCGGACCTCGGCGTCGACACCCACGACCTGGCCGCCGTCGCCGGCGGCACGCCCGCGGAGAACGCTGCCGACACGCGCGGCATCCTCGACGGTGACGTCGGTGGCGCCAAACGGGACATCGTGCTGGCGAACGCCGGCGCGGCGATACACGTCGCGGGCGAGGCCGACAGCCTCGCGGCCGGCGTCGAGGCCGCCCGGGAGTCCATCGACTCCGGGGCCGCCCGGGCCCGGCTCGACGCACTCTGCGAGTTCGACCCATGACCCGGGTCAAGGTCTGTGGCCTCACCGCCCGCGAGGACCTCGAGGCGACCGTCTCGGCCGGGGCCGACGCCGTCGGCCTGATCAGCGGCGTCGAGACGGAGACGCCCCGGGAGATACCGGCCGAGACGGCCGTCGAGCTGTCGCGCGCGGCGCCGCCGTTCGTCACGACCGTCCTGGTGACGATGCCGGCGACGCCGGACGCCGCCGTCGACCTGGCCGGACGGGTCCAGCCGGACGTCGTCCAGGTCCACGGCGACCTCACGCCCGGCGACCTCGCGTACCTCTCGGCGAACGTCAGCGGTGACGTGATGGCCGCCGTCACCCCCGCCGGGGCGGCCGACCACGACACCGTCGCCGACGCCCTCGTCGTCGACTCGCTGGACGAGGCGGGCGCGGGCGGCACCGGCGAGACCCACGACTGGACCGCGACGCGGGAGCTGGTCGGGGCCCTCGCATCGCCCATCGTGCTGGCCGGCGGACTGACGCCGGACAACGTCGCCCGGGCCGTCGAGTCCGTCGACCCGTACGCCGTCGACGTCGCCGGCGGCGTCGAGGCCGACCCGGGCCGGAAGGATCCGGCGGCGGTCGCAGCGTTCGTCCGGGCGGCGGGGGGACGGCCGTGATCGGTCGCGAGGCGTTCCGCGAGCACGCCGGGGACGGACCAGCGGTGGTCCGGGCCGTCGCCGACCTCGAGGCCGACCCGGAACCGCTCGCGGCCTACGCGGCGCTGACCGGGGCGGACGATGACGCCTACGCCTTCCTGCTGGAGAGCGCCGAGAAGGTCGCCTCCAGCGACCCGGACGGCGCCTTTACCGCCGGCCGCGGCGCCGACCGCCACGCCCGGTACTCCTTCGTGGGCTACGACCCCGCCGCCGTCGTGACCGTCGAGGACGGCGAGGCGACCGTGGCGGTGCTGGATGACCGCTACGAGGGGTTCGTGACGACGAACGGCGGTGACACCCTCGACGCGCTGCGGGCCACGCTGCCGGACGTCCCCCGGCGGAACTTCCCGGAGACGGACCGCCAACGGCTCCAGGGGGGGCTGGTCGGCTTCCTCGCGCACGACGCCGTCTACGACCTGTGGCTCGAGGCCGAGGGCCGCGAACGGCCCGACGCCCGGGTGCCGGACGCCCAGTTCGTCCTCTCGACGAAGACGCTGGTGTTCGACGAGGCCGCCGGGAGCCTCTCGCTCGTGTTCACGCCGGTCGTCCGCGAGGCCGACGACCCCGATGTGGTCTACGACCGCCTCGTGGCCGAACGCGACCGCGTCCGGACCCTGGTGTCGGACGCGGCGGCGCCGGATACCGGTGGGTTCAGGCCGGTCGCCGACCGGGCCGGACCCCGCGAGGAGTACGAGGCCGCCGTCCGGCGGGCCAAAGAGCACGTGCTGGACGGCGACGTCTACCAGGGGGTCGTCTCCCGGTCGCGGGAACTCGACGGCGACGTCGACCCGTTGGCGCTGTACGCGGCACTGCGGGACGTCAATCCGTCGCCGTACATGTACGTGCTGGACTACGACGACATGGTCGTCGTCGGCGCATCCCCGGAGACGCTCGTGTCCGTCCGGGGCCGGGAGCTGGTGATGAACCCCATCGCGGGGACCTGCGACCGCGGGGCGAGTCCCGTCGAGGACCGGCGGCTGGCCGGCGAGATGCTCGCCGACGAGAAGGAGCGCGCCGAACACACGATGCTCGTCGACCTCGCGCGCAACGACGTCCGCCGCGTCAGCCAGCCCGGCAGCGTCCGCGTCGAGGAGTTCATGAACGTCCTGAAGTACAGCCACGTCCAGCACATCGAGTCCACTGTCACCGGCCGCCTGCGCGCGGACCGCGACGCCTTCGACGCGACCCGGGCGGCGTTTCCGGCCGGGACGCTGTCGGGCGCTCCCAAGCGCCGCGCGATGGAGATCATCGACGACCTGGAGGCCGACGCCCGCGGGGTGTACGGCGGCGGCGTCGGCTACTACGCCTGGACCGGCGACGCCGACTTCGCCATCGTCATCCGGACGGCGACCGTCGAGCGGGGTCGCGGCGTCGACGGCACCGACCGGGTCACCGTCCGCGCCGGGGCGGGCATCGTCGCCGATTCGGACCCGGCCGGCGAGTTCCGCGAGACCGAGCGGAAGATGGAGGGGGTGCTCGCGGCGCTGTCCCGCATCGGTGAGGAGCAGGCGCCGGTCGACGCCGGCGGGGGCGGGCCGTGATCCGGGTCCTCGTCGTCGACAACTACGACTCCTTCACCTACAACCTCGTCGAGTACGTCAGCCAGCACGACGACACGGACGTCGAGGTGCTGCGGAACACCGCCTCGGTCGAGGACGTGCGGGCGACCGACCCGGACGCCGTCGTCATCTCGCCGGGTCCGGGTCATCCGCGGAACGACCGGGACGTCGGCGTGACGACCGACGTCCTCCGGACCCTGAGTCACGACGTGCCCACCCTCGGGGTGTGTCTCGGCCTCGAGGCGGCCGTGTACGCCTACGGCGGCGCCGTCGACCGGGCCCCCGAGCCGGTCCACGGCAAGGCCCACCCGGTCGAGCACGACGGCCGCGGGGTCTTCGCGGGCCTCGCGCAGGGGTTTCAGGCCGGCCGCTACCACTCGCTCGTCGCCGTCGCCGTCCCGGACTGCTTCGAGGTCTCGGCCACCACCGGGGACGGCGGCGCCGACCTGGTGATGGGCGTCCGCCACCGGGCGTACCCCATCGAGTGCGTCCAGTTCCACCCCGAATCCGTGCTGACCGGCGTCGGTCACGAGGTCATCGCGAACTTCCTCTCCCGGGTTCGGGCGTGAGTCTGCTGGGTGGCTGGCGATTGCCCACGGCGTCGACACCCCGAGCGGCCTGCGGCGGTCGCCGCGGGTCGATTCGTCGGGCCGGCCCGGACGGTCGACTCGCTCGGCAGTCGGCGGTCCCAGGCCCGCGCCAGCCGGCCGACCAACGTCGCTGTCTCAACTGCGTCACCGGCCGCGAAACGTACATAACGAAACTGATGGGTCAGCGGGGCTGCCAACGGTTTCCCGTGGCGTCTCTCTCGTGGTCGGTCCTCGCTACCGGACGCCGTCCCGGCCCGTTCGGGTCGGGCGACCGCCGGGGCACCGTCGCCTATCGGCACCCGCCGAGGCCCCGATCGTTTCCGATGGATTCCTGAACGTTGTCATGCGGTTTTGCCGAGGCCAGTTCCACTTTCAGTTCGGTCTGGCCACGCTTATGTGACTGCCACCGAATCCAACAGTCCGTACGCGCTGGGGCACGCGCACATTCATCCGCCCGCCCGAACCACACCAGTGCCCCCGGACTGTATCGGCGATCGGACAAGAATCCGCCGATGCCGACGGGAGACTCGGCATCGCCATACCAGCGACCAGTCGACAGATGAGCAAGCGACCACCTCACACGCGCACACGCACACGCACAGCCCAAGGTCTCGACATCCCTGCCCCGCGGAGGGCCCCGTGATGTCGGGCACCGACCCCGCCGTGGACGAGACCACGCTCCCGGTCAAACGCACCGAGGGCGATACCCTGGCGGATCGGCTGACTGGCAACGCCTACCACAACATCCTCCCCGCGCGGTACCTCCGGAAGAACGCCGACGGCGACCTGATTGAGGAACAGGAGGACCTCTTCGAGCGCGTCGCCAGGAACATCGCGCTCGCGGAGGCCGTCTTCGAGGCCGACGAGCAGGGCCAGGAGATCACCGTTCGGCCGGACCAGCTGAAGCCCGACCACCCCCGGCGGGACGAACTCGCCGCGGAGGTGTTCGGGAAGGGCGTGACGGCGGACTCGGATGCCGAAACGACGCTTTCCGCCCACAACGTCAACAAGTTCGCCTACGAGACCCTCGTCCCGGAACTCCCGAGCGAGGTCCGCGAGCACGTCGAGGCCACGGCGGCGGAGTTCCGAGAGTTGATGGAGCAATTGTCGTTCCTTCCGAATTCGCCGACGCTGATGAACGCCGGCGACGAGCTCCAGCAACTGTCGGCGTGTTTCGTGATGAGTCCGGACGACGATATCGATGACATCCACGAAACAGCGAAGAATGCCGCTTCAGTGTTTCAGAGTGGCGGGGGCTGCGGCTATGCGTTCTGGAAGTTACGTCCGTACGGAGACGCCGTCGGCTCGACCGGCGGTATCGCCTCCGGGCCCATCACGTTCATGCGGACCTACGACCAACTCTGCGAGACGATCGCTCAAGGGGGCGCCCGCCGCGGCGCCCAGATGGGCGTCATGCGGGTCTCCCACCCGGACGTGATCCAGTTCATCCACGCGAAGAACAAGGACGTCTCGCTGGCGGAGACCCTGCGGCTCAACGACCCCGACGACTTCACACACACCTCCTTCCAGGCCGCCCTGGAGGAGGCCCGCGGACTCATCGACGACGAGGGCCGCGTGCCCGAACACCTCCGGAACGCGGTGGAAGGCCACCTCTCGAACTTCAACATCAGCGTCGGCATCACCGACGACTTCATGGACGCGGTCAAGGACGACGAGGACTTCACCTTCACCAACCCCCGGACCGGCGAGGCCCACGTCACGACGCCGGAGACCCGGGAGCTGTACGAGATGTTCGGCCTCGGCGAGTACGTCGAGGTCGGCGAGGAGCTGTCCATCCCGGCCCGGGAGCTGTGGGACGACATCGTCGAGGGCGCCCACGAGAACGGCGAACCCGGCGTCATCTACCTCGAGCGCGTGAACAAGGAGCACTCGTTCGACGTCGAGGAGCACCCCGACCACCGGATACTGGCGACGAACCCCTGCTTGACCGGGGACACGCTCATCAGCACCGAGACCGGACTCGTTCCGGCCGAGGAGCTGTACGAGCAAGGCGTTGCGCGCGACGTGGTCGTCGACGGCCGTCTGAGCGAGGAGCGTCTGAAGGAGGCGAGCAGCGTCTACAGGACCGGAGCGAAGGACGTCTACCGGCTGACGACGGAGGAAGGGTACGAACTCCGCCTGACGGCCGACCATCGCGTGATGACCGACGAGGGTTGGGTCGAAGCGGGGAACCTCGACAGCGGTGACACCGTTCATATCCAGAACCGGAAAGGCGAGTTCGGCCGGCACGGGAGCGCCGAGGAGGGTCGGGTTCTGGGCTGGATGGTCGGGGACGGCCATCTCAAACACGGCGAAGAGCGGGCCGTTCTGAACTTCTACGACGAAGACGCCGAGATCTCCGAGCAGTTCGCCGACGATGTGAACGAAATCGTCCGGGAACCGACCGGAAACGCCGATTACGAGATCGGTGTCAACGAGATCAGCCGCGGAGACGACTACCGCGGCGCCCGGGCAGTCGAACAGCGCATCCGCTCGGCCCGCCTCTATGAGCGCGCCGAAGATGCCGGCCTAGTCGGTGAGAAACACCAGGTGCCGGACGCTGTCATGCGCGGCAGCGAAGAGATGGCTCGCGGCTTCCTGCAGGCACTGTTCACTGCTGATGGGAGCGTACAGGGCAGCAGCAGAAACGGACGTAGTATACGCCTTGCCAGCTCACATCTCGACCTGCTCAAGCAGACCCAGCGGCTCCTGGTCAATTTCGGTATTGCGAGTCGAATTTACGAGAACCGTCGCTCCCCCCAGATGCGGGAACTCCCGGACGGTAACGGGGGAACGAAAGAATACGAGACGAAGGCTCAACACGAGTTGGCCGTCACCAAGGACAATCAGCACCGGTTTGCGGAAGAAATCGGCTTCCTCCGGGAGGACAAATCCGAGGAGTTAGAAGAGAATCTGGACTCGTACACGTACACTCCGGAACGGGAGTCTTTCACCGCGACAGTCGAAAGCCTGACAGCTGATGGTCACGAAGCGGTCTATGATCTGACCGAGCCGGAAACCCACTCATTCGTCGCTAACGGGCTTGTAACCCATAATTGCGGGGAGCAACCCTTGGAAGAATACGAGGCGTGCAACCTCGGCCACATCAACCTCTCGACGCTCGCAGCACCGGATGCGCCCGACTGGCGGGTGTGGTACGACGAGCACGGCGACGCCCACCCGGACCTGGAGTCGGCGGTCGAGGCGTTCCGCCAGGAGGCCCTCGACCTCGAGGCGTTCGACCGCCGCATCGAACTCGGCACCCGGTTCCTCGAGAACGTCGTCACGATGTCGGACTTCCCGGTGCCGGAGATCGAACAGAAGGTCCGGGAGATGCGGAAGATCGGTCTCGGCGTGATGGGGCTGGCCCAGCTGTACATCCAGCTCGGCATCGAGTACGGCAGCGAGGTGGGCAACGAACTCGCCCGCCAGCTGATGGTACACATCAACCACAGCTCCAAGTGGGCCTCCCACGAACTCGCCCGGGAGCGCGGCGTCTTCGGGGAGTGGGACAACTCCAAGTACGCCGACCCGGTCGAGTACCGCGAGTGGTTCGAGCACCAGACCGGGCTGGACGCCGACGAGTGGGAAGAGGGCTTCCCGATACGTAATCATAATGTCACGACTATCGCGCCGACCGGGACAACTAGTATGTTGGGCAACACCACCGGCGGCTGTGAGCCCATTTACAACGTGGCCTACTACAAGAACGTCTCCGACGACGTCCAGGGCGAGGAGATGCTGGTGGAGTTCGACGACTACTTCCTCCGGGTGCTGGAGGACAACGGCCTCGACGTCGAGGCCGTCAAGGCGGAGGCCCAGGCGCAGATGGCGGCAAACGAGTTCGACGGCATCGACGGCCTCGACACCGTGCCGGACGCAATCGGCGAGCTGTTCGTGACGACCGGCGACCTCTCCGCAAAGGAACACGCCGGCGTCCAGGTCGCCTGCCAGGCGGGCGTGGACTCCGCGATCAGCAAAACTGTCAACGCTCCGAATAGTTCGACCGTCGAGGACGCCAAGGACGTCTTCGAGTACATCTACGACCACGGCGGCAAGGGCGTCACCTACTACCGCGACGGGACGCGGTCGAAGCAGGTGCTCACGACGCGCGCCCAGAACGCCGAGTTCGCCGAGATGAACGAGGCCGAGGCCGCCGAGGCCATCGTCGAGAACGTCCGGGAGATCTTCGGCGACGTCGAGGGCTTTCTCGACAGCGATGCGGTCGACGCCGCCCTCGACGAGGACCTCGAGGAACTCCTGGACCTGGAGGTCGACCTCGGCCGCAAGCAGCCGCGGCCGGACGTCCTCCGCGGCGTCACCCAGCGGATCGACACGGGGTACGGGAAGCTGTACGTGAACATCAACGAGGACCCCGAGACCGGCCGGCCGTTCGAGCTGTTCGCCAACATCGGGAACTCCGGCGGCTTCACGGCCTCGTTCACGGAGGCGCTGGCGAAGACCATCTCGACGGCGCTCCGCTCGGGGGTCGACCCGGCGGAGATCGCCGACGAACTGCAGGGCATCCGGTCGCCGAAGGTCGCCTGGGACAAGGGCGAACAGATCAACTCCATCCCGGACGCCATCGGCACCGCCATGCGGCGGTACCTCGACGGCGAGGTCGACAAGGCCTACCCCGACCAGGCCACCCTCGACGAAACCGCCCGGGCCGCCGACGACGGGCCCGACCCCGGCGCCGATGACGGGGATCGAGGACGCCCCGCCCACGAGACAGACGGTGGCGCGACGGCGGCCGCCCCGACCGACGCGGCCGGCGCCGACCCGCACGCCGCCGCCAGCGACGACCCGAACGCCGCCGGTGCCGACCCGAATGACGACGTCAGCGACGACGCACGGTCGCTCCTCGACGCCGGTGAGTCACCCCAGTGTCCCGAGTGTTCGAGCATGACGCTGCAGTACTCGGAGGGCTGTAAGACCTGCGACTCGTGCGGCTGGTCGGAGTGCTGACTGTCCGGGGCGGCCGCTGAACCGGGGTTCGCTCGTGGTCCATCGTCGTCGGGCTTTTCACCCAGCGGCGTCCAGGGGTACTCGTTCGACGATACGGGTGTCGCCACGTCCGGGTCGGACGGAGAGAGATCCAACGTGTCACTCATCGCGACCGTCGTCACCGCCATCTACGGGGTCGCAGCCGTCAGTGGCGCGGCCATCGGGTACCTGGTGTGGGCCCACCGCGACCAGCCGGGCGCCACGCCGTTGCTCGGGCTCGTCGCGGGCGCGATGTGGTGGAGCGGGGCGCTGTTCCTCGCCGGGCAGGCCGACGGCGTCGTCGCCTCCGCGTGGCTCCAGCGGTCGACGTATCTCGGCGTCGCCGTCATCGTCGCGTGCATCCTCCTTTTCGCCCTCGAGTACACGGGTCGGGCGGACGCGATGACGCCCTGGCGCCTGGGCCTCCTGGCCGTCCACCCCGCCGCGATATCGGCGTTCGTGGTGCTGGACCCGGGCGGGCTGTTCTTCGGCGGCATCGAGGCCGCCCCGGGGACCGTCACCGGCGTCTCCTTTTCGTTCGGCCCCGCCTTCTGGGTCCACGCGTTGTACTCCTACTGCGTCGTCGCGGTAGCCCTCGTGGTGCTGTTCCAGTCGATGTACCGCTCGCGGCGCCTCTACCGCTGGCAGTTCGTGTTGCTCGCCGTCGCCATCATCGTGACCGCGACGGCGAACTACGCCTACATCGCGGGCCCGGTGCCGTTCGACACGGCGCCGCTCGGCATCCTGCTCGCTGCCGGGCTGGTCGCCGTGGCGATCACCCGGTACCGGCTGATCCACGTGGTCCCGGCCGCCCGCCAGCGGGTGCTGGACACGATGACCGACGGCGTCATCGTCGTCGACCACGCCGACCGGATCGTGGAGATCAACCCGGCCGCCCGGGAGATGGCTGCCGCCGTCCTCGCGGACGACGTCGTCGTCGGGCGGGACGTCGGGGAGCTGTTCGCGGAGCGTCCGACACTCGAGCACCTGTACGCCGAGCTGACGGCGACTCGCAGCCAGTCCCGCGTCGAGACGTCGCTCGGTGACGCCTACGTCGACGTGACGGCGTCGCCGCTCGGGACGGCCGGCGACGCCCGGCCCGCCGAGTCGATCGGCGAGGGTGCGGGAGACGTCGACGCCTCGGGGCCGCTCGGCGGCGCCGTCGCCGGAGGGGGGTGGCTGTTCATCGTTCGGGACGTGACGGCACGGGAGGAACGCGAGCGCGCGCTCCGCCGGCGGAACGAACAGCTCGACCGGTTCGCGACCGTCGTCAGCCACGACCTCCGCAACCCGCTCGGTATCGCCAAGGGCCACGTGGAGATCGCCCGCGACACCGGCGACGTCTCGCGACTCGAGCCGGTCGCCGACGCCCTCGACCGCATGGAGTCCCTCATCGATGAGGTGCTGACGATCGCCCGGGAGGGCGCCGACGTCACCGACACCGAACCGGTTCGGCTCGCGGCCGTCGCCGAGGCCGCCTGGCGGAGCGTCGACGCCGGGGCCGCCACCTACCGGGTCGTCGACGACGCGACCGTCGTGGCGGACCGGCCGAAACTCGTCCGCATCCTCGAGAACCTCTTCCGGAACGCCGTGGAACACGGTTCCACGAGCCCTGGTTCGCAAGCTCACCAGGACGCCGGGACGCCGCCGAGGACGGCGACTCGAGGGACTCCCCGGACACCGCTGGCGAGGCCGGCGAGGCGACGGCCGGGACCGACCGCGTCGGCGATGCCGACGCCAGCCACGCGTCCGGGCCCGCAGGGGATGAGGATCCCACGCCGTCGGAGGGCCTGACCGTGACGCTCGGGTCATCCCCGGAAGGGTTCTACGTCGCCGACGACGGCGTGGGCGTCCCGCCCGAGGATCGCGAGCGGGTGTTCGAGAGCGGGTACTCGACGGACGAGGAGGGCATCGGGACGGGGCTTGCGGTCGTCGAGGACCTGGCGACGGCCCACGGGTGGACGGTATCGGTCACCGAATCCGCCGCCGGGGGCGCCCGCTTCGAGTTCGGCGGCGTCGAGGTTCCCGACGAGCGGGCCGGGTAGCCCCGCGGAGGCCTGGTGGCGGGTGAGCGGCGGGCGGCCGACTGGAGGGAGGCCGCCGGATGAGCGAACGGTGAACGTAGTGAACCGTGAGCGAGCGAATCCGCCGCCGAACGAGCGAGCGGGAGGAGGGAGCGGAGCGACCGACGA
>PXQY01000071.1 GCA_003021745.1 Halobacteriales archaeon QH_7_69_31
AATTCCAATCATCAAGAGCAGGAGCTGTACGAAGCGCTCGACGTACCGTGCCGGGAGGGGTTGGCGCAATCGTCGTCCACCGACCACACCGAGAAGCCCCGGTCCTGCGACGACGACCGAGAGCCACAGGACCGACCGGGGACCATACAGGCCGAGCAGCCACGCGACCCCGACGCGGACGATCGATATGCCGAGTAAAACGAGAGCGACCACACCGACGAACGTCGAACGGTCGAGATCGAGACTGTCGAGAAAGGCCACGATGGGCACGCCGACGTTGCTCCCACCGAAAATCACCCCGCCCACGAACCCGATACCGAGATCGACCCACCGGGTCGGGCGTGCATACGCTGCGAGCCGATCCATATCCGGTATCGACACGACGTCCTGACTGAAAGCTACGTAGGCAATAACGACGAGTCCGAGGACGAACATGAGCGGACGCGTCGGTATCCGACGCAACAGAACCATTCCGAGGAGTGTCCCCACTGTCGCAAAGACGATGAACCACTGAAACCGTCGAACGCACCGGCGTATGCCGGTTCGGTCGAGCTCTCCGACGAGGTCAATATTTGCGATAATAACGGGAATGATCATCAGAACGACAGCCGTCTGTGGGTCGAGCACTACCGCCAACGTGGTGGTGCTGATGAGCGCATACCCGAAGCCAGTCACTCCGGTGACCAGTCCCCCAACGAAGAGAATAGTTCCAATAAGGACGAACAGTTCTGGCGACACTCCGAGTATCATTGACCCACGTTCGGAAGCTCGCTTCTCGTTACCCGGGACATCCCTCTCGAATCCTCCTGTGTCCGATTACATCGATCCACCGATTCGACCGATTCTATTCGAAGCGTGGGTATAGACCTGATGTTGGACCTATATAGACCTGAGGTCGGACCTACTTATTCGTTACTCGGGAGTCCCATCGAGGGTCGATATGGCCATCCATCTCCGGGGGTAGAAACCGGGTCCCCGTGTCAGGCAGCGAGCGCGTCGGCAGGAACGTGCTCGTACTCCTCGTCGAGCGCTTCGGCGTCCTCCGGCAGCAACGCCACGACGAGGTACGGCGCGTAATCGGCGATATACTCGATGAGCGCACCGATACGCTCCGAATCGATCGCTTCGAGCGAGTCCAGGAGCATCATCGGGACCGTCTCGTACACGTCGTGGACGAGATAGCCGGCGAGCGCGACCATCAGTCCGACCACGTCGCGCTCGCTCTCGCTCAACGTGTCGACCGTATCCTCATAGACGGCACCGTCCTCGGTCGTTCGAACGACGTGTAAGTCGAACGTACTTCGCGAGATTTTCCGTCGCCCCTCGCGGCGTTCGTTTTCGGTCCGTTCGATCCACACGCGTTCGAGGTTTTCGTACCCGAGTAGGTCGAGTACGTCGGCGACGTGCTCGTTGAACGACTCGACCGACGCGCGCTCGAGGTCCTCGATACGCGTTCGGAGTGATTCGAGCTCCGCCGCCAGTTCGTCGTCCCGGGCGTCGAGCTGGTCACGTTCGTCTCCGAGAGCCTCCAGCGTCTCGATGGAGGTCTCGACGTCCGAGAGTTCCCGTTCGAGCCGCCCGCGCTCGTATTCGAGTTCACTGAGACGCTGATACCGGTCGAGAAGGTCACTCTCGCGGAGTTCCTCGGTCTCTTCGATGCGCGCCTCCAGCATGGACACCTCCTCGCGGACGTCCCTGGCATCAGCTTCGAGTTCCTCGATGCGGCCCTCTCGCCTGTCGAGTTCGGCGTCGACGTCCCGGAGCCGCGATTCGAGGCGCTCCTGGCGGTCCGTGACGGAGCGAAGGTCGTCGCGACGGTCACGTAGCTCCTCGAGCCGGTCGCGCGTCTCCGCCCGCTCGCTCCGTTTCTCGTCGACGAGCGTCTCGAACTCGCACAGTCGGTCCCTGATGTCGCCGGTCGTCACCTCGCTGCCACAGGTCCAGCACTCGACGGTTTTCGCGTCCGGATCGAGTTCCGCGGTGACGTCGTCGGTCGGTTCGGCGCCCGGAAGGTCGGGACATCCATCGTCGAGGAGATCGCCGGTGAACTCGACGATCGCAGCGAGGTCACCCACGGCATCGTCGTACGCACGCTCGCGCTCCTGTAGCCGCGTCAGTTCCTGCTCGATCCGTTCCAGTTCCGCGTCCTGTGTGGTGAGCTCTGCGAGCTCGGCCTCGAGTTCGGCGCGCTCCTCCCGAAGCGCCTCGATGCTCGTTTCCTGGGTCTCGATGTCGTCGCGAACGGAGCGAAGCCGGTGCCGGGTCTCTTCGAGTTCGTCGATGGCCTCCTGGGCGGCTTCTGCCGTGTCCGGGTCGGCGTCGTACTCGTCGACGGTCGATCGAACCGCGTCCAGCTCGTCGTCGAGATCCGCCAACTCCTCCTGCAGTTCCGCCCGGCGCGTTTCCAGCCTGGGGAGCTGGTCGCGTTCGCGGTCGATCTCGTCGAGCCGATCGCGGACCTCACGACGTTCCCCTTCGATGCGTCGAATCCGCGCTTCGATGGCGTCGGTGTCGACGGGTCGCATCAACACCTCCCGAAGGTCCTCGCCGCGTTCGACGGCCCGTCGAGCCGGATTGGCTTCGAGAAGCGACGCGAAACAGTCGACAGTCTCCGTGGCGTCCGTATACGGATCTCCCTCGGCCCGAACCTCACCGCCATGTCGCACATATCGCCGCGTGTACTCGGAGCCCTCGAGTGTCAGCGTCACCGACCCGTCGTCGGCGTCGCTTTTCAGCGTGGGGCCTGTTCCGCCGAGCACACCAGAAAGGGCAGTCAACAACGACGTCCGGTTCGTCGCGTTCCGGCCCGCGAGGACCGTCACACCGGGTCGAAACGTCACCTCGCAGGTATCGATTCCGCCGAGGTTCCGCACGGTGACGGTCGCAGTCTGTTTGTCGGCCTGCTGTGGCATACGCAATTTTTATCGCTAACAACTCTTGAGTGGTTGGGTTTCGATGGGTCGTGTTAAGATAAGAGTGAGGCGGTCAGAGTTTCGAGTGCCTATGCCCGAAACCGACCGCCTCATCGAGTTTAGCGATTGGATTGATTTGGAGTTTGTGGAGCGCGAGCGGAACCCGAGCAGATCATTGAAGTTGGTATTCAGTTGCATCTGGCGGGATTGTCGCTGTCGAATACCAAACAATATCTAGAACGATTGGGTGTCGAACGGAGTCGGACAGCGATCCACGACTGGGTGAACAAAGCCGATCTACAGCCCGAGCCCGACGCGACCCCGAATCAGATTGCGGTCGACGAAACGGTGATTCGAGTGAATGGCCACCGCGAATGGCTGTACGCCGTCATCAGAAGTCGAGACTTCTGATCGGCGAGGGGGCTTCGCTCTTGTCAACGCGGTCGATCCAGCCACGAACAAGCTCCTTCACGTTCTGACGATGGTCGAGAACCTCGGCGGCCAGATCGATCACCCGGACGTGCTCAACGAGCGTGTTATCCTCGGGACCTTCCCGAGGAAGTGGGTAAACCGCGAGGCCGCGTTCTGTCGAACGATCGCGTTCAAGGACCTCTGAACGGCTGTCGATCTCTCTTTGTGCGACTCGCTGCGGGCAACACTGGCTACTCGGTTCCCGTTCGCTGTCAAAGAAGTGTCCGGTTTCCCGGGTCGCTACTCGGCGAGGTATCCGCCGTCGACGACGACCTCCGAACCGGTCATGAACGTTGCCTCGTCGCTTGCAAGGAACGCCACGACGTTCGCGACCTCCTCCGGTTCGCCCAACCTGTTCATCGGGGTCTTGTCGAGGATCGCCTGAATCGTCTCCTCGTCCTGGTCGAGTGTCATGTCGGTCGCGATAGCTCCTGGATGCAGTGAGTTGACCCGGACGTTCTCTTCGGCCCACGTGACGGCACCGTTTTTCGACATGTTGCGGACCGCGCCCTTCGAGGCATGGTACGCCGGTGCGCCCTCGGTGGCCACGGTTCCCCAGATCGACGAACTGTTGACGATCGATCCGCCACCTGTCTCACTCATCAGCGGCGCAGCGTTCCTCATTCCGAGGAAGACCCCCGTCTCGTTGACCTCCCGATCCCGCTTCCAGTTCTCGAGGTCGAAATCCTCGATGCTCCCGTGAGTGAGTACCCCGGCGTTGTTGAACAGCACGTCGAGCTGGCCGTACTCCTGTTCGATGTGGTCGATCGCTGCCTCCCAGGAGTCCTCGTCCGTCACGTCGAGTTCAATGAAATCACACTGCGCTATGATGTCCGTGTCGGGCTCGTCCTGAACGTCGCCCACGACGACCTCCGCACCTTCCTCGAGAAATTCCCCAGCAGTTGTATGGCCGATGCCCTGGGCACCGCCTGTAATCAACGCAACTTTACCACTAAGTCTGCCGTTCTCCGTCGACATAGCGATATACATAACATGAGTAAGTCTATTAAACATTCTGCCTCTCCGTATCGCGGTGTTTAGTTAAGCTTGCAGCGTGAGGCGGGAGAACTTCGTGCTGGTTCATGCCAGAAATCGCCCGCCTCGCTGGAGTTAGGGGGTGGATAGATTTGGAATTTGTGGAGCGCGAGCGGACACCCGAGCAAGCGATGGCGTTGGGTATTTAGTCGCATCTTGCGGGACTGTCGTTGTCGAATACCGTCGATCTGCTCGACTCCCTGGGTGTCCAGCGGAGTCGGAAGGCGATCCACGATTGGGTCCAGAAAGCCGATTTACAGCCAGACTCCGGCCGATCTCCGAATCAGGTTGCGGTCGACGAAACGGTGATTCGGATCAACGACCAGCAGTACTGGCTGTATGCTGCCGCCGATCCCAAGACGAACGATCTGCTTCACGTCCGGTTATTTTCCACGACAACCACCGCCCTCACCGAAATCTTTCTCCGCGAACTGCGGCAAAAACACGATGTCGAAACCGCCGTGTTTCTCGTCGATGACGCTCACCACCTCCAAACTGCACTGCACCGAGCTGGGCTCCGATTTCAGGTGTGTCGCCACGGAAATCGGAACGCTGTCGAACGAATCTTCCGAGAGCTGAAGCGCCGAACCTCGTCATTCTCGAACTGCTTCAGCCACGTCGAACCCAGCACCGCCGAATCATGGCTCCAAGCGTTCGCCCGCTGGCACAATGCCACTAACTAAACACGATCTTTCGATGGGACCGCCCTCTTATTCGAAGCGCGTCCGGGTATTTCTTCAAGAACAGGGATTTATATCTAAATGATAAAACGATCCGGTCGATGAACAGGCGGTGCGGCGATAAAACGATCCGCTCGTGGGACTCTGTCACAGTCGACGATCGTCAGGATTCATCGGTCGAACGATCGGAGCGGTCGCTGCCGTCACACTCGCAGCCACCTCGGTCGAGAAGTTCAGCCACCCGGTAGGTCTCGCCACACCCGGTACACGTGATCCGGACGGTCTGGGTCACGTCGAGATCGTCAGTCGCGAGTCGATCCGCACTGCGTAGCTGGTCGAGCGTCTGTTCGATCACGGCTTTCGAGCGCGATTCCGCCCAGTTGATGTTTCGGGTGGCCCGCTCGACGTCGATACAACTCCGGCGGCTCGTATCCACGTCGAGACATTCCTTCAGGTGGTCACGGACCGTCTGGTGGGACACGAAGTCCTTCTCGACCGTCTCGATATCAATTCCCGCCCGTTCCAACCTCGACCGCAGTTCCGCCTGCCGGCCGGAACTCACCTCCTCGTCCCGGAGCAACCGATAGATGTTCTCCGGATCACCGACGACGTCCGCATCAGCGTCGGCCAGCGCACGTTCCAGCACGCGTTCGTTGACGAATCCCTGGAGATCGCGGAGACTCGCCCCGTCCGCTCGGCGGCGACACAGATCCTCGTCCAGCTCCGAGAGGTCGTACTTCGCGGAGTCTCGACCGATCTTACAGCAGGTATGTCCCGAACTATCGCCCATCAGCACCACCTCGCTGGGCGTGTCGAAGGCGACCGTGGCTCATCTGACTCTCGTCGGCAGAGGGCGACCGGTAGGACGCCGACGAGATCGGGGTTCATACGCGTCTCTTGGCCGCATAGGGATAAAATACTACCTGGCGCTGGGGTGTCGGTCACGGACTCCAGAGCCACCGAGCGATGATAGGTTTATAAGAAAGCCGGCCGATATAGGTTCCGTATGTCCACCGTAGCAGTCGTCGGCGGCGGCCCTGCCGGCTCGAGTGCGGCGTTGTTCACGGCGAAAAACGGTCTCGACACCGTCCTCTTCGATACGGACGAGACGTGGATGCACAAAGCACATCTGTTCAACTATCTCGGTCTCGAGAGCATCGACGGCGATGCGTTCATGGAGACGGCCCACGACCAGGTCGACGAGTTCGGCGTCGACCGCCACCAGGGGGAAGCGGTCACGGGTGTCGAAGCGAGCGGTGATGGATTCTCGATCGCCACCGACGCCGACGAATACACTGCCGAGTACGTCGTGCTCGCGACCGGAGCGAACCGTGGTCTCGCCGAGGAACTCGGGTGTGCGTTCACCGACGACGATGTCGTCGAGGTCGACGTGACGATGGAGACCAGCGTCGCCGACGCCTACGCCACGGGTGCGATGGTACGGGCCGAGGAGTGGCAAGCAGTCATCTCCGCCGGTGACGGCGCCGCCGCCGCGCTGAACGTCCTCACCAAAGAGAAGGGCGAACACTTCCACGACTTCGACACGCCCGCCGACGCCGAGTGAACCCGTGGACGAAGATATCCACCAGTACGCGGGCGACGATATCGAGGTCCGCTACGACGTACTGCGCTGTACCCACGCCAGGGAGTGTGTTGAGGGGCTGCCGGAGGTCTTCGACCCCGACGAGCGGCCCTGGATCGACCCCGACAGCGCCGACATGGACCACCTCGCAGGGGTGATCATGCAGTGTCCCACCGGAGCACTCCAGTTCGAGCGACGCGACGGAGGACCGTCCGAACCCGTTCCCGACGACAATACAGTCACCGTCGTGCCCGATGGACCGCTCCACCTTCGGGGAGACATCGAGATCACGGATCCGGACGGAGAGATGGTTCTCGAGGACACCCGGGTCGCACTCTGTCGGTGTGGCGCGTCACAGAACAAACCGCTCTGTGACGACAGCCACGTCGACATCGAGTTTCAGGCGGATGGCCGCATCCAGGACGACCGACTTCAAGCCGACGACGACTCGGTCGATGATGGCATCCGGGTGCGGACACGTCCCGACGGCCCGGTCACGCTCGAGGGGGAGTTCGAGATTCGAGGCACCGACCCCGAATCCACCGTTCGGGGTAGCGAGACGGCGCTCTGCCGGTGTGGTAGTTCGGAGAACAAACCCTTCTGCGATGGGACGCACGCGGAGGTCGGGTTCTCCTCCGACGATTAACGTAGGATTTGAAAGTCCTGACCCATATGATCGCATGACTGCGTGCGATCGACTGTATAACCGCGTTCAAATCCTACTACAGCCGTGATATCGAGGCCTTCGAGGCGGAACTCCCGGGAAGGTGTCGAGACACTGAAACGAGTCCAACTCCCGATCCATCTCGGTCCGCCCCACGTATCACTTTCGAACACTGTGTCCATTTCTGATAGTGCGGGCGTATAGGGTGCTCGACCGTGCGGCTATATCCCGGTACGGACGGTGAATCCCCGCTCGCCAAGCGGAGGCGGTGCCGCTAGTCGCGCCTCGCCTTTGACGTTCCGCTACGAGGGACTCACCACGTTCGGCGCCTCTGTACTCGGAGGGGGCCTGCGTGGCCGTGGACTGCCGGCCACGGTGTAGCCAAACGGCGGGGTGATTAAGATAATTATTGAATATTCGATGGGTGAGCTTACCGAAAGATGGCTCGAAGGTTGTGAGAACTCTCCGTCGCCGAGACGGAAATCGTCGAAATCGATCACCTGAGACTTCCAGAGCGATTCGATCGGATCGAGCTGCGGTGGTCCGACCCGGAGAGAGATCAGGTGCATCCCGATCGATAGCCCGCGAGCGCGCGAACCCGCACCGGAGACGTCGTCGAGAACGATTGATATATCTCTATCCGGGTTTCCGCACGGATTGATTCTAACAAACCCCTACTGATTGGACGGTCAACCTCGAGGAATTGGCGATCCACCTCCGAAACGTCGACGGACCGGAATCGTCAGCTATTGTCGATTACTTGCATCGACAATCTCACGGCGTATCCCCCGACCATGACTGGTTCGTCATCGTCGTCGAGGTGGTCGTCCGGCCGATCGGACCGCTTTCACCATTTGTCGCGTCGTGTAGGGCACTCGACCGCAGTAGCCCCTACTTATAGTTTGGATGGTACGTTTCGCCAAGTTCCGCTTCACTGAGGTGAAAGTCGTCCTGGTTCGTCGACGGCTGCCCACATTCGACCAGCCCACGCAACTCTACGCATTTCGTCCTCGCGCAGGTTCGAGGGTCGCTCGCCACCGTGATCCAACGTGCGTTCCCCAACGCCGCCGTCGTTCCACCGCTGAACCCCTTGAGATCTGCGGTTTCTTCGAGGCTATTCGTCGAACCATCTCCGGTTTTCTGTATCCCGATGTCTGGCGTCTACGTCGTCTTCAATAAGGTGTCGATGACTCTTCACCGACTAGCTTCCGGACTCAGGCTGCGGGCTCTGAATATTCAAATGTTTCCTTAATCTACACGCCGACCGCGGGCGCGAGCGCGGTGAGGGCTTTCATCTGCCGGGAGTGGGTTCTACGCGGCGTAGGTCTTCGCGAACTCGCGGTCGGCGTCCGCACCCCGGGGACGACCTCGCGCCGGACCCGTCACGTTTTTGCGACGTCCCGGACACCCCTCCAGCATGTCGCCCTCGGAGTCCCAGCGCGTGATCGCCCAGGTGAGCGCGCTGATCGTCGGCTGCACCCTGCTTCTGACGGCAGGCTTCGTCGGGCTCATCGCGGCGATTTCCGGGGAACTCGGCGGCTTCGAGTCCCGCATCCAGTGGTACGTCGCCGTCGCGGCGGTCGTCTTCGTCGGGACCATCGTCCTCCTGGAACTCAACGACGCCGGCGGGGCGACGATCATCACCTCCGCGACCGTGGTGGCCCTCTTCGCGTTCGTCCTGGGCTTTCTCGGCGCGGAGGGCGCGCTGTACACGCTGGAGAACCCGGAGACCGTCGAGGTCTCCCGGCTCGTGATCTTCGCCTCGGCGGCGCTCGTCGCGACGGGCATCGGCTACTGGGCGCTGCGACACTGGCGGGAGTTCACCGCCGGCCGCACGGGGTCGCGGTAGGCCGGCGGCGCCGCGTCGCCACCACGCTCGGCGGCCCGGCGCTACGACGCACCCGCAGCGTCGTCCCGGCGGAGCCGGTACCAGAACAGCCGACACCGGTAGGTCACCGAGCGCCACAGGTACGACAGCATCGCCACGAACTCGACGATGGTGCCGGCGACGCCGTCGCGGTCGATCGGCGGCTCCGGCGGCACGGGCCGCGTCGGGTCCGTCGGGCCGGTCCCGCTCCGCTCTGACGACCGCCGCTCGGGTACGGACCGCGACGTCTCGTCGGTCCCGGCGCTGTCGCCCCCGTCCCGGTCGACGTTCTCCAGGATGGTGCGGAGCTCCGTGACCTCGTCCTCGAGGACGCGGTTGCGGCGCTGCAGCGCCCTAGTCCGTTCCCGGAGTTCGCCGTCCTCGAGGCCGGAAAGGTCCGCGTCGGGGCCGCCGCCGACGTCCGCCTCCAGCGAGGCGGCGGTCGTGGCTTGGCTGTCCGTCGCGTCGGCCGCCGCTGGCCCGGGCGCCGCGCCGCCCGGATCCGCCGGGTCGGCGTCGGCATCGTCGACGGTGGGGTCCCGCTCGGAGATGGCCGACCCTTCGGCCTCGACCGTCTCGACGGCGTCGGTCAGCGCCGCCTGGTCCTCGGCGTCGAGGCCGGGCCCGTCGTCCGGCTCGGTCGGCACGCCCGCGCCGGCGCCCTGTATCTCCCGGAGGAGGTCCTCGCTCACCGACTTGAGGTCCGGCCGCTCGTAGCTCTCCAGGCCGGGCGTGGCGCCGGCGTCGTGGGTGTCCTTCCGCTTGAACCGGACCTTCTCGACGGACTCGTCCCAGTCGGTCATCAGAAAGCCCTCGCCGGTATCGAGGTCCTCGACCTGGTCGGCGACGTCGCTGCCGAGCACCTTCCGGACGACGTCGACGTCGTTCTGCCAGGTGAGGCGGTGCCAGACCATCCAGTCGCACTGGGTGATGAAGTCCTTGTCCACCGAGGAGGGCCGCTGGGACATCCCGAGCATGCCGAGCCCGCGCTTGCGGCCGCGCTTTGCCACCCGCTCTAAGAGTTCGCTCAGCTCGTCGGTGGCGCCCTGCTGGGGGAGGTACTCCTGCATCTCCTCGATGACGAGCAGGAATGGCTTCCGGGCGTCCTTCTCCTTGGTGAACAGGGCCCGGACGACGTTCGCGATGAGTTCGCTGGCCTCGTCGCCGTCGAGGTAGTCGGAGACGTCCAGGATGATCGGCATGTTCTGCTCGAGGGCGATGTCGGCGAGCTGTTCGGCGTGGCCGGGCGACACCTGAACGTCACAGAGGTCGTCGTTCCCGACGTGGAGGATCTCGAAGCGCTCCTTCAGCCCGTAGTACTCGCCCTCCGGGTCGACGACGAGGAGGTTGTAGTTGTTCTCGAGCAAGCCCTCGGCGATCACGCTGCCGGTGTTGGACTTGCCGCTGCCGGACTTGCCGGTGACGAACCCGCGGCCTGTCAGGATCTCGATCGCCGGCAGCGTCCTCGCGCCCTCCGTCGGGACGAGCCACTGGCCCTGTTCGTCCGCCATCGGGTACCCGGAGTTACGGAGCCACGGATATAGGCCTTGTTGGGGAGCACGAGGCCGAACGAAGTGAGGCCTCGGTATGAGCGAGCGGGAGGAGGGAGCGGAGCGACCGACGACACGCGAGCCGCGCGATGGCGACCACCGGGATGATATGAGTGTAACGACCCGCGAGCCGCCCGCCGCCGACCACCGGGATGATATGCGAGACAGTCCTAGCTCCGACACGCCGCCGCGGCGCCACCGAGAATGGTCGACCGCGAAGCCTCACCCTCGCACTTCGAGCGTGTCCGTCCCGACGAGCCGTGGCGCTTCGCCTGCCCGGAGTGTGACTCCATCTCCGTCGACAGCCTCGAGAAGGCCCGCGTGCGGCACGGTCACGACGCCTTCTCCTTCTACTGTCGGGGCTGCAGCCAGAAGCTCGAGTACGTCCTCGACCGGAAGACCGGCGGGCGGGTATACGACGCCCGGTCGGAGCCCGAGGAGTGACCGCCGGCCGGCGGCCCTGCATACCCGGAGGCGTGCCGGTGCTGTCGAGGGCGAGTACCGTCCGGAACCCGAGTGGCCCCGAGAGTGACCGCGGTCCGACCCCTACTCGAGCGCGAGCATCGACCGGAGGGGCACGGGCAGGTCGGGCCGGGCCAGCTGGGCCTCGTGACCCAAGACCACGAGCGCGCCGAGCAGCGCGAGTCGAACGCCGTCACGGCGAGGGTCACCACGTCGGCCCACCGGCTGGTCACGTCGACGCCAACCGGAGGTCGTAGAACCCGGGAAGCGGGTGGAACACGGCCATGCCCTTCCGGTTGCCGAGCCGGTCCAGGACGTAGTGGGCCCCGATCCCGATCCAGACGAACCGGCGGTTGCCGAACAGGGGGGAACGCGACCGCGATGGCGAGCACCCAGACGTTGTGGAACGTCTTCCGGTGGGTGCCGAACGTCGTGGCCAGGCCCGGGAACAGCGCGCCGAGCACGATTGGCGGCGTTACCATCGCGACGGTCTCCAGTGTCAACAGCGAGAGGTCCGGTTCGAGGATGACGCCGACGCCGAGCGACAACAGCACGGCATTGACCGCGTGGCCCCTCTCGTTCATCGTCCACCCGGGACCGCTCCTACAGACGCCACAAAGCTTGCGGCTTCGCCCCGCCGCAGTCAGGTGATTTTCCGCTGGCGGCGCTGTGGGGCGACCATGGGGAAGGAGCGTGGAGGGGGACGACCCCTGCGTTCCCGTAGCGCCCGCGGGGTCAAGTAGCTCCCCAAATCGGACTGGAAGTGAAACCGGTGCAGTAGCGGCTCGGTGAATCCACTCGGACGGTTCCGTGCGGCGCGTTTCCCGTCACTCGACGCGGACGGTCCGGTCGTCCGTGACCGGCCGGAGCGGGAGGGCCGGGAAGGCGACGGTGACCGTGAAGGTCAACTCCTCGGCGTCGCCGCCGAACACGCCGACCGGGACCGTCGTGGTGCCGAGGTACCGCGTTTCGGCGGTCATCTCGACCCCGTTCACCGTCACGCGGACGCCGGCCGGTGCGCCGTCGCCCGTGTTCCGGACTGTGAGTTCCGCCATCGCGTTCTCGCCCGGGGCGATGGTGTCCGGGACCCCAGTCCACTCGAACTCGAGATCCGGGAGCGCGGCGGCCTGCTCGTGGACGCGCTCGGCGACGCCCTCGGAGAGGCCGGCGTCGACCAGCCCGTCGACGCCCGCTCGCCGGAGGTCGGCCGGCGTCGTCAGACCCTCCGCGGCGAGTTTGCTCGCCCGACCCGAGCCCACGCCCTCGACGGCGGTGAGCCCGACCGCCTCGGCCTCGATGCCGTGCTCGACGCGGGCCTCGATCCGTCGGACAAGGTTGGCGTCCCGTGGTGCCGCGAACCGCTCGCAGAACGCCCGGAGCGCCGCCAAAAGCCGGAGGGCGTTCTGGCGGATGACCCAGGCGTCGCTCCGCAGGTCGGCGGGCGTCGAGCCTTCCATCCCGGCCCGGAGGATGGCGAGCACCTTCCGGTTGCCGGCATCGAGGTCCGATCCCTCGCCGTCCAGCACGGGGCCGAGGGCCTCCCGCTCGTCGCGGCGGGCGGCGACGCTGTCGAACGCTGCGGCGTCGGCGACAGTCCGGAGGACGGCCGACGCGTCGATGCAATCGTCCTGACCGATCTGGGTCCCGGCGTCCTCGCCGCCAGCACCGTCGCAGACCCGGTGGAACGCCGCCGCCGTCTCCAGGCGGAGGTAGTACTGGGAGGTCAGCCGGCCGAGCGCCGTCGGCTCGATGGCCAGCCCTGACTGCTCGACGAACCCGTCGTTGACGAGGCGTTCGAGGGTCGCCGACACCCGGTCGCGGAGCGAGGCGCCGGCGTCGTAGGCGTCCGGCGCGCTCGCCGCGCGGGCGTAGTAGAACGTCGTCTCGAGCCAGTCCATGACGTCCTCGACGTCGTCGACGACGCCGAGCGCGATCTCGGCGTTGAGGTGGGTCGCGAGTTCGCCGGCCAGCCGGGACTCGATCGGCTTGCCCTCGTCGAGCAGCGCCCGGTAGCGGTCGGCGTCGGCGCCGTCGCAGACGACGTGGGCGTAGCCGGCGTCGTCGAAGCCCGGGCGGCCCGCGCGGCCGAGCATCTGGAGGATGTCCAGCGGGCTCATCTCGACCTCGCCCTCGAGGGGGTCGTGCAGCTTCGTATCGCGGATGACCACACACCGGGCGGGGAGGTTGACGCCCCACGCGAGCGTGGACGTGGAGAACAAAAGCTGGATCGTGCCCTCGCGGAACCACTCCTCGACGCGGTTCTTGTCGGCCGTCGCGAGGCCGGCGTGGTGGAAGCCGACGCCGTCGACGACGGACTGACGGAGGGTCTGATTCTCGAGGTCCTGGGCGGCCGTGTGGAGGTCGTAGTCGCCGCGCGACCCGACCTCGACGTCGCGCTCTTCGAGTTCCTCGCGCGCCTTCTCGGCGGCGCGGACCGTGTCCTGCCGGGAGGCGACGAACACGAGCGCCTGGCCGCCGTCGGTGATGTGGGGTTCGGCCAGGTCCAGCGCGCGGTACAGCCGCCGGTACTTGTCGGCGAAGGCGTTGTCGCCGTGGGCGTACGTCGCCACGCGGGCCTCCAGCGGCACAGGCCGGTAGGCCTGGCCGAACGCGAAGGTGCAGTCGTCGGGGGCGTCGAGCCAGTCGGCGACGTCCTCGACGTTCGACATCGTCGCCGACAGCGCGACGACGCGGGGGTCACAGAGCCGTCGGAGCCGGCCGACGGTGACCTCCAGCACGGCGCCGCGGCGGTCCGAGTCGAGCAGGTGGACCTCGTCGATGACACAGCAGTCGACGTCGGTGACGAAGGCGTACCGCGGCGAGTCGTGCTTGCGCGTCGCGGAGTCGGCCTTCTCCGGGGTCATCACGAGGATGTCGGCGCGCTCGGCGCGGCGGGGGTCGAGGTCCCGCTCGCCGGTGACGACGTACACGGAGTAGCCGAGCGTCTCGAACCGCTCCCACTCGTCTTCCTTCTCGTTGGTGAGCGCCCGCAGCGGCGCGATGAAGAGCGCGGTGCCGCCCTGCCGGAGCGTCCGGCAGATGGCCAGCTCCGCCAGCGCGGTCTTGCCGCTGGCGGTCGGCGCGCTCACCACCACGTTGTCGTCGGCGTCCAGCACCGCCGGCATCGCCTCACGCTGCATCCGATTGAACGACTCGAACGGGAACGCCTCGGCGAACTCGGGGACGGACTCTTCGACGCCCGCAGGGGGGACCACGCCCTGTTCGGCGACCGCCCGGCGTAAAAACGCACCCCTTCCGGGGTGGAAGTGGAGGCGGTGGCCGAACGCAGCCGGAGCGGACATGTGGGTCGCCGGCTGGCCCCCATTCGAGGTCGTCGAAGGCCGGTGGGTCACCCGTCGTCACTGCTGACCCACTCCTCGCGGCTCTCGGCACCGAGTTCGTCGTCGAGAAACGAAGCGGTCGAGGCGAAGGCGTACGCGTCCCGCACCACGTCCGGATCGCCGATGGCCCAGTAGGGTGCGCGGTGCCGGACGAGGTCCCGCTTGCGAAGACGGTTCAACACCGGGTGGATCGAGTTCTCGTCCACCTCGGTCGCGTCGGCGATCTCGGCCGCTCTGTACGCCTTGTCCCGGTTCCCCAGCAGGAATCGGACGACCCGCTCGGCGTTCGTCGGCTCGTCGTCGGTCGCCTCGAACTCGTCGATGCTGATAGGCATCCCAGAGTGTGACTATGGCGGCACTACTTATAAATGTATTCTTGTATGGTTCAAGCATCTGTCGTATTTCTGTATCCTATCGTGTGTCCGGCGCCGGCTCCCCGAGCCACTCCTCGTAGAAGGTGTCGACGTCGGGCTCGAAGCTCTGCCAGACCGGGTAGCCGGCCGGGACGGCGTCGACGTCCAGCTGCGCGTAGCAGCCGGGGCAGAACCACTCCCGGAGCTGGAAGTCCCAGTCGGGGTGGGGCGTCTGGTACTCTGGGTAGATCTCCCGGTGCTCGCCCTCGTCCTCCCGGATGCGGACGCGGGCGTGGTGCTTCCAGTTCTCCCCGAGCGAGCAGAACTCGTGGCCGCAGTCGCACTTCACGATGCGGCCCCGGTCGGTCCCGACGGCGTAGAGGTGGTCGTTCAGTGGCAGCAGGATGGGGTTCTCGAAGTCGACGCGCTCTTCGAGAAGCCGCCGTGTCACCTCGAACCGCTCGCCGTCCTTCGGGTCCGGGAGGACGTCGTTCCGCAGCTCCGACCAGCCGATATCGCCGTCGATGAGCTGTGCCACCTGCCGTTCGTCGGTCTCGCTCGCCATCAGAACCCACTCCTGTCGAGGTCCCAGAAGTCGTGGAACTCGGTCTCGAACGCTTCGGACATATCGAAGGCGTCGCGGTACATTTCGGCGACGACCTCGGCGACGTCGCCGTCCGCCATCCGGTCGCGCTCGCGTTCGTAGAACGCCTCGAAGGTCTCGCTCTCCTCGCGGCGGCGCTCGCGGATCGCCTCGCGGGCCGTCTCGGTCGCGGCCTCGTCGAGGTCGAACGCGCGGTGCTTCTCGTCGAACGCGCCGACGACGCCGTAGACGGACTCGACGGTATCGGGCGAGTAGACCTCCGCTTCGACGTCCTTGACGACCTTCGGTAAGGGGCGTTCCAGCGGGTCGCCCCAGCCGGGGCCGCCGCCCATCTGGAAGTGCATGACGTCGTGGTTGTCGTACTCCTTCGGGAAGTAGTTCCCACGGTGGGTGCGGGTGACGTCGCCGTCGATGTGCTCCTCGAAGGTTCCCGGCGGTGTGTCGCCGACCGGGTACGGGTCGCCCTCGCGGGCGCGCTCGGCGAGGTCGGTGTCGTGGGCGCGGACCGCGTACTTCGTCGAGCCGGGGTAGCCGCCGGACATCCCGGCCTTCGAGAACGTGACGTCCGGCTGGGCCGCCTTGTACAGCGTACACTCGTCGGTCCCCATGACGGTCATGACTCCCTCCCAGCCGGAGCCGCCGCGGTACTTCCCGTGGCCCGCGGAGTCGGTCTTGATCTGTCGGGAGAGGTACTGGGTGCCCCACTGGACGAGCTCCCACTCCTCGATGTCGCCCATGTCGGACTCGGGGTTCCACATCGCGTAGCCGTAATCGAGGCCGTCCCGAACCGCGGAGGCGCCGAGGCCCTGACAGGAGAGGTCGAACGGGCTGACGGGGAAGTAGTCGCCGACCTCGTCGGGGATCATCTGGGCCATCGACTCCAAAAGCGTCCCGCCGCCCTGGACCGAGTCGCTGGTCTCGCTGTAACCGGTGACGACCTCCTCGCGGAAGCCGCGGGCGAAAAAGCCCTGCGAGACGTTCTCCCAGACCGCCTGGAACGCCGGCATGATGGTGCCCCACGGCGCGTGGAAGGACAGTTGAGGGTCGTCGGGGTTGGTGAGGCTGCCCTCCGGGAAGTGTGTATCGAGGGCGTAGTGGGAGCCGTCGTTTACCTTCCCGTCGTGGAGCAGACACTGGGTGAGCGACACCCACAGGCCGCCGGTCATCGAGCCCTCGGCGGCGTTAAAGGAGTGGTCCCCCTGCGAGGAGGTGCCCTCCATGTCGAGCGACATGGTGCCGTCCTCGCGGATCTCCATCTCCACCGGCAGGTGGTGCATCGTGTCCTGCTGCTGTTCCGGCTTCCAGCCCTCCTCTTCCAGCGGCAGCGCGGCGAATGACGTGCTCCGGTAGGTGCCGGGGAAGAGCCGCTCCTGGACGCGGGACTCCATCGTGCGGCGGCCCTCCTCGACCGCCTCGCGGGTGAACTGCTTGAACGTCTCGGCACCGACGTCCTCGATGATCTCGTGGACGGCCTCCCGGATCATGTGACAGCCGGCGAGGCGGCACTTCTCGTCTAAGTCCCAGTACATCGGCGTCCGCGTCGCCCGCTCGCCGCGGACCTTCCAGTCCTGGTACAGCTCGTCGTCCTCGCCGATCTTCTCGCAGGTCGCGTAGATGCCGTCCTCGAACCGGGAGGTGTGGACAATGCTGGTGTGGCCCTGGCTGGCGCCGCCGATGTCGGCCTCGTGGGTGACGCCGTCGGCCCACGCCACCAGTTCGCCGTCGTGGAAGATGGGGACGATGGTGTGGACGTCCGTCGTGTGGACGTTCCCGAGGTCGTTGTCGTTGTTACAGAACACGTCGCCGGGCTCGATACCGCGGTCGTGCTCGTAGTCCTGGTCGATCATCCACTTGATGGCGAGGCTCCCGGTGTGGACGTGGACGATGATGCCGGTCGAGACCGCGATGGAGTCGCCCTCCGGCGTGTAGATCTGGAAGCACAGCTCCCCGATCTCCCGGACGATCGGCGACGCCGAGACGTGGAGTGCGGTCTCGCGGGCCGACACCAAGGCCCCGCGAAGCCGCGAATAGAGCCGCTCGTACTCGAAGCGCTCGCCCTCCTTCAGCTCGAGGTCCTCCAGCCCGCGGTAGTAGCCGGTCTCCTCGGTCAGTCGTTCGGTCTCGGCGAGCATCCGCTGGAGCGTCTGACCCTCCCAGCCGATCTCGCCGCCGTTCGTCCGCTTCTCGGTGACGGCGCGTTTCTCCGCGCCGACCTTGGTGTTCTCGATACTCATTGGGTGTCGCCTCCGTGGCCGCCGTGTCGGTCGATGTTCATAGCACGTCGCCTCCCGTACCCTGCTCGCGCAGGTGGTAGATCCGGTTCTCGTCGAGCGGCGCCTCGTAGCCGGGCGGGACCAGGATGGTCGTCGCCGGCGCCTCGACCACGGCCGGCCCCTCGATGCGGTTGCCCGGCTCGAGGCTCCGCATCCGCCAGAGGTCCGCCGCGTGCCAGTCGTCGTCCCAGTAGATGTCACGGGTGCCCTTGTGGGCCGCCTCCGGCGGCGTCTCGCCCTGCAGTTCCTCGTCGGGGATCGTCGGTTTCGGCGAGGGCGCGACGCCGACGCCGATGGCCATCGTCAGCTGGTAGCCGTTCTCCGGGGACTTGGCGGCGCGCTTGAACACCCGGTCGAACTTCGCCTCGTAGCGGTCGATGACCGTCTCGACGTCCGCGGCGTCCAGGCCCTCCTCGTCGTCGTACACCGCGCCGATCTCGACCTCGAGGTCGTCGAGCATCCCGAGGTACTGGATGCGGAGCGACGGCCGGAACTCCACGGTCTCGGGATCGACGCCGTCCCGGTCGAAGGCCGCCTCCGCCCGCTCGCGGAGGGCCTCGAGAGTGTCGTTCAGCGAGTACGCGACCGACGAGGCGTTCGAGTAGTCCGGCTGCAGGATCTCGTCGACCGACCGGTCGTACCGGTAGGCGGCATCCGCACACGCACAGCCGAACGCCGAGAAGGCCGCCGCCCACTGCGGGATGAGGACGTCCTGGAATGCCAGCCCGCGGCTGTAGCCCGCCGCGTGCAGCGGCCCGCCACCGCCGTAGCTCAAAAGCGTGTAGTTCTCCGGCGAGTAGCCGAGCCCGAGGATGAGCCCGCGGAGCTCGTTGGCCATGTTCCGTTCGACGATGTCCAGCACGCCGCGGGCGGTCTCATGGATGTCCTCGCCGAGCGGCTCGGCGACCTGCTCGCGGATGCCCTCGAGGGCGACGTCGCGGTCGACGGGGATGTCGCCGCCGAGGAACGAGTCGGGGTTGAGATAGCCCAGCGCGAGCGTGCAGTCGGTGACGGTGACGACGTCGACGTCGGCGTCGCGGTTCGAGTAGCCGACCTCGTAGCCCGCCGAGTCCGGCCCGACCTCGATGCGCTCGGATGCGCGGTCGACGCGGACGTAGGAGCCGGTGCCGGAGCCGATGGTGTCCATCGCGGTCATCGGGATCGAGACCATGAACTGCGCGAGGCTCTGGTCCCACCGCGTCGGGTAGTGACCCTCCGTAATGAGGCCGACGTCGAAGGAGGTACCGCCGACGTCCGAGCAGACGAGGTTGTCGATGCCGAGTTCGTCGGCGACGAACTCGCCGCCGAAGATGCCGCCGATGGGGCCCGACAGCATCGTGTCCGCCAGCCAGTCGTGCTCCGGCGCGACCGTGCCGCCCGAGGAGGTGAGCACCCGGACGGGCGCCGCCGAGCCGAGCTCGGCGAAGCCGTCGTCGACGCGGTAGAGCTGGTCGCGGGACGGCTCGGCGGCGTAGGCCTCGATGACGAGCGTGTTCATCCGCGGGACCTCACCGCGGATCGGCTTCTGCTCGGAGGAGAGCCACACCGGCACCGCCTCGCCGCGCTCGGCCATGACCTCCTCGGCGATCTCCCTGACTTTCTGCTCGTGGCTGTCGTTGAGATACGAGTACACGAGACAGACACAGATGACGCGGACGCCGCGGTCGAGCAGGTCCTCGACCGCCTCGTAGGCCTCCGCCTCGTACAGCGGCAGCGTCGGCAGGCCGGCCATGTTCATCCGGCCCCGCACGCCGCGGACGTTCTCCCGCGGCACGAGCGGCTCGGGGTGCTCGTGCTCGCGGGCGTGCAGGCGGCCGGCGTACGAACGGTCGGCCCACGACTGGATGCCGCGGCCGAACCGGTGCTGGTCCTCCATGCCGCCGTTGGTGATGAGCCCGATGTCGCCGGAGCCCTCCCGCTCGAGCAGCCGGTTGAGCATCGCCGTCCCGGAGTAGACGATGCCCTCCAGGTCGCCAGCGCCGGCCTCCGGCGGGACGCCCCAGTTGTCGAGGGCGTCGCCGAACGAGTTCCGGGTACAGACCGACTCGTCGGCCGGCGTGGTCTGGGCTTTGCCCACCGTGTAGTTCGCCTCGTCGTCCACGACGAAGGTGTCGGTCATCGTGCCGCCGGTGTCCAGCGCGAGTAGGCGCGGGCGGTGTCGCGCCTCGCTGCTCGCGGGTCGCTCCGCTCCCCGCTCGCTCATTCCGAGGCCTCCCTCCGGTCGGCCTCGCGGCTCACGGCTCCCTCCGATGAATCATGCTATTGGATCGCACGGTACCCGGTGAGAACGGCCGCACCCACAAAGTACCTCACCCTCGCACCGAAGGCGGTTTCAACCCGCTGGGGCGCCCGGCGGCCTGTCGTCACCGTGCGAACGGGTTCCGACCCGGCAGGAGGATCAATCCGGGCAGCCACCGCATCGTCCGGTGTTCGGCGACGTGCTGGTTACCGGCGACAGCGGTCGGGGCGGCGCCGAGGCTACCGACGAGCAACGGGGAGACGCTGTGAGTGAACGGACGGTGGACGGTGCCTACCGCGGGATGTCTGTCCAGGCGATGCCGGCCCATGCCGCCGATAAGAACCCGTTCTACATCGCAACGATCGCCGATCATATCAAAAGGCGCAGTTAGGAAACTCCGCTCGATTCGTACGTGAACACAGGCGTTACGATTTCCTGATCAGTATTATGGCACTGATAGTTTGGATTACCAACGATCCTATCGCGGAGAAGCGCTTGATCACATCGTTCAAAGAGGTATTTGAATGTACGGAATCTACTTAATCCCCACCCGTGTGTTTCACTCATGCGTCGAAGAGCTGTCATCACGGGGATGGGAACCACACTCAGCGTCGTAACTACAGGGTGTAGTAATCTAACGGCGGGTCCGGATGATAATGGAATAGAAACAACGCAAGATCCGGACGCTCTTCGGTCCGTTGACATTATCGAACAAAGTGAGGTACCTGACGAGGTTGAGGCCGACTTGACCGCGGATGTGGTTGAATCAACAGCTACGCCGAATCATACAGCAAAAATTCACATCAATTTCACAAATAAAGGAGCGGAACGCGATTTTGATTTTGGGGATCTCCCTCCCTTCACTGTCACAAGGAGCAAGGAACACGATCCGGGCACCCTGCTTCTTGGGCCGAAGAGGGAATACGAAAAATCGGGGCGGGAATGCTGGAGACCCCAATCGTCGAACGCAGGCGGTTACAATGCTAACGCAAAAATCGTCACGCTCGAGCAGAGTGAGAGCATCACGCGAGAGGCGAGACTATGGGGAGATCCAGGGAACGCCGACCGGAATATCTGTCTTCCAACTGGCGAGTTTCGATTCGAACGTAAGTATGTGTTCGGCTTCAATAATTCCCCCTCGTTCAGATGGGGATTCACTATCTCGTTGTCAACCCCACGAGTAAACAAATAGAGCAGCTCCTCTCAAAATCTAGGGATTCCGAATCGCAAATTAATTAGACAAAATCATGAAACGCCGAAACGTGTTGGCGTCGGCTGCCTTGACGGGTCTCGCCGGCTGTTCGCTCACCGGCCCCAACGACGAGGCGACCGAAACACCGTCCCGACCCGATACTGAGACGCCGACTACTACGGAGACGCCAACTGCCAACCGAAACCGAGACATTTGACCTCCCGTTCGAAGAGCCGACCCCGACCGGTGCCGTCGCCCCAGTCGAATCGGTCCGGGCGCACTCACTCCCCGAGTCCGTCCCGTTCGAGGGACGCGTCGAACTCCTCGAACAACCGACCAGCAGTCAGGGCGCAACGCTCTCGATTTCGCTCCGAAACACGGACAGTCGCTCCTGGTTCCTCGGGATAACTGCTCCCTATCTCCCGTTTCACGCAGCCTCTTGTTCGGGGCACCATTTAGCGGTCGAGCCCGGATCCGCCGACGTTTCCAATGGGTGTCCGGTCGGTGGGAATGCTGTGCCGAGAACGTTCGACTCCGAGACGGTCGAACCGGGCGAGGCGGTCGCCGGCGAGCGAGTCCTCCTCACGTCCGACGTTGCCGAGACGTGTTTCGCGGCGGGTGAACACCCCTTCAGTACCGACTACACCATCCGAAAATCGGAGGGCGACGACGAATTGCCAAACGCATTCAACTGGGGATTCGACGTCGTCGTCGCCGAGTGAACTGGACTCGGGTTCGCGCGGCGGCTCATCGGCCACCGGTCGGGTACTCGGCGTCGAGGACGTCGTCGGCCGTCCCGCCGTCGGCCGGCGAGACGCTCCCCGTCCGGTAGCCCGCCAGGTCCAGGGTCACGTGGTCGAAGCCGGCGTCGGCGAGGTGCTCGCGGGCGGCGGCCGCGAAGTCGGGGTCGAGTGCCGCCTCCAGTTCGTCGGTGCCGACCTCGATGCGGGCCAGGCCGTCGTGGTCCCGGACGCGGAACTGCTCGAAGCCCCAGGTCCGCAGCAACGTCTCCGCTTTCTCCACGCGGTCGAGTTTCGCCTCCGTGACCTCCAGGCCTGTCGGGATGCGCGAGGAGAGACACGCCATCGAGGGCTTGTCGGCCACCGAGAGGCCGTAGTGCCGGGCGATCTCGCGGACCTCGTCCTTGGTGATGTCGTACTCCAAAAGCGGCGAGTAGGCGTCCAGCTCCTCGACGGCCCGGAGGCCGGGCCGGTGGCCCTCGCCGGGGTCGGAGGCGTTCGTCCCGTCGCAGACGACGTCGATGCCGAGCGCGCGGGCGGTCTCGAACATCTTCCCCAGGCGCATCGACCGGCAGTGGTAGCAGCGGTCGTCGTCGTTCGCGACGAAGGCGTCGCTGTCCAGCTCCGAGAACGAGACCGTCTCGTGGCGGACGCCGATCTCGGCGGCGACGCCGGCGGCCTCCTCGAGTTCGGCGTCTGGCAGGGTCTCGCTCCTGGCGGTGCAGGCGACGGCGGCGTCGCCGAGCGCCTCGTGGGCCAGGGCGGCGACGACCGACGAGTCGACGCCGCCGGAAAAGGCCACCAGGACGCCGTCGAACGCCCGGAGGTCCTCGACGGCCGCCCGGCGTTTCGCGGCGGTGTCCATGTCGGTGTCTCGGTGGCGTGCGTTGAAAAGTCCGGCGTCAGGCGGCCGAGCGCCGCCGGATCCCGCTACGCGCCGAAGACGTCCCGCAGGTGCTCGTTCAGGAACAGGCCCTCGGGGTCCAGGTCGCGCCGCGCCTCGCGGAACGTCTCGAACTCCGGGTACAGCCCGGCGAACTCCGCGGCTGTCTTCGTGTGGTGTTTCCCCCAGTGCGGGCGGCCGTCGTAGCGGTCGAAGACGGCCTCGGCCTCCCGGACGAGCGTCTCCCACTCCCGACGGTGGTAAGCGTGGACGGCGATGAACGTCGAGTCGCGGCCGGTGGCGGGCGACAGCGGGATGTCGTCGCCGGCGACGTCGCGGAACTCGACGGGGAACATGACGTCGTGGGACTCGACGACCGACCGGAGGTCGCGGAAGGCGGCAACGGCGTCATCGCGGGGGACGCCGTACTCCGTCTCGTTGAACCGAACGGCACGCGTCGTGGGGAAGACGTCACGCGCCGGGCCGACCCGCTCGGAGTCGGAAAAGGTCGCCGCGACGGCGCGGTTCAGCGCCGGCGCTAGCGGTCGGGCCCGGGTTCCCGCCCGGCAGCACGCCTCCCAGACGAGGTTCTCGAGCCGCTCCTCGAGGCCGTCGATGCGGCCGGGAGCACCCTCGGCGTCCGTCTCATCGAGGGTCTTGACCAGCGCCGTGTCGGTGTGGGGGAACCACCAGAACTCGAAGTTCCGGCACTCGCGGTACGCCTCGAGGTCGGCCAGGACGGCTTCGACGTCGGCCGGGAACGTGCGCTCCCGGAGGCGGTAGTCCGGCACGACGTCGAGGGTGACGGTGCTGACCACGCCGAGGGTGCCGAGCGAGACCTGCGCGAGCGGGAACCGGTCGTCGTCGGTCTCGAGGTTAAGGACGTCGCCGTCGGCGGTGACCAGCCGCATCGCGGCCGCCTGGGTCGGCATGACGCCGAAGTCGGTGCCGGTGCCGTGTGTGCCCGTCGAGAGCGCGCCGGCGACGGTCTGGGCGTCGATGTCGCCCATGTTCTCGAGCATCAGCCCGTGGTCGGCGAGCGCGTCCGTCAGTGCCGACAGCGGCGTCCCGGCGCGGACGGTGACCCGGCCCGTCTCGGCGTCGACGTCGTCGAGTCCGGTGTACCGCTGCAGCGAGACGAACGTCTCGGCCGATCTGGCGACGGGCGGAAACGAGTGGCCCGCGCCGGCGACCCGGAGCGTGTCGTCCGCCCGCTCGACGACGTCCCTGAGCGTCGCCTCCGTCTCGGGGTAGTGGACGTGGGTCGGCCGGGCCCGGACGCTGCCCGACCAGTTCTCCCACACCCCGTCGGTCAGACGTAGCATTTCCCCTCCCCGCGGTAGGTCGGGTGGGTCTCGACGACTTCGTCGCCGTCGACGACGGCGAGTTCCTCGAAGAACCGGCAAAGTTCCCCAGCCTTCCCGTGGCGCATCACCACGGGGGCGCCTGGCGCGAGGTCGACCGGCCCCTCGTAGCGGACCGGCGTCTGGACCTCCCCGGCGCCCTCGGCGTCGAGCAACTGGGCGCCCTCGGGGAGCCACGGGACGGGCGTCTTGTCCGCACCGACCGGGCCGGAGGCGATGTAGCCGCCGCCGCGGCAGGTGTAGACGTCGTCGGCCGGCTCCCGCGTCACCTCGACGGCGTACCCCGCGGCGGGCTCGTACGCCACGTGGTCGTACCAGTCGAACTGCCGCGGGGCGTAGTAGGCCGACCCCGCCGTGACCTCGGTCACCGACGGGTCCGCGCGGGTGAACTCAATGCTCCCGGTGCCGCCGCCGTTGACGAACGCGAGCCCGTACTCGTCGTCCAATGCCCCGGCGACGGCCTGCCGGCGCTCGCGGACGACGGCCTTCGACCGCGGCTTGAACCGCCGGATGGCGAAGTTCTCGACGGCGCTTTTCCCCGGGCTCCGGTCCGGCAACCCGGCGAGCTGGGCCTCATAGCCCATCAGTCCCGAGAGGTGGACCCCCGTCGTCGCGACGACGGTATCGGCGACGTCCAGCGCCTCGTTCGGGGTCCGGACCGGCGAGCGCCGGACGCCGAAGTGCACGCCGAGGTGCTCGGTTGAGCAGTCGAGGTCGATACAGAGCGGGACGTCTGCGCCGGCCTCGGCCGCCGCCGCGCCGGCGCGTTCGACGTGCTCGGCGGAGTCGACCATGAGGACGATGCGGTGGCCGTCGGCGACCGCCTCGGCGACGCGACGAAGTTCGGGCGTGTCCACCACGGGGTAGGCGACGAGCAGGTCCACGAACCCCTGTTCGGCGAGGTCGACCGCCTCGTGGCCCGTGTAGCACATCAGGCCCTCGAACCCCGGCTCCGCGATCACCCGCTCCAGGACGGCCGTACACCGCACGGACTTCGTCGCGACCCGGACCGGGGTCCCCTCGGCGCGGTCGGCGGTCGTGGCAACGTTGGCCTCGAAGGCCGCGCGGTCGAGGAACGCCGCCGGGAGGTCGCGGCCGTCCAGGGCCGCCCTGTAGGTGCCGTACTCATTCATGCCCCTACCACGCACCGGCCCCCACGTGACGCTTCCGGCGTGGATGGTCGGCGCGTTGGTCGGGACGCACGTTTTAGTACTGAAACGAATGAACTGCCTTCCGTGCCTGCCCTCCCACCGGGAGCGCCCGTTTGCGACGTCCGGGTGGCTACCGTTAGCCATTACCCTAACACTTTTGCTGCGGGAGGGCGTACGAACACGTGACTCCGGGGGACGAGGTCACGGTCCTGCGCGATGAGATTGCGGCCTACGACGACGGTACGGTCGCCAGAGTGCGCGTCCTGCGCGTGCCCTCCTCCCCGCGGTTCCAGGAGGGCCTCAAGTATGCCTTTCACTACGGCGAGGCGGGCGGTCGTCGCCCGATCATCCGGTTCGACAATCACCACGGCGATCAAGAACTCCACGTCGCCGGGACGACCTACGATATCGAGTTCCACGGGTTGGGACCGCTATTTCGGGCCTGGCGAGCTGCACTCCCTATCGACAAACGTCGAGTGTGGGAATCGGGGGTGAGCCAATGACGGTGACACTCGAAATACGACTCGGTCCGGCCGACCACGACGACCTCGAGGCCGGACTCGATGCGCTCGACGCCGGCGGATCGATCGAGCCTCGGCCCGCCGTGCTGACCGTCGAGAGTCTCGAGACGCTCGGCCGGGTCTTCCGCCCGACGAACCTGGAGCTACTGGGTGCCATCCTGGATTACCAGCCCTCGAGCATCCGGGAACTCGCCCGGTCCGTGGACCGCCACCCGCCGGAGGTTCTCGACGACGTTCACGAACTGGCCGATTACGGGCTACTGGAACTCGAATCGGAGGGACGCGCCACGCGCCCGGTCGTGTGGTACGACGAACTCGACGTATCCATCCCGCTCGACGACGAGGGACCACGGAGGGACGTCGCGGCGCCGTGAGGCGGGGTCGGGCGTCCCGGACCCGAGGCCCGGACATCCGCGCTGCCGGCTCCCCCGACACCGTTCCACCCGCAGGTTCAAGTACGAAAACGCGGCCAGACGGCCCATGTCGACGCGGGTCATCGCCGGCGACTGCACCGTCACCTACACGAGCGACGACGAGACGCAGACCCAACGCGGGCACGTCGTCGCGCTCTGCAAGCCGGACGACACCGTGCTCGTCCACGACGCCGCCGGCTACCGCCCGGCCGCCTGGCTCACCCGGCCGGCGGAGCTGACCGTCAACGAGGACCCGCTGTGGCTCGTCGCCGTCGATGGCGACGAATCGCTCCACGTCGAAGCCGAGGGCCCTGTCGCCCTCCGCGACCACAACACTACGGCCGCCGGCGTCCCGGTCGGGGACTGCCCCTGCGACGGCCGACTGGTCCGCTCGAGCGGCGCCGTCGCCTGTCTCGCGTGCGACGCGGACTACCCGCTACCGGGCGGCGCGACGGTGCTGGAGGCGGCCTGCGACGACTGTGGGCTCCCGCGGATCGGCGTCGAGCGCGGCGAACCGTTCGAGGTGTGTCTCGACTACGACTGCGAGTCGCTCCTGTCGGCCGTCCGGGACCGGTTCGATGGGGAGTGGAGTTGTCCCGCGTGCGACGGCGACCTGGAGATACTCCGGCGCGGCGGCCTCATCGCCGGCTGCGAGGGGTATCCGGACTGCGAGACCGGGTTCGCGATACCGGACGGCACCGTCGTCGCCGACTGCGACTGTGGCCTGCCCGTCTTCGAGACGTCGAGCGGCCGGCGGTGTCTGGACAGCACCTGCGAGGTATGAGACGTGGGGGTCGTCCGCGGGGCTCGTCAGAACCCACGATCGCGGGTGACCTTCAGCGTGTAGTCGTCCTTCAGGAGGGCCTCGAGGGTGTTCCGGAGGCCGATGCCGACGAGCACGAGGCTCACCAGCCCGAACACCGCCACCATGACCAGTGGCATCCGCTGGCCGGCGGCAGGCGCCAGTGACGGCGCCGCGTCGTGGATGGCCCCCTCCAGCGCAGCCGGCAACGGCACGTTCTCAGCTGTCGCGCCCATGAAGACGTAGATCCCCGCGCCGGTCCCGAAGATCAGCAGGCCGCCGCAGGCCCCGTATATCCGTGCCGTGACCCCCTGGTACACCCGGCCCATGCCAGTGGTATCGGGCCACCGGGGCTTAATTGTCGGGCACGAGCGACCGCAGCGGCTATACGGCAGCGTCCGCCAGCCACATGTGATGGAGGGTCACCAGCGCGGCGACGCCGTCGCGGTCGGCGGGAACGCCCGGTGTCGTCCTCTCCGTGGTGGAGGCCGCCCACCTGCTGTACCGCGGCGACCTCGACGCGGTCGACGGCCGTGACTTCGGCGCGTTCCTGGCTGCCAACCCCGACAGCGTCGTGCCGTTCCTCGTCTACGGGGACCTCCGCGAGCGCGGGTTCTACGTCACGCCGGCCGGCGAGGACCGGGTCGAGTCGCCCGGCGGCGTCGACTTCGTGGTGCATCCCCGCGGCGACGGGCCCTGGGACGGGACCGTCGCCTACCGGATCAGGGTGGTCGACGAGCGCGGGGACGTCGCGCTGGCCGACCTCGGCGACGTCGTGCTCGCGGTCGTCGACGAGGAAAGCGAGATCACGTACCTCGAGACCGACCGCCGGGCGCCGACCGGCTCCACCGATGTGACGCTCTCCGAGCCCGCTGCCGGCGTGCTGCTGGACGACCGGGTGCTGTGTCCCGACCCGCCAGCGGCGCTGTACGAGCGCGGGTTCTACGGCCAGCGGATGGACGGCGCCGGCGGGACGCTCCAGCTGTCGCTATTGGAAGCGTCCTACCTCGCCGACTGCGGCGACCTCGTCGTCGACGGCGTGAGCGAGGAGCGACGCTCCGCGGCGGACTCGAGCGGCCGTGGGCCGGGCGCACACGCCGACGAGGTCCGGTCCCGGGGTCGCGCGGTGGAGGGCGACCGGTTCGACCGCCGGCTCGCGGTCTACCGGCATCTCCGGCAGCGCGGCGTGGTCCCGAAGACCGGGTTCAAGTTCGGCGCCGACTTCCGGACGTACGCTGCGGTCGACCACGTCGAGGATCTCGGCCACTCGGAGCTTCTGGTCCGGGTGCTGCCGGCATCGACGGCCCGCTCGCCCCGTGACGTTGCCCTCGACGTCCGCCTTGCTCACGGCGTCAGAAAGCGGATGGTGTTCGCGCTGGTCGATGGCGACGAGGTCGAGTGGGTGGCGGTTGGCCGTCTGACGCCCTGACGGTGACGGGGAACGAACGCTTTTTGCGTCTCACGGGTCGAGGTACCGCCATCCAATGACCCGCGACACCGCCGGGGCTGACGATCGTCTGGGTCCGGACGGCGGGGACGACGGATTGCGGCCGGACGGCGGAGCAGACGCCACGGGCCCGGACGAGGTGGCGCTGGACCCGTGGGGCGCCTCGACCGTCGCCGACTACCGGTCGCTGTTCGAGGAGTTCGGCATCGCGGAATTCGACGACGTCCTCGGCGGGGTCCCGTCGCCGCACTACCTGATGCGCCGCGGGGTCATCTTCGGCCACCGCGACTACCGGCCCGTCGCCGAGGCGATGCGGCACGACGAGCCGTTCGCCGCGCTGTCGGGCTTCATGCCGACGGGCGACCCCCACATCGGGCACAAGCTGGTGTTCGACGAGCTGGTCTGGCACCAGCGACGGGGCGGCGACGTCTACGGGCTCATCGCCGATCTGGAGGCCCACGCCGCCCGCGGGCTCCCCTGGGACGAGATCGACGCCCACGCCGAGAGCTACCTGCTCTCGCTCGTCGCGCTCGGGTTCGACCTCGAGGCGGGCGAGGTCTACCGGCAGTCGACGAACGAGGCGGTCCAGGACCTCGCCTTCGAGCTGGGGACGAAGGCGAACGTCTCGGAGCTGGGCGCCATCTACGACTTCGACGGCGAGACGGAGGTCGCCCACATGCAGTCGGTCCTCACCCAGATGGCCGACATCCTCTACCCGCAGCTGGACGAGCCGAAGCCGACGGTGATCCCCGTCGGACCGGACCAGGACCCCCACGTCCGGCTCGCGCGGGACCTGGCCGGCCGGATGCGGTACTTCAAGGTCACCGAGGCGTACGCGAGCTTCGAACTGGAGCCCGACGAGCGGGCGGTCGTCGCCCGCGCCTACGAGGCACTGGCGGACGCGGATGACGGTGCGTCTGGCGACGACGCCGACGACGGCGACGACGCCGACCACGCCGACGACGACGCCGAGGACGGCATCGTCCGGTGTGTCGAAGCCGCGGAGTGGCTCGAAGCGGAGTCGCCCGACATGCCCGGGCTGTGGGACGCCGTCGAGAAGCTGCGGGCCGGCGGGACGGAGCCGCTCCGGCCGCGCGTCCGGTTCATGGCCCGGAACGCGACCGACGAGGCGTTCGAGGCGCTGATCTCCGCGGTCGACGGCGAGAAGCGGGTCTACGAGGGCCACGTCGACGCCTTCGAGCTCGACCGTGCGGCCGCCGAGGAGCTGGCCCGCGAGGTCGAGGTGGCGACCGGCGGCTACGGGTTCCGCCCGCCGTCGTCGATCTACAACCGGTTCATGACCGGGCTGACGGGCGGGAAGATGTCGTCGTCGGTCCCGGCGTCGCACATCTCACTGCTCGACGACCCCGAGGCGGGCTACGAGAAGGTGACCGCCGCGACGACCGGCGGCCGGGAGACCGCCGAGAAGCAGCGCGAACTCGGCGGCGAGCCCGACGACTGTCCGGTGTACGAGCTGTACGCCTACCTCCTGGCGGCGGACGACGACGACTTCGCCGCCCGCGTATACGAGGAGTGTGCCACGGGCGAGCGGCTCTGCGGCGACTGCAAGGAGCAGGCCGCCGAGCTGATGGCGGCGTTCCTCGAAGACCACCAGGAGAAGCGCGAGGAGGCCCGCGAGGTGGTCGCCGACGCGGACGTCACCCTGGAGAGCGACCGCCGATGACCCGCGCCGGCTCCAGCGGCCGCTGTCGACCGCCGGGGGACGATGGCTGACACCGAGCGCTGCTGGCTGGTCGAGCGCACCTACACCGACCGCGACCTCGTCGTCGTGGTGTACGCGACGCCGGACGGCGAGCGGCACATCCGGAAGGAGCTGGCCGGCTCGATGCTCGAACGAACCACGGTGACCGCCGCCATCGAGGCCGAGCCCGACGACCTGGAGCCGGTCACCGACCCCGAGACGCGGGAGCGGTACGCCATGGAGGCCGAGCGGGTCCGCGAGGCCCACGACCCGAATGGGCCGGTCTAGCACACCGCGGAGAAGTCTCAAGGCCTATAGTCCGTCAGTCTGAACCCCGATCCGACATGGCCGCCATCCAGATCGAAGACGTCCACAAGACGTTCGGCGACGTGCGGGCGCTCCGCGGCGTCGACCTCGACGTCGACGAGGGCGAAGTGTTCGGTTTCCTCGGCCCGAACGGCGCCGGCAAGTCGACGACGATCAACATCCTCTTGGACTTCGTCCGCGCCGACCAGGGCGACGCCGCGGTACTCGGCCACGACGCCCGTGAGGAAAGCGTCGCGATCCGCGACCGGACCGGCGTCCTCCCCGAGGGCTACGACCTGTACGACCGCCTGACGGCACGGGAACACCTCCGGTTTGCCATCGAGTCGAAGGACGCCGACAACGACCCCTATCCCCTGTTGGAACGCGTCGGGCTCGAGGACGCCATCGACCGGAAGGCCGGCGGGTACTCCAGCGGGATGCGACAGCGGCTCGCGCTGGCGATGGCACTCGTCGGTGACCCCGACCTCCTCATCCTCGACGAACCGACCTCGGGCCTGGACCCGAACGGCGCCCGCGAACTCCGCGACATCGTCGAGACCGAGGCCGCCGGCGGCACGACGGTCTTTTTCTCGTCGCACATCCTCGGCCAGGTCGAGGCCGTCTGCGACCGCGTCGGCATCATCCGCGACGGCGAACTGGTCGCCGTCGACAGCATCGAGGGGCTCCGGGAGAACGTCGGCAGCGGATCCACGCTCGTCGTCGAGGTCGACGAGGTGCCGGACGACGTCGCCCACCGGCTGAAGAGCCGAGACGGCGTCGAAAGCGTCTCCGTCGACGGCAACACGCTCCGGATCGGCTGTGCCGACGACGCGAAGACCATGGTCATCGACGAACTGGAGGAGATGGGATCGACGGTGTCGGACTTCTCGACCGAGGAGGCGCCGCTCGAGGACCTCTTTGCGGCCTACACGGAGGGTGAGGTATGAGCATCCGCGCCGTCGCCGAGAAGGACTTCCGGGATGCCATCCGCTCGCGGCTGATGATCGCCGTCGCGGTGATGTTCGTCGCCTTCACGGGCGGCGGCGTCGCCCTGGGGGCGGCCTCCGAGTTCGGCGGCGACAGCGCCCTGGCCGTCATCACGATCCTGATGCTCCGTGGCACCAGCGTCTTCATCCCGATCATCGCGCTGGGGATCGCCTTCAAGTCCATCGCCGGCGAGCGGGAAACCGGGAGCCTGAAGGTGCTTTTGTCGCTGCCGAACTCCCGGCTCGACGTGGTTATCGGGAAGTTCATCGGGCGTACCGCGGTCGTCTCCGTCGCCGTCGTCGTCGGCTTCCTGTCTTTGCTCATCGCGTCGGCCATCGCCTTCAGCGGCGAGCTCGACGTCATGGGCCTGGTCGCGTTCATGCTCGCGGCGCTACTCCTGGGGATCGTCTTCGTCAGCATCGCCGTCAGCCTCTCGGCGTTCACCAGGAGTACGTTCGGGGCCGCCGTCGGCGCCGGCAGCGTGTTCGTCCTCTTCCAGTTCGCCTGGGCCGGCCTCGTCTTCCTCCTGCGGTACGCCGTCAACGGCTTCGATTGGCCCTCCGGCGAGCGGCCCGACTGGGCCGAGGTCCTCACGAGCGTCAATCCCATGGAGGGCTGGCGGACCTCCGCCAACTGGCTCGTCAACAAGCTCGCCGAATCCGGCGAAACCGCACAGAACGGCGCCGACGCGTTCTACCTCGAGCCCTGGTTCGGGTTCGTGGTACTCGCGCTGTGGATCGTCCTGCCGCTCGTCGTCGGCTACCTCAGGTTCGAGTATTCGGACCTCTGAGGACCCGTTAGCGGCGCCGTTCGACCGTCAGTCGTCCGCCACGGACTGTTCACCGCGGCAGGCGCCAGTTCCGGGTCGGGTGACGCCGGTCGGGACCGCCAGCGAACACCCCTCGTCCCCGTCGGTCACCGTCGAACGACCGTCCCACGGCCCGTTAATCACCGCGCTTGCAGGTGGTTTTACTTCCACTCCGCGTGCAAGGGATTTATGTCCATGACGCCCCCACCGTCGAGTGCACACGTTCCTTCCCCTTCGGACCTGAACCGACCAGCGGCGGCCCCCGGAAGGCATACCACCCACGCGATGGTACCCGGGGTATGCTCGAACTCGCGGACGTCCGCGCGGCGCGGGACCGCGTCGCCGAGACCGCCCGCGTCACGCCGCTGGAGTACTCCCACACGTTCTCGGCGTGGTCCGGGGCGGAGGTCCACCTGAAGCTCGAGAACTTCCAGCGGACCGGGTCGTTCAAGATCCGCGGCGCGACGAACAGGATCGCCGCATTGAGCGAGGCCGAGCGGGCCGACGGGGTCGTGACCGCCAGCGCCGGCAACCACGCCCAGGGGGTGGCACTGGCGGCCAGCCGCGCCGGCGTCGACGCCACCATCGTGATGCCGGAGTACGCCCCGATCGCGAAGATCAAGGCGACGCGGGCCTACGGGGGCGACGTCGTGCTCAACGGCGTCGACTACGCGGCCGCCGCCGAGCGCGCCCGCGAGATCGAACGGGCGACCGGGGCGACGTACGTCCACGCGTTCGAGGACCGCGACGTGATGGCCGGCCAGGGCACGATCGGTCTCGAGATCGTCGAGCAGTGTCCCGACGTCGACACCGTCGTCGTCGGCGTCGGCGGGGGCGGCCTCATCTCCGGCATCGCCACCGCGGTGACGGCGGAGACCGACGCCCGCGTCGTCGGGGTGCAGGCCGAGGGGGCCTCGAGCGTGGCCGAGTCCCTCGAGAAGGGCCGGATCGTCGAGCGGGACGCCGTCGACACCATCGCCGACGGCATCGCCACGCGGCGGATGGGCGAGCGGCCGTTCGAGGTCGTCCGGAAGCGCGTCGACGAGGTGGTCACCGTCACCGACGCCGAGATCGCGAACGCCGTCACCGCCCTGCTGGAGCGCTCGAAGACCCTGGTGGAGGGGGCGGGCGCGGTTCCGCTAGCGGCCGTTCTCGAGGAACGGTTCGCCTACGAGGACGGCGAGACCATCGTGCCCGCGCTCTGCGGCGGCAACATCGACCTCAACGTCCTGACGAACGTGATCCGCCGCGGCCTGGTCGAACGCGGCCGGTTCCTCCGGGTCCGGACGGTGCTGAAGGACCGGCCCGGGGCCCTCGAGGACCTCGTCGACCTGCTCGCCGCCTACCGCACGAACATCTACGCCATCGAGCACGACCGCGCCTCGAAGGACATCGCGGTCAATGCCGCCGAGGTGGAGCTGGACCTGGAGACCCGCGGCGACGACCACGTCCGGGAGCTTCTGGACGCCCTGGAGGACAACGGCTACGAGGTCGAGGTACTGGTCTGAACGCCCGACGATCGCCACCCTGCATGCCCGGGTGCCGCTGGCGGAGAGATATCGAGTGACGGACCGGGGCACACGGTTGCTGACGAGCCAGCGTTGAGTAACAAATTTAATTGCTACATCCGTCTACGCCCAGCTATGAGCGTCATCGTCGAGCTGTCCCTTCCGTCCACGGTGTTTCACCTGGGCGATATCCTGTCCACGGAGGGCGAGACGACGGTCACCCTCGAGACGATGGTTCCGCTGGGCGACCGGTCGGTTCCGCTGTTCAGGGTCCACGGGTCCGCCCGGAGT
>PXQY01000072.1:0-67034 GCA_003021745.1 Halobacteriales archaeon QH_7_69_31
GTCGCCTCCCGGACGAACGGGAAGAAGTCGTCGACGTCGTCGACGTAGTCGTTCAGCGGCTGGAGGTACTCGTAGAAGTCGGCCACCCACGAGGAGTCGATCGTCGACCCGTCCGGGGGGTTCCCCTGGGACGCGTCGAGGACGAGGTCGTCCTTCCACTGGCCGAACGCCGGGTACTCCACCTCGATGCGGTACTCCGGGTGGGCCTCCGCCCACGCCTCGTGTTGTCGTCGCAGTGCTGGAGCGGCCGCTGGCTGGTCGCTTTCGTCCTCGATCGGGGTGTAGAAACTGCTCGTCCGGTACGTGAGCGCCGTCTCGCCCCTCCCCCAGCGGTCGTGGGTGAGCAACGGGTCGGACTCCGAGGGCTGGTCTTCCTGCTGGCCGATGCAGCCAGCGAGCACCCCTGTGACCCCTGCCGCACCGCCCACCAGGACCTGGCGCCGCGTCGCCGGGCACGTATCCCTCATTCCAGCGGGTGGTGGTCCCGTGACGAAAAAAAGGTGACCTTCGCCGACTCCAGGGTAAACGGACTGATACATCCGGCCGTGTGAACGGGACGATGGCCGGCCCACGCCGCGGGCGGGGTCACATCCGCCGCGGCAGGTGGACCTTCCTGACATCGTTGACGCTTGCGCGGCGGACCACGGCCCTGACGGGGTCACGGGCGCCGGCCAGGTTGTCGGAGTCGCCGTCGAGCACGAACAGGCGGGCCTCCCGGCCGGACGATATCGTTCCGCAGTTCAGGCCGGCGATTTCGGCGCCGGCGGCGGTGGCCATCCGGAGCACCTCGGCAGCGTCGACGTCGAACAGCTTCGCGGTGTAGGCCATCTCCCGGAACATGGAGGGACTGTTGAGGAAGACGTTGTCCGTGCCGAGAGCGACGGTCGTGCGTTCGAGCAGGTCCGGGACCGGCGGCAACCCGACGCCGGTGACGAGGTTCGACCGCGGGCAGACGACCACCGGCGTCCCGCTGTCCTCGACGCGTTCGAGATGCATCGACTCGGCGTGGACCATGTGGACCAGGTGGTCGGGCTCGAGATCCATCGCGGGGTCGATGTCGTCGGCGTCGACCTCGCCGGCGTGGATTGCGAAGGGCTTGCCGGCCTCGCGGGCGGCGGCCCGCGCCGTCGAGAAGTCGTCGTCGTGGGCGCCGCTGGCGCCGAACCCGTCGGCGGCCTCCAGGACGTCGATTCCCCCGCGGCCGAATACGACCGGTTCGACGCCGACGTCGGCGGCCGCCTCGGCCAGCGCCTCGACGCCCTCCCGGCCGCCCTCCCGGAACTCCAGGAACGCCCCGGTGCCGCCGGCCTCCATGAACGACAGCGAGCGGGCCATCGCCTGGATCTTCTCGTTGCGGGACGCCTCACCCAGCAGCCGGTGTTTCAGGCCGTCCGGCGGCGCGACGAGTTCGTCGAGGGAGAGTCCCCGGCCGGCCTCCTTGGCGATGGAGTCGCCGACGTGCGTGTGGGCGTTGACGAAGGCCGGACAGACGATGTCGTTCGAGTCGGTGGCCGTCCGCTCGACGGCCGCTATCTCGCCGTCCTCGACGACGACGCGTCCCTCCAGGGGTTCGTAGTCATCGCCGGCGAGTATCGTCCCCGAAAGTTCCATGTGCCCGCTGCGGTCGCCCCGGTGAAAACAGGCCCGCTCCCGGTTCGAGTGAAACGGACACCTCTTATCCGTCAGTTTCGCATATCCGCGGGCCGAGCGCCGCTCGGCACGGGACCAAGCGGCGCTCGGCGGTCAGAACTCGTCCAGCGTGGCGTTGATGCCCCGCCGGACGTCGACGACGAGGGCGTCGAGGTCGAGCCCGAGGACGGATTCGGCGGCGGCGCCGACGGGCTCTGTGAGGGCTCGGGGCGCGTAGACGCCGAGCCCCGGGGTCGACGCCGGCCCGCTCCGCGATGTCGCGCTCGAACTCGCGGACGGTCCCGTGGTCGGCGTCGACGACGTCGTCGGGGACGTCGGACAGCTCCGCCCAGACGGCGCGCTTGAAGAGCTCGCGGGCGTCGAGCCGACCGGCGAGGTCCGCGCTGGCCGGACAGTCCCGGAGCGCGACGGTGAGGTCGCGGTCGTCCATCCGGCGGACGGCGGCGGCTGAGGCCGCGCCGTCGGCGAGCAGCGCCTCGGTCGCCCGGCGGAGCATCGCCTTCGAGATGCGGGCGACGTGGTGGTTGTACACGACCGGGTTCATGAGGCCGCGGGCCAAGAGCAGCGATTCGGCGGTCTGGACGTTGCCCTCGGCGAGGACGAGGTCGCCGTCGACGAACCGGAGCGCCCGGACGAACCGGCCGGTGTCGATGGTGCCGTAGGGGACGCCGGTGTGGTGGGCGTCCCGGACGAGGTAGTCCATCCGGTCGACGTCGAGTTCGCCGGCGACGAGCTGGCCGAGTTCCCCCTCGCCGGCGACGAGTCCCGCCACCCGGCCCGGATCGATGTCGTGGAGGGCGAGCACCCGCGCGACCTCGCCGGACTCGAGGATGTCATCGATCTCGTCGTGCATCCGGCCGGTCCGCCGGGCGACCAGCGCCTCCAAGTTGTGGCTGAACGGGCTGTGGCCGACGTCGTGGAGCACGGCGGCCGCGCGGACGCGCTCGGCCTGCCGGCCCCCGATGCCGAGCTGGTCCAGCGCGCGCGTCGCGAGGTGGTACACGCCGAGGGAGTGCTCGAACCGCGTGTGGTTCGCACTCGGGTAGACGAGCTCCGCGGTCCCGAGCTGCCTGACGCGTCGGAGCCGCTGGACCGGCGGCGTGTCCAGGAGGTCCTCGGCGACCCCCTCGACCGCGATGTGGTCGTGCACGCTGTCCTTGATGGTGGTCATTGCGGCCGCGTTCGGCGGCCTCGTACAAAAACCGTGGTTCGGCCCGGGCGGTGGGGCGAGCGATAGGGTAGTGAGGGGTAGGGCGGTGATGGGGTCGTTCGGGCGGGGAGCCCCAGAGGGCGTCGGTGTCGGAGGTGATTCTCGTCTCGCTCGCGCCCGCCGTCGGTCGGCGAGCACGGTCACTCAGAACGTCGGCAGGTTCTCCAACTCGTCGGCGTGTGCGTCGGCGTCCTCGAAGGCGTCCCGGGCGATGACGCGCTGGTGGACCTCGTCGGCGCCGTCGACGATGCGGAACGCTCGGACGGCCTCGTAGAAGTCCGCGAGCGGGAGGTCCCGGGAGATGCCGGCGCCGCCACAGCACTGGACGGCGAGGTCGATGGCTTCCTGAGCGACGTTCGCCGTGAACACCTTCGACATGGAGACCGGCACGCGGGCCTGTTGGCCGCGGGCGATCTCCTCGGCGGCGTGTCTGACCATCGTCCGTGCGGCGTGCAGCCGGGTCTCCATGTCGGCGACGTCGTAGCGGAGCGACTGCTTCTCGTCGAGCGTCGAGCCGAAGGCCTCCCGCTCGGTCATGTAGGCCTTCGCGATGGTGAGCGCGCGCCGCGACATCCCCGAAAAGCGCATACAATGTGTCAGGCGGGCGGGGCCGAGCCGTTTCTGGGCGATGGCGAAGCCCGCGTTCTCCTGGCCGAGCAGGTTCTCCCGGGGGACGCGGACGCCGTCGAACCGGAACTCGGCGTGGCCGTGGCCGTCCAGGTCGGGCCCGAGATGGGGGATGTCCCGGACCAGCTCGACGCCGTCGGCGTCGGTCGGCACGAGGATGATGGAGGCGCCCTGGTATGGGTGGGCCTCCGGGTCTGTGAGCGCCATCAGTAGGATGACGTCGGCGTGGCTCCCCTGGGTGGTCCACCACTTGTGGCCGTCGATGACCCACTCGTCGCCGTCCGCCTCGGCGGTGGTCGCGAGCATCTTCGGGTCCGACCCCGCCCCGCGTCCGGGCTCGGTCATGCCGAACGCCGACCTGATCTCGCCGGCCACGAGCGGCTCCAGCCACTCCGTCTTCTGTATCTCGGTGCCGACGAGTTCGAGGGTGTGCATGTTGCCCTCGTCGGGGGCGTCGACTCGCATCGCGGCGGCGCCGAGCAGCGACCGGCCGGCCTCTTCGAACAGCGGCAACACGTCGCGGAGGTCGTGGCCCATCCCGCCGTGGGCCTCGTCGATCTGCGGACAGTAGACGTCGCGCTCGCGGGCCTCGGCGCGGAGGTCGGCGACGACGTCCTCGCCGACAGGGCCGCCGCCGAGGTGCTCGCGCTCGGTCGGGATGACGACCTCGTCGACGAACGCGCGGGCCCGCTCGGCGAGGGTCGTGGCCGTCCGGGAATCGTGATACTCCATACGGGTCGTAGCGGGGTCAACATTGTAAAAGGCCCGACGCGGGCCCCTCGGCGGCGGTTTTTTACGCGTGGCACGAGCACCGTTCGCTTACAATGTTAGTGCCCGAGGCGGGTGGTGGCCGTGACGGACGCTGACGCCGAGTACTTCCGCCGGATCGTCGACGAGGAGTCGCTGCGGACGTACCTCGCCGCGGAACTCGGCCCCGCCGATCGGTTCGAGGTCACCCACCACCAGGAGGGCCACTCCAACGAGACCCTGTTCGTCACCTGGGGCGATCGCGAGCTCGTCGTCCGCCGGCCGCCGCCGGGCGAGACCGCCGAGCGCGCCCACGACGTCCTCCGGGAGTACCGGGTCATCGACGCCCTCCAGGACACGGACGTCCGCGTCCCGACCACCGTGCTGGCCTGTGACGACCACGACGTCATCGGCAGCGACTTCTACGCGATGGAGCGGGAGGCGGGCGACGTCCTCCGCGAGGGCGAACCCGAGCGGTTCGCGACCCCCGAGGCCCGGGAACGCATCGGCCACGAATTGGTCGACCGCCTCGTCGAGATCCACCGGGTCGACTACGACGCGGTCGGCCTCGAGCACGGCGACTTCGGCTACCCGCCCGAGTTCACCCGGCGGCAGGTCCGCCGGTGGTCCGAACAGCTCACCTGGGCCTTCGAGGTCACCGCCGACGAGCGGGAAATCGAGGCCCTCTACGACGTGATGAGCTGGCTGTACGACAACGTCCCCGAGGACGACGCCTACCCCTCGACGCTGGTCCACGGCGACTACAAGCTCGACAACGTCATGTTCGCCCCCGGCGGGGACCCCGAGGTCGCCGCCATCTTCGACTGGGAGATGTCGACGCTCGGCGACCCCTTCACCGACCTCGGCTGGATGCTCTCCTACTGGCGGGAGCCGACGGACCCCGAGCCCCCGACCCCCACGCTCGCCTCGACGTACATGGAACGGGAGGGCTACCCGACCCGACGGGACCTCGTCGAGCGCTACGAACGCAAGACCGGCTTCGAGTTCGACGACCCGACGTTCTACTGGGTGCTCGCCGTCTACAAGCTCGCCGGCCTCGGCGAGATGTTCTTCCGCCGGTACCTCGAGGGCAACTCCGACGATCCGATGTATCCCAAGATGCGCGAGGCCGTCCCGGCGCTGGCCGAGCAGGCGGAGATGATCATCGACGGCGAGATGACACTTTGATACACCAGTTCTGACCTCGAACACGCACGGGAACGGCCCCGACCAGCGTCACGACAGCTTCTCCGTGACAGCAACGAGCTGCTCTTCGGTCTGCCAGCGATAGGACTGTCCTTCCTGCTCGAACAGTTCGTAAACGCCGTCGTGCATCCAGCCCAAGGAAGGCTCTTCGTCCCCGTACTCCCGTTCGAGGACGTGATTCGTCACGAAGTACCCCGGTCGTGCCGACAAGCAGGCCCTGTTCGACGAATGACTGCAGCACGGAACTGTTATTTCTTTCGCGGTGAGGCAAACGTCAATGAAGGCAGCCGACTCGACGGCAATGGCTGGATTACCATCAATAATCGACCATCACCTAGGCCTCTCGACATCGAGATGACACTGGCAATCGTTCACGCGGAAGAACTGGCCGAAACATATCCCAGAGGTAATCCAAATACGACGTACGATAAGACATAATAACCAACATGAACCGCGAACGGCTTACCGAAGAGTACGACGGTTATCACTCCTGCGGTTACGGCTATGGCAAGACCGATCAGACCATACTGGCGGTTTCGTTGTTTGATGGCGCCCCCGATGAGGACTGCTGTCCCGGCGAGAACTGCGCCTGTGAATATAGGCAACGTCAGACTTGTGACGGATTCCGACAGTCCCCTAAGACTCACGAGAGCGAGCAGTTGGATGACGACGGCGGCTACAGGGAAGCCGATCGTGGATCGATGGTTCACCTTCCATCGAGCACCACTGACTAACCAGACCAACCACGTGAGCAGGGCAAGGCCCACGAGCACGACGGCCGGATACACTGGAAGGTCTAACGGAACACGAGTTACGTGAACGTTTTGCGTCCGTGTGGGCGTCTGTTGGAGAACGAACCCCATCACGCTGTCTAGATATACATACATTTCTATCCTGTCATACGGTATCGTTGAACACTAAATATCCAATATCTTCCTGTGCATGATTTGTTTCATCGTCAGCACGCTGTCCCTTTACAATACGAAAGAGTTCGAAGGGGAATACATTATGCCATGTTCACAGGTACCACTATCAATGAAGCTTCGGATATATGCCGCCAGGACGTATAGCCTGTCGTATGAGCACAGACCTGGGGACTGCTGAAGGGATGGAGTCCCCCGAACTCGTCCACTTCGTGACCCAGCAGACCCGGTTCGCGCTGGTCACCATCCTCCAGCATCCCGACCAGCTCCCCTCGATGTACGAACTCCAGGAACTCAACCCGAGCGTGAGCGAGGCCACCGTCTACAAGCACATCCAGAAACTCGTCGACGCTGGCATCCTCAAGGAGGTCGCCCTAGACGACGACCAGCGCCGACAGGGCTACCCCTGGAAGTTCTACGGGCTCACGGAGGCGGGCCGCGAGTTTTTCGAAGACCACAACCTGCTCGCCGCCGAGGAGACGCTCCAGCGGATCTACGAGACCATCTCCGACAAACCCGAAAAGATGGTCGAATACGAGAACGCCCCCCGCCCTGACGACGGTTAGCGGCACGCTCAATCCGTCCACGCCTGCCGCTCCCTGAACCCTTTTCCACGCCCTCGGTGTAACCCCAGCCATGGCGCTCGACGACATCGACCTCGAGTTCGTCCCGCTCAGCGAAACCGGCCTCCGGACGATCGTAGAGCGGCTCGGGACGGACTACGTCGACGTCCTCTACTTGCACCGCTGGGACGACGAGACGCCGACCAGAGAGACCATGCGGACGCTGTCGGGACTCGTCGACGACGGGCGGGTCCACTACCTCGGCGCCTCGACGCTCCGGCCGAACGCCTGGAAGGTCGCCCGGGCCAACGAACTCGCATGCCGGGAGGGCTGGGAGCCGTTCACCGTGACCCAGCCCCGGTACAACCTGGTCGACCGCGAGATCGAGGGCGACTACCTCGAGGCCTGTCGCGCGTACGGCCTCGCCGTCTGTCCGTGGAGCCCGCTCGGTCAGGGGTTTTTGACCGGCAAGTACGACCGCGAGTCGAGTCTGACCGGCGAGTCGCTGGCCGCCGAATCCGGCCGGTTCGAGGACGCCTATCTCACCGAGACGAACTTCGACGTCCACGATGAACTCGACGTCGTCGCCCGAGAGGTGGACGCGACGCCCGCCCAAGTCGCGCTGGCGTGGCTGTCGGCCCGAGACGGCGTCACCGCGCCCATCGTCGGAGCCCGCACCACAGAGCAGCTCGAGGAGAACCTCGCCGCCGCCGAACTCGACATCGCCGACGACCAGCTCCGGCGGCTCACGGAGGCGAAGCCCGGCCCCTACGCCGGGCTCTGAGGGCCTGGCCGACGCGGCACCGTTCGGATTAGAATGCCGTTCGTCAGACATATCGACTCACCGGGCTCAAGGCCTCAGTCGACCCCTCGGAGAACCATACCGGGCGGGACTCCGCAAGGGGCCGGCTTCTCGGGGAAGGCCAGCGACGATGAGCCGAGCGACGCGAGGCGAACGTCGCAGGACGAGCGGCGCGAGTCCAGCGGAACAAGCACTGGAGCGAACAACGTGAGCGAAGCGCGCAGCGAGCGGGCGGCCCGACCGCAGGGAGGGCCGCCGGACGGGCGAACGGTGAACGCATTGAACCGTGAGCCGCCCGACCCGAGAAGCCGGGGGCTTGCGTCCCCCGGAATATTACTCAAGGCATAAACAGTACACTGCCGCCGACGGGGACCAAAGCTATTCCACCCTGCGGGCCGCCGGAGGTGTATGCGCGTCGCGGCGTTCACCGACTTCGGCGACGGCGACGAGGTGGCGATCCAGGACCGACCCGACCCGGAGCCAGGCCCCGGCGAGGCCGTCGTCGACGTCGAGGCCTGCTCCATCAACCGCCACGACCTGTGGATCTTGCAGGGTGACTCCGCGCTCGTTCCGAAGGGGGCGCTCCCGTTCGTCTCGGGGCTGGACGCAGCCGGCGTCGTCCGGACGGCGGACGACGGCGCGGCCGTCGACCCCGGCGACCGGGTGCTTCTCTGCCCCAACGAGACCTGCGGCTCGTGTGCGTACTGCCGGGAGGGCCCCGAGACCCTCTGCGAGCAGTTCATGCTGTACCACGGCGCCCTCGCCGAGCGGGCGCTCGTCGAGGCCGACCGGCTCGTCGCGCTGCCGGACGAGGTGGGCTTTTCCGAGGCGGCGGCGCTGCCGACGGCCTACCTCACCGCCTGGCGGATGCTCGAGGTGGCCGACGTCGGGCCGACGGACCTCGTGTTCGTCCCCGGCGCGACGGGCGGCGTCGGGGTCGCCGCCGCCCAGCTCGCGGACGTCCTGGGCGCCGACGCCATCGGCACCTCGAGTTCGGCCCGGAAGCTGGACCGGCTCGGTGACCTCGGGTGTGCCCACACTGTCCAGGGCACCGACCCCGACGAACTCGTCACCGCGGTCCGCCGGATCGGCCGGCCGGACGCCGTCATCAACCACCTCGGTGGCCCGTATACCCAGGCCGGCCTCGAGGTCATGCGCCGCGGCGGCACGATGGTCATCTGTGGCCGTACCGCCGCCCCGACCTCCGAGTTCGACCTGGCCCCGTTTTTCCTCCGACACGAATCGATCGTCGGCTCCACGATGGGCACCCAGCCGGAACTCGAGACCCTGGTCGACCTCCTGGCCGATGGCGCGTTCGACCCGCCGGTCGGCGACACCTACCCGCTTACCGCCACCGGCGACGCCTTCGACGACATGCTGCGACGCGACGCCTTCGGGAAGCTCGTCGTCGAGCCGTCGGCCTGACCTCCCGACCGGCGAGGCCGGCGGCCTCGAACCGACGTCCTCACCCACGACCGACGAGGCCACCACCATAGAGCCCCGGACTGACCCCCCGTCCGACCGATACAACAGCTTCAGGCCGGCCGCCATCCGCGCGGTGGCCGTCCAGGCCCCGTCGGCCGGCTCGACAAACGAGGTTGGCACCGCCGCCTTATTTGTCGGTCCGGTCCCTCGCGGGCGGCATGGAGGTCCCGGCGGTCGGCTGGCGGGTCGCGCTACTGGTCGCCGTGCTGGCGTCGCTCGCCGCCGTGGTCGCCGTCGCCCGGCCGGCCGGCCGCTGGGGGACGGCCGCCCGCCGCCGCCTCCTCGCGGGCCTGCCGTGGGGCACTCTGCTCGTCGCAGGCGGCGTCACCGCCTTTTTCCTCGTTGTCCAGCGCGGCCTCGCCCACCCGTACGACCCCCTGGTCATCCCGTTCCGGGCGTGGGGCTACCGCTACCCGACCGGGATGGTCACCGCCCCGTTCGCCCACAGCGGCCTCGGCCACCTCGTCGGCAACGTCGTAGGCACGCTCGTGTTCGGCACCATCGCGGAGTACGGCTGGAGCCACTTCCCCCGGGAGCGCGGCAGCGCCGCCTTCGGCTCGCTCCGGACGAATCCCTTCGCCCGCGTCCTGGCCTTTGCGGCCGCCGTCGCGGCGGTCGGGGTCCTGACCGGGCTGTTCGCCCTGGGCCCGGTCGTCGGCTTCTCCGGCGTGGTCTTCGCCCTCATCGGGTTCGCCGTGGTCCGGTACCCGCTCGTGGCCGTGGTCGCGCTCGTCGGGTCCGGCGTCGTCCGCCTGCTCTACCGGGCGGTCCGCCGGCCCGAGGTCGCCCGGACGGCCGGCGAGTCGTTCTCGACGCCCTGGTGGGCCGACGTCGCCGTCCAGGGCCACGCCCTCGGACTCCTCGTGGGCGTCGTCGCCGCCCTGGCGCTTCTGTACCGCCGCGGCATCCGGCCCGACCCCGCCCGCGTCTGGCTGGCCGCGCTGTTCGTCGCCGTCGACCGCGGCCTCTGGGCGGTCTACACCATCGAGGGCTCGGACCAATACCGGCTGTTCCGGGCGTTCGGCACCGCCTCGGTCTTCCTCGTCGCCGCCGTCATCGCCGTCGGGGCCGCCGCCTCCGACCGCGATTTCATCGCCAGCCTCGGGCTGACGCGCCGGGAGGCCGCCGTCGGCCTGCTCCTGTCGGTCCTGTTCGCGGTCGCGCTCGTCGCCGTGCCGTTCAACCTCCTCGTGATCGACGGCCCCGCGGCCGGCGCCGACTCGGCCGAGACCGTCGAGGTGCGGGACTACACCGTCCGCTACGCCGAGGACGTCGACAACCGGTACGTCCCGGCGGTCCCGATCCCCGGCCGGAACGGCTCGACCGACGGCGTCCCGGCCAGCGGCGTCGTCGTCGTCTCCGAGGAGCGCAACGTCTGGTGGGAGGTGGTCTCGTCGGGCCGGCTGGCGGCCCGGGGGAACGTCACCGTCCGGCTGGGCGGCGTCACCTGGAGCGAGCACGTCCACGCGTCGCGGCGCGGCTGGCAGCTGGCCGGTGGACCCGCCGTCTACCACGTGCGGCTCGCCCCAGCCGGCTCGCCCGGGACCGTGGCCTACCGGAGCGACAACGCGACGGTCGGGCCCCGCATCGACGGCCGCAACGTCACGATCGACCCGGCCGGCGAGCGGTTCGCGGCCGTCGTGACCCGGGACAACGAGACGCTCGGCCGGACCCCCCTCCCGGCGGCGGGCAACCGGACGGCCGCCGGCGGCCTGACGTTCCACCGCGACGGCCGGGACCTCTACGTCGAGCGCGACGGGACGAGGGTCCGCATCGCGGCCCGCGCGGGATGAGCCTACTATGTGACACCGGGACGTCCCGCCTCTTCCGGCCGGCGCCAGTCAGTCCCAGCGGATCCGGAACACCTCGGCGTCGATGGTGCGGGTGGCCTCCGTGTGGTGGTCGAACTGCCGCGGCAGCTCGAACGCGCCGGCGAACGCGTGGGTGACCTCGCCCCCGTTGTCGGCCGCGAACGCCTCCACGAATTCGCGGCTGTCCTCGTTATGCACGGAGTAGGAGACGGCGGCGACGTCGGCGGCGGTCGCGAGGAACGCACGGTCGGCGCCCTCGGTGCCAACCTGCGCGCCGAACGGGGGGTTCATCAGCACCGTCGCGGTGCCGTCGGCGACGGGCGGGCTGGTGGCGTCCGCGCGGACCCACCCGACGGGCGCCATCGCCCCCACGCGGCGCTCGTTCTCGACGGCCGTCGACAGCGGCGCCGGGTCGACGTCGACGCCGATGACGCGGTCGGGGCCGCGGAGGGCGGCACCGAGCGCGAGCATCCCCGTCCCACACCCCAGATCCAGGACGGTGCGGTCGGCGACGTCGCCCTGGAGGTCCGCGAGGTGGACGATGTGGGCGGCCAGCTCCGGTGGGGTGTGGTACTGCTCCAGCGGCGCTCGCGGCGCCTCGAACCCGGCGACGACCGCCAGCTCCTGGGCGAGCCGCCGTCGCGTCGCCATCGGGGCTCAATACACGACAATCATTTATATAGATTTTTATATGCCCATCAGTTATCCACCGGTGCCGGGATCGAGCGCGGCCGCCAGCCGCTGGCCGCGCTCGAGCGACCTGTCGACGTACGCGCCGGCGGCGACGTACATGAAGTGGGCCGTGGCGACCGGGTCGGTGCCCCGGTCCGGCTCGAGCCGGTCGCCGTAGGTCACCATGTCCTCGGCGAGTTGCCCGAGGTGTCGCGGCAGCGGGGCGGCCTCCGCGAGCGCCCTCACGCGGTCGACGGCGGCCCGCTTTTCGGGCATCAGTCGTTCGGTCGGGAAGCCCTCCTCGGCGTCGAGCCGGGCGAACGTGGCCGCCGCGGCGGCGTCGAACGCCTCGAGCTGTCCCCGGATCCGGACCGCGTCCAGGAGGAGCTCCAACCGTCGGGCGGTCTCGGGGTCGGTCGGGTCCGCGGCGGCCAGCACCGCCGACCGTCGGGAGCGCACGGTCGAGAGGACGGTCCGGACCCGTGACGGCGGGGCCCGCCCGTTCGGCCGACGGGGAGCCTCCAGCGACGCGAGCGCCTCGATGTGACGGCCGGTCCGCTCCGAGACGGCATCGTCGCGGGGCGGCGCCGACGGGTCGAAGGCCGTCCCGATGTAGCCGGCGGCGTTCGTCGTCTCGAGCCGGAGCGATTCGACGGACCGCCAGATGTCGGCGGCTTCCGGGGGAGTCGGCTCGGCCAGTTCGGCGGTCGCCCGCCGGGCGGCCTGCCGGGTGTCTCCGGCCCGCTCCAGCACCGCCTCACCGACCGCAGCGGTCGGGAGGAGTTGGACGGCCGGCGACGCCAGGAACGCGCGCGCGACCCGTCGGAACCGCCGCCGGGTCGGCTCGGTTCCGTAGGCCCGGAGGTGCGACCGGCACGTCTCGAACGGCGCCGCCGAGTCCTCGAGGGACTCGACGTCGGCGAGGGCGACGTCGTCAGCCGCCGCCAGGGCAGCCTCCGCCGCCCGGATCCCCTCGTCGACGTGACCGACGACGGCCCGACGGTGGGCCGCCGAGACGACCGGCGCCGGTGGCACCGACGGGACGGGGACCGACTCGACGGCGGACAGGACGTCGCCGGCGGACCGGGGCACCTCGACCGGCGTCACCGTGGCCGTCCGGTCCGGCTCGTCGGTGCCGCTGCAGCCGGAAAGGAGCGCCGCCCCGGCAGCGGCGACGAACCGACGGCGACTCGTGGGCATCACTACCACTCCTATCGGTCGTGTCCGAAAACCTCTTCCGGTGGGGCCGGGGGCCTGGGGACGCCGGAGGCACGACCAGACGCCGCCTGTCGCCAGTGGCGCCCGACGCACCTGTGAGGTGTCGACTTACCAGGTCCCGTGGAAGGTGTCGAATTCGAGGGCCTCGAGCGGTTCCTCGCCGATGGCGATCCGGTACTCCTGGGGCGTCACCATCGGCCGGTCGAACTGCGGGCCGTCGTCGGTCGTGATCCGGGGACAGCCGGTGTTGACGTAGGCGTCCAGCCCGAAGTTCCGCAGCCGGTCCGGCGTCACCTCGTCCATCGTCAGGAGGTAGGCGTCGTCGTTCTGTCTGACGATCTCCCGTGCGGTCTCCCAGCGACCCTGCCCGATCTTCGTACAGAAGATGACGCCCCACTCCTCGGCGTCCATCGCCCGGTGGACCGCCCCGTAGCGTTGCTTCACGAACGTCTCGGTGTCCGCGACGGAGACGACGTTGTTGACGGGGTCGGCGATGACCACCTCCGTGTCGGGGTGTTCCATCGCCAGCCCGAGCGGGTGGAACTTGCCGCCGCCGACGTAGAGAACGTGGTCGGCGTCGACGTCCGCCGAGGCGTAGTTGCACCCGAGCACCTGGCCCTCGTGGGTCAGCCGCTCGTCACCGCGTCGGGTCTGGACGCGGTAGCCGCGCGCCTCGAGCCACGACCGCATTTCGTCGAACCGGTTCATGTGCTGGGCGGTCGTCACGAGGCCGACGGCCGGCCGGTCGCCACTCTCCGGGTCGGCGTCGGGCGCGGGCGCCGGGAGTTCCGCGAGCGCCTCGCGCATGATCGGCGTCACCTCGACGTTGGAGAACAGCGGCACGTAGATGATCTTCTCCGACTCTTTCATCGGTGAGTGGCCGAAGTGGACGAAGACGTCCGTCCGCCGCATGAGATACGTGTCCAGGTCGCAGGCGCCGTAACACGGCTTCCCGGAGATCATCACGTCGACGCCGTCGGGCAGGGCGGCCCGGAGGTCGTCGGCGACGCGCGGTCCGCGCCGCTTCAACCCCTCGGGGAACTGGAGGCCGACCGTGTCGGCGGCCCGCTCGTCGACCGCCCGGAGGATTCGGTCGAGTTCGTAGTCCCACGTCCGGTCGTGTTTCAGGGACATGCCGGTCGACCGGAGGTCGCCCGCGGCGTACTCGGCGTCCGGTTCCCGACTCATCGCGTCCGGCTTGGAAACCGCGGCGTAAAACGTGCGCGCTTCGACCCCGATCAGTCGTCACCCCCGGCTCCCGGTTCCGGCACGCCTAAACGTCCGACGCTGCAAGGGTCGATGATGAGCATCGAGACGGACCCCGAATCCGACCGCGCCGGCGACGTCGAGGCCCTCGCCACCGACCTCGGCGAGGCCATCACCGACCTCCCCGTCTACGATGAGTACCTCCACGCGAAGGAGGCCGTCGAGGCCGACCCCGACCTCCAGGCGGAGATCCGGGCCTTCGAGCGGCGCCGCGAGGAGTTCCTCGCGGCGCGGCAGGCCGGCGACGCCACGAACGAGGACCTTCGGGAACTCCAGCGGACCCAGGAGGCGCTGCACGACCGCCCGACGATGGCCGAGTTCCTCGAGGCCAAGTCCGAACTACAAGGCCGCCTCCAGGAACTCGACGAACTCGTCTCCGAGCCGCTGGCGGTCGAGTTCGGCCGGACCGCCGGCGGCTGCTGTGAGGACTGACACGGGCTGCGAGTCGACGGACCGCGGCGCTTAAGCCGGCCGCCGCGCCACACCCAACCATGCCCGTCCACTCCGACTGGGGCGAGTGGCTCCCAAGGGCGGTCGCCCGGGCCGACCCCGAGGGGGTCCGGCTGTGGTACCTCGGCTGCAACGGCCTCGTCCTGAAGGCAGCCGACGGCACCACCGTCTTCGTCGACCCGTACCTCGGGTCGGGCGACCCGCCGCGGACGATCCGGATGATCCCCGTTCCGATCGACCCGACCGACGTCGCGCGGGCCGACGCCCTCTTCGTGACCCACGAGCACACCGACCACGTCCACGCGCCCTCCCAGGCGCCCATCCTCGAGCGGACCGACGCGACCCTCTACGGTCCCTCAACGTCGGCTGCTATAGCCCGCGAGTGGACGACCGACTACGACCTCGAGGAAGGGGACGTCCGGGAGGTCGCCGAGGGCGAGACTGTCGAGGTCGGCAGCTTCGACGTCCACGTCGAGCCGGCGGTCGACCCCGACGCCAGCCACCCCGTCGCCTACGTGTTCGAACACGACAGCGGGACCCTGTTCCACGGGGGCGACGCCCGCCCGAGCGACGCCTTCGCGGACGTCGGCGAGCGGTACGACATCGACCTCGGCGTCGTCGCGTTCGGCTCCGCGGGGATGATCCCCGACGAGGACACCGGCGAGCCCACCCACACCCGGTGGTACGCCGACGAGAACGCGGCCGCCCGTGCCGCCCGGCAGCTGCGGCTCGACCGGCTGGTCCCCACCCACTGGGACATGTGGAAGGGCCTGACCGCCGACCCCGCCGCCCTCCGGCCGCACGTCCGGAGCTTCGAGTATCCGCGGCGCCTCGAGGTGCTCGAGATCGGCGACGCCACCGCCCTCCGATGAGTGGTCCGGACAGGATAGTTTTATGACGCTGAGCACAGACGTGGAGGTATGTCAGACCACGAGTCCGACGAGCCTCTCACCACGACACACGACGAGGTGACAGTCGAGAAGCGGTTCGAACCGGACGACTTTCCCGTCCCCGCCATCGCCTTCACGATCACCTCCGAGCGGGACGAGGCGGTCACGGTCCAGTTATCCGACACCGTGCCGGATGACACCCCGACGGAGGACATCGGCTTCCACCCGGACTACGGCGCCGAACAGTGGGACGTCGAGGGCGATGCCATCGTCTTCACCCGCGAGTTCGAGCCACAGGAGGAGTTCGTCACCGTCTACGGGCTCCGGGGGACGGACGCCAGTGACCCCGAACGGTTCCTCACGGAGCCGGAGCTTTCCTCCGTCGACGCCATCGAGGGCGACTCCGGGGACGACGTCGGCTCCGGCCCGGGCGACGGCCCGACAGCAGAATCGGGCGCCGCCGAGGAGGCCGGAGCGGACGTCGACGAATCAACTGCGACCGAGTCGGATGCCGGAGCGGACGTCGACGAACCAGCCGCGACCGAGTCGGACGCCGGCGCGGACGTCGACCACGACCCCGAGGTCGCCGAGGGACCGGAGGCCACCGCCGACGAAGACGACCCCAGCCTCGACATCGATCTCCCCGGGCCCGACGACGCGGTCGCCGACGACCCGGCCGAGACCGAGATCGAGGACGACGCCGGTGCGGCGAGCGATTCCGGGGCGTCCGCCTCAGCGCCGGCGGCGGACGGAGACGAACCGCTCGCCGCCACGCTGGCCGAGGAGATCAGCGAGGGGAGAGTCGACGACGCGGACCTCGCCGAACTCCGGGATGCCCTCGGCGTGACGGCCGAGGACAGTACGAACGCCCGCATCGAGCACCTCCAGACGACCGTCGCCGATCTCGAGGCCTACACCGACGCCATCGAGGAGTTCCTCGACGAGGAGGGCGATGCCCAGGCCGTCCTCAGGGACGTCAGGAACAACTACCAGTCGACCGTCGACCGGTTCGACGACCTTGCGGCCGACATCGACGACGTCCGGGCCGATCTTTCGGTCGACCTCGAGGATCTCCGGCAGGACGTGGCGATGGTGGAGGACGATCTCTCGGCCGACGTCGAGGAGCTTGGGGACGATCTCGCGGCCGCGGAGGACGACCTGGCGGCCGACGTCGAGGGCCTGCGGGACGACCTGGCGGCGGCGGAGGACGACCTGGCGGCCGACGTCGAGGACCTCCAGGACGGTCTCGCGGCCGCGGAGGACGACCTGGCGGCCGACACGGAGGACCTCCGGGATGACCTGGCGATGGTGGAGGACGACCTGGGGGCCGACGTCGAGGATCTCCGGGACGATCTCGCGGCGGCAGAGGACGATCTTGCGGCCGACATCGGGGACCTCCGGGACGACCTGGCCGACGTCGAAGCGGAGGTCACCGAGGCCACCGAGGAACGGATCGAGGCCCTCGAGGGCGACATCGAGGCTATCGAGGCGGAACTGGCCGACGTCGCCGAGCTGCGGGACCGCCTCGTGGACGCACTCGGCGGGATGGCCGGGGCCGGCGCGGACGATCAGCAAACGACCGGGGACACGACGGTCGGCGGCGACGGGGCCGACGACGAGACCGGCGGGGACGACGACGCCGGCGGGACGGGCATAGATCAGGTCGACTGAGGGCCGGCGCGTCGGTCGTTACCTGCAACGAGGACGACCCTGCTATCGGTCAACGGCAAACTCCGGGGTGGCCGGTCTGGCGAGCGGTCGAGCGATGAGTCCACTGCGCCGCCGACGCCGTCGTACCGGCGGCGTCACGCCACCTACGATCCGGCCGCAGGCCGACGGAACCGTTAGGCCCCCGGCGCCGGAATCGGGGGCGTGGACGACACCGTCGCCTGGCTCCGGGACCGCCCGTACTACGAGGACCAGATCCGTGCCCACGGGGTCACCCCGGGCACCGAAGCCGCCCACGGGGACCTGGCCGTCGACGACCGTCTGCAGTCCGCGCTCCGCGACCGCGGTATCCAGCGGCTGTACGCCCACCAGGTAGACGCCGTTCGAGCGATCCGTGACGGCGACGACGTCGTGCTCGCGACCCCGACCGCCAGCGGCAAGAGCCTCGCCTACACCATCCCTGCGGTCGAACGCGCGATGGACGACCGTGCGACGACGCTGTACCTCGCCCCGCAGGTCGCGCTCGTCGACGACCAGGCCGCGACCCTCGAGGGGCTGGCCGCCGACCTCGGCTTCGGCAGCGGCGTCGACGTCGCCACGTACACCGGCCGCCAGTCCGCACGCGAGAAGGCCGCGATACGCGACGGCCAGCCGACGGTGCTTTGCTGTACGCCCGACATGCTCCACTACGCACTGCTGCCGCACGCCCGCCGGCTCTGGTCGTGGTTCTTCGAGCGGCTGGAGACCGTCGTCGTCGACGAGGTCCACGAGTACCGCGGCGTCTTCGGCAGCCACGTCTCGCTCGTGTTCCGACGGCTGGCGCGGCGCTGTGCGGAGTTCGGCGCCGACCCGGAGTTCGTCTGCTGTTCGGCCACCGTCGGCAACCCCCGCGAGCACGCCGCGACCGTCACCGGTCGGGACCCCGACGGCGTCCGGCTCGTCGATGCCGACACCAGCGAGACCGGCCCGACCCACTGGCTGCTGTGGAACCCGCCGGAGTACGGCGACGACGGCTGGGGCGAGGCCGGCACCACCGGCGGCCGCCGACGGTCGAGTCACACCGAGTCCGAGCGGCTGTTCTGTGACCTCCTGGCGCGGGGCCACCAGACGCTCGTGTTCACCGGCGCCCGCCAGACCGCCGAGCGGTACGCCAAAGCGAGCGCCGGCAGGCTCCGCGATCGCGGCGACCCCGAGCTGGCGGCCGGCGTCGAGGCCTACCAGGCCGCCCTCCCGGACGACCGCCGCCGGGAGATCGAGGCCGGTCTCGACGACGGCGAGGTCCGCGGGCTCTGGAGTACGAACGCCCTCGAACTCGGCATCGACGTCGGCGGTCTCGACGCCGTCATCCTCGACGGCTATCCCGGGACCCGGATGGCCGCCCGCCAGCAGGGCGGCCGTGCCGGACGCGGCACGGATCCGTCGCTCGTCGTCATAGTCGCCGGCGAGGATCAGCTCGACCAGTACCTCATGGGTGACCCCGAGACATTTTTCGATGGCGACCCGGAGCGGGCCGTCACCAACCCCGAGAACGAAAAGCTCATGCCCGACCACGTCCGTACGGCCGCCGCGGAGTCCTGGCTCCGCCCCGAGGACGACCGGTACTTCGGCTCGCGATTCCCCGACGTCGTCGCCCGCCTCACCGAGACGGGCCGACTCTCCCGGCGCGAGACCGACGACGGCATCCGGTGGCTCCACGACGGAGTGGACCCCCACCACGAGATGAGCCTCCGGGACGTCGACGACCGGAGCGTCCAGCTTCGCGGGCCCGACGGAGCGACGCTGGCGGAACTCCCCTTGCCGGACGCGCTCCGGGACGCCCACCCCGGCGCCATCTACCACCACCAGGGCCGGACCTACGAGGTGACCGACCTCGACCTCCGGGCGGACGTCGCCCAGCTCCAGCCGACCTGGGCCGACTACTTCACCCGCGTCCTCCACGACAAACGGATCACGGTCGAGGAGACCATCGCGTCCAAGCCCCTCCGGACCCGCGAAGACGTCACGATACATTTCGCGGACGTCGAGATGCGCAAGCAGATCACGGGGTTCCAGCGGTTCGACGCCTCGACCGGCGAATCCCTCGGGACCGAGGAACTCGACCTCCCGGAAACAAGCCTTCGGACCCGTGGGTTGTTTTTGGCACTCCCCGCCGACGTCACGAACGCACTCGAAGCGGGCGGGGACCTTCCGGGCGGCATCCACGCCGCCGAACACGCCACGATCGCGATGTTCCCCACGACCGTCCTCTGTGACCGCCGGGACGTCGGCGGGCTCTCGACACCGCTGCACCCCCACACCGGAACGGCCACCGTCTTCGTCTACGACGGCTACCCCGGCGGCGTCGGCCTCGCCAGAACCGGCTACGAGCAGTTCACCGACCTCGCGACGACGACCCTGGAGATGCTTCGAGGCTGTCCCTGCGAGGACGGCTGTCCGAGTTGCGTCCAGTCGCCACACTGCGGGAACGCGAACAACCCACTCGACAAGGGGCTGGCGATCGAGCTTCTCGAGCGGCTCGTCGAGTGACGACGAGCCGCAGTAAGGGCCACACCGACCATCGGCATCCCCCGAAGGCGATCCGCCGCGACCTGGAGAGGGTTCCGAGCCGTCATTTGTGCTGATCTACGGCCGCAGTCGGGCCTCAAACCACCGGAACGGCTCGTAGCTTGGAACGTTCCTAGAAGTTGTGAATCGGTCGTATGATGCGTAGCTGACGGCCGCTCGCGACCGCCGAGAACTCGCTCCGACCCCGGAATTCGAAGTGAAATCAGCGAGTGCCGCGAACTACGTCAAAGAATTGGTAGAAACGGCCCTGCCACGACAGCGCCGCCGCTCACGACTCGGCGAGCACGAGCGCCGCTCAGACGACCGGCGGGTCGAGCCCCCGGCCCATCCGTTTTGTCAGCGTGACGGGAGAGCTAGATAGAATCGCCCCAGCGGCGCTCGCGCCACTGTTCACCGGGACGCTCGTCGGAGGGCGACAGGTGCAGGGAAAGCGCGATTGCGGCCTCGGAAGTCACTCACACAATCGTCGCTCAGCACCACTCAAAAGCGTTAGTTGGCCGCAGTAAACAGAAACTCTCTAGATTCATCACCGCTCATGGTTTCTCCGAGGCTCTTGTTACTGCCGACCGCTCCTAACCTACTGGAGCGTTATTCCTATTTCCCCGACTGTCTATATAGGTTAGTAAAACTTGCTAATCTCACGCGCCCCAAGTGCGCTTCCCTTTAGGAGGGCGTGTTCAACAAGCGGATCCAGAATGGTAGGAAGCCGGACGTGGGGCGGCATCACTTCTGTAGTACTGGTATTTGCCTGAAAAGATGATTGAGTAGTCTATTAGGACAAATTTTAAATAACCTCCATGAAATGGCATGAGTATGCTTGACAATGGCAAGGTAAGTCGGAGACAGATTTTGAAAACCGGCGCTACAGCAGGCTTCGGTACAATGGTTATCTCAACAGGGTCAAAAAGGGGTGCTGCTGGAAAGATGTCAGAACTCCCCTGGAATAAATTCCGTGATCGATATGCCAGGAAATATGGGTCTGGAGAAGCAGAAGCGGCAATTCCGTTATTGAAACAGGCACATAGGAAAGTTGTTGATAGCGAATTGAGTATGTACGGTGGTGGGGAGTTGTTTGCAGATATGATCGTTTCTAGTAGGAATACGCCCAATTTTACTAAAGATATATTAGACTACCGAGCCACCAGGGAAGCGGCATTTTCAGAAGAGCCGATTTACGAGAAGCATGAGCGGCCACCCGAAGCGAACGATATGTCCCAGTTATATGATCATGACGAAGCGGAGTGTTCTATTCATCCAGTGATATTCGGTCATAACGTTTCTATACGAAATTCCTACGGACCACCCGGATCCACAAACGGATCATATGTTGAATTCGACGATAGAGATGGACGTATGGAACATACTACTGCACTTGCCTTTGGTGGAGGGGCGCTAGTACAAACAGAAATGTTCGGTCTATTATTGCCGGATGCCACTGAGCCTCATGAATTCGGTACCCTTGTTGAGAGGACCGGCCTCGTTCGGGATGGTGGCCGCGTAGCTGGCTCCGTATATCTGTACGATTACTCATCCAACTCAGGATCCGGGCAACAAGAAGAGGTGATAGCAGCTGGCCGACAAGTGGATGGTGTTGTTAATTATTCCCGAACTGAAACACTAGTCGAAGATGTCCTGTACAGAGTCGGCGTGCGAGTGCTCGGCGAAAGTCAAATTACTGCTTCATTGAATCCACTCGATTACATAAATAACACGATTATCTCAGGAACAATTTTTGGAAGCGATGACTCTAATAATCTGGGTTTCTTTATGGTCGGTGACAATTTCCGCGTGAAGGATGAGGATTGCATTATAGCTAACGCAAATTAATATACAATCATTGTCCACTTTCGACAATGTGGACAAATTTACAATCATCACAACCGTAGAGAGAGGTCACGGTGGCGACAGGTACGTACTCGGCTTGCGGGCCCTGAAGGAGGCCGATGCAAATGTCTTGGTCAAATTCGGACATTAAAGGATCGGGAGTTCGCGCAGCCAGTGGCGTCGCGCGCGGTGCATGTAGGTACTACCTGACTCAGTTGTAATCAAGTCCTTCAATGGGTAACTCATCCAGTTGAGGGGGATACTCGTTGTTGTTGTACTTTCGCGATGTAGCTCCCGAGAAGTCCTCCTACGCCGCCCAATAATAGGGCAAATAGTAACGCCATGATCCCCGCCCTCAGTACGAACCGAAAGAACCATCCACCAACACCGACTCGAAAATCAGATGGTATATCTAGAATGAAGATAGATAGCATCCCGATTACGTAGAATCCCCCCGTAATACCTCCAACTATCAAGCCAAACACCCCTCCTGATTTCAGATCAGGGCCCTCTATATATCCCGAAATACCTCCCCCAAGGAGTGGTGTCCCGACCAGACTGACTGCTACTCCGATTACAGCATGAATCACCTTCCGCCGATGCATAGTAAAGGCAAAATACCCTTTCCAATAAATGGTAGGGTGGCTTGAGAGGTCGCGTTAGGTAAGAGGATGAGGCGGTCGAGGTTCGAGTGCTCTATGCCCAAATATGACCGCCTCAGGAATGCTATCGAGTGGATTGACTTGTCGTTTGTGGAGCGTTGGCGGACCCCCGGCGGGCGATTGAAGTGGCTTTTCTGATACGTCGGTGGTTTGGCCGGGGTCAGGTCACGCTCGGGCTCCGACGGTTCAACACCAGTTGACCGGCCGAACCTATGTATGATTGCAGTCGTTCACAACATCCAAACGTTCCGATTTGATATAGCGTCATATGGTTTATACGTAGTGTAGTGGACTGAAACGTGTCGGTTACAGCCGGTCAGAATCCCGCTGGACGAGCAATTCCGCTCGGATCACAGCACCCGATAGATGTGGTCCTCGTATACCTCACGAACGCGGTCGCCCCAGTTGTGCGTGTAGGTATCGATGATGTCGGTCGCGACGTCGCCTCGGAGATACTTCACGATGCCCCTGTCACCGGTCCGGTCCCGGAGGTGCGTCGTGAAGAAGTGCCGGAAGTAGTGCGGTGTGACGTTCCCCGATGCGTCCCCGCCCGATCGGTACCAACCTTGGGTCTCGGCGTGGTCGACAACGAACGAGCGGACCATCGACGGCGTTGCACGCCTGCCCCACTCGGTCGTCGAACTGAACAGCGTTGGTGAGTCGGTGTCCGGCCGAATCGCAAGCCACGCCTTCAGCAGCCGTTTCAGCTCCGAATCGACCGGAATCACGGTGTCCCGCTTCCGCTTGTTCGAGGCCGTTCGCTCCTCGTCATTGTAGACAGACCCCCTCGAGGGGGCGCTCGGGACGAACACCGAGTCCGGCCGTCCGTCCAGCGCGCCGCGAGGTTTCGAGGGGTAGGCGTCCTGTACCTCCGGATCCTCGAGGTAGAGATCCCGGAGATCCAGGTTACAACACTCACCCACCCGCATCCCGGTCTTCAACAACGTCCCGACGACGGCCCGCTCCAGCGGATGGCCGAAGGAGGCAAGAAATGCCCGCATCTCCGGGACGGCTATTTCCCGTCTGGCCGGGTCGGCGTCGATGGACTCGTCCATCTCCTCGGTGACGAGCGCCATCGGGTTCGACTCGAAGACCCCGACCTGGGTCATGTACCCGTAGAACCGGTGGACGTATGAGGCGTAGGAAGCGACGGTGCTCTCCGCGTGGGTCCCGCGGATGGAGTGGACCCACTCCATGCACTCCCGGCGTGAGGCAGCCTCGAGCCGTGTCTTGCGGGCGTCCAGGAACCCCTCGAACTCCCGGAGGACGCGCTCGTAGGCTGCCTTCGTCCGATCGCTTCGGCCGTGGAACGTCATCTCCTGGAGGAAGTACCCGATGGGATCATCGTCCGGCGCCGGCGCCTCCGACTGGTCGTCAACCCCCATCCTCGACCACCACGTAGCCGTCTCGCCGCCCGCTGTATCGGATGGCGTCCTCCGCCTGTAGATCCGACAGGGCCTCCTCGAGACGATCGTCGATGTCGTCGGTCGCGGCCGCCCGAATGTCATCCCAGTCGGCGACCCCCTCGGATTCGAGGACGTCGAGAACACTGTCTTTCAGCCCGCTACCCCCAGGGTTAGCGGCCGGAGAACCCCGTTCCTCGGACAGCTCCGCGCCCTCGGTGCCACTACCGTCGAGATCGAAGCTCCGACGGCCTGCCTGTACCATCGAGCGGACGTATTCGGCCTGGCTCATGTCCATCTCGTCAGCCTCATCCCGCCACACCTCTCGCTGGGCGGCCGGCACGTAGGTCTGGACCGACACGCGGTCGTTCCCTGCCATGGCCGGGTCTACAGACGCCAGGAGTAAGAAAGTACGTCAGACAAATCGATAAAGACCCTTATCGATCTGTCTAAGTCATATGTCAGAGTCCATATCGTCTTATATCTATCTCAATGGGTTAAACGGCTACGAAAGTTTGGATTTGACGATAAACACTCCGCCATTCCTGGGATAATACGGTGGGCCATGTAACGCTATGCCACCGAATTGGTTTCATTGCCTCAATAGTGTGCCCCGTGACGGTCAGCGACGCCTCCAATCCCGATGTCCCTCTGAAAGCGCATACAGGATCCATATACCTGTCTCGGTATTCTGCCCGCGGGTGACTCATTCATTCGCTTGGCCGGGTAACCGGTATTCGGACCGGCCCCGGGAATTCGGGTCATTCTCACCCGGTAGGGGTCGTGCGCCGTATGGACTCTCTACACGCCGTCTGTCCATCGTAACGAGTAACGGGGATTAAGCCCACCGTTCGGCTCTCTTCGAAGGTGGACTCTTGATTTCGCCCCAATCAATTATCGGCCGATGGGCTCACGGGTTATCCCATCTCTTTCGGTTACCGATCCGTCCAACATGTCAGATGCACATCGTTCAGTATCCAACTCGTAAACTATATACTGCTATATCCAACGGATGGCCTGTCAAGTTGAGGCTACATCGGATTTAACAGCCCTATGATGCGTGATTCCCCTGAACGAAACCTCCGAGACGCTATTGTAGTCCTTCGATGAGGGCAGCCACCGCCTCCTCAACAAGATCGCTGTCGAGACGTTCTTGCCAGAAGTCGAGATCCTCGTGATCTATCGATTGGACGCCCCACGGGACGATCCGACTCTCGTCCGGCATCCCACCGCGAAGCCAACTCCCTCCAGGGATGTCGATCAGTTCGTTCATCCAAGATTTCGTCGTCAACGTGAGCGTGATATACTGCTCACCGTGAAACGGACGGCCTTGATGGTTCGAGAGAATAAGCCAGGGCCGAGCGTCTTCCTCTCCTTTAAGGGTCATCACCGTAGATGATGTCGCCTCGCTCGAAGATCGGTGTCTCATCGTCGGTCACTGGTCGTCCTCAACGCTCGGGTGTGGTTCCTGCGGTGCATGATCGCGCCAGGAACCCTTGTCCTCCGCACCCAATTGGTCGTTGAACAGAGCCATTGCTCGTTCGTACCCGCTGTATCGGCCAAGGCGCTCAGCGTCGTCAGTCACCGCCCAATACGTCGCCTTGTGCTCGACCAGACCACGGTCCTTCAATCGAGAGAGCGCGGTGCTGACTGTGCCTTCGTCGACGCCGATCTTGGAGGCGATTTCGCGGGCCTTGAACGCGCGATCGTCGTGAGCGGCGAGAAACCCCAGGACTTGATCCGGCACGGAGAGTTCTTCGAGTTCGTCCTCGCTCGAGTTCTCGAAGGTATGTCGGTCGATGGACATCGTCGAATGGGAGTACGGTATCCGATGTAAAGAGTGTTAAGAGCGAAACCTACGAAAACTTCCGGATCACAGCAGTGGACTGCTCGTCACCCGTCGGGGTGGCCGTCCTGGGGGAACCACGCCAGGTCGTGGTCGGCGGCCAACCGGACACGGACGTCGTCGCCCAGCGACACCCTGTCGGCGTGGTTGTGCATACACCCCACTACGTCGCCGTTGCCCAGCTGGACTCGGTAGAGGACGGTCGGTCCGAGGTAGCGGCGGTGGATCACCTCGCCGTTGCCGGCTCCGCGGTCGGCGACCGTTGCGCGGACGTCGTCGGGCCGCACCATGAGGTCGATGGCGGACCCGCTGTAGACCTCGGTGAGACCGTCGACCCGCTCGAGGGGGACAGCGCCGAGGGCGGTGTCGACGCAGCTCTCCCTGACCGCGCCGGAGACGAAGGCGGCGTGGCCGAGGAAGCCGGCGACGAACCGCGAGGTGGGCTGCTGGAAGACGGCCTCCGGGGTGCCGACCTGCTCGATGCGGCCGCCGCTCATGACGGCCACGCGGTCGGATATCGACATCGCCTCCTCCTGGTCGTGGGTGACCGAGACCGCCGTCACGCCCGCCGCCGTCAGGATGTCCCGGACCTCCTCGCGCATCCGCACGCGGGTGTCGACGTCGAGACTCGAGAACGGCTCGTCCAACAGCAGGAGGCTGGGCTCCGGGGCCAGCGACCGGGCGAGGGCGACCCGCTGCTGCTGGCCGCCGGAGAGGTCCCCCGGCGGCTTGTCCGCGTGGGCTTCCAGCCCGACAAGGTCGAGCAGTTCCTCGACGCGCGCGGAGCGCTCGGGTTCGTCCCAGTCGTCGATGCCGAACGCGACGTTCTCGCGCGCCGAGAGGTGCGGGAACAGCGCGAACTCCTGGAAGACGACGCCGACGTCGCGGTCCTCCGGCGCGGTGAACCCCCGGCCGGACACAGGTTCGCCCCCGAGCCGGACCGTTCCGTCGTCGGGCCGTTCCAGCCCGGCGATCAGTCGGAGCGTCGTCGTCTTGCCGCACCCCGACGGCCCCAACAGCGTGAGGAGTTCGCCGTCGCGGACCGAAAGCGAGAGGTCACGGATGACCCCGGTCCCGTCGTAGGCCTTCCGGAGCCCGTCGAGTTCCAGGACGGTCTCGCGGTCCTCGCCCGCGTCGTACTCCAGTCCCGGACTCGTCGGGACGGTCCCGCTAGACACGGCACTCCCCTCGACAGTGCGGTATTCGGGGCGGCTCGTCGGCCATCGGCGGGGGTTTCTTTAGGCACGCCAAAATAGCTTCCGCTCTCGCTGTCGTCCACCGCCGACCAGTGGGCGCCCGAACGCTTAGGGGCGTGCCACGCGACGCAGGATTATGACCGAGGTGGCCGTCATCGGCGCTTCGATGACGCAGTTCGGCGAGCGCGACGCCTGGATCCGCGGGCTACTCGCGGAGGCCGGGCGGGCGTGTCTCGATGATGCCGGGGTCAACTCAGACGAGGTCGAGCACCTGTACGTCGCTAATATGGCGAGCGGCGAGTTCGAGGGCCGGACCGGCATCCAGAACGCCCTGGTCTCCGATCTGGCGGCCACGCCGGCGTACACCCAGCGGGTCGACCAGACGTCCGCCTCGGGTGGCGCCGGCATCTACGCCGCCTGGCAATCCGTCGCCAGCGGCGCCGCCGACCTGACGCTGCTCGTCGGCGGCGAGAAGATGACCCACCGGACCACCGGCGAGTCGACCGATGTCATCGCCACCCTCACCCACCCGGTCGAGTACAAACACGGCGTGACGCTACCCTCGTTCGCGGGGCTTGCCGCCCGGCTCTACCTCGACCGGTATAACGCCCCCAGGGAGAGCCTCGCGGAGGTCGCGGTGAAGAACCACGCGAACGGCGCCCTGAACCCCCACGCGCAGTTCCAGCGGGAGATCGACGTCGAGACCGCACTCGACTCGCCGATGGTCGCCGACCCCCTCCGGCTGTACGACTTCTGTCCGGTCACCGACGGGGCCGCCGCGCTGCTGTTCTGTCCAGTCGATCGCGCGCGTGCGTACGCGGACCGGTTCGCCGTCGTCTCCGGGGTGGCTGGCGCGACCGACACGCACGTCGTCCACGAGCGCGCCGACCCGACGACGATGGGGGCGGTCGTCGACTCGGGCGAGGCGGCCTTCGAGATGGCCGGCCGCGATCCGGCGGACGTCGACGTGGCCGAACTTCACGACATGTTCACCATCCTGGAGTTCCTCCAGCTGGAGGGCCTCGGGTTTGCAGCGCCGGGTGAGGCCTGGCGGATGGCGACGGAGGGACGGACGGCACTCGACGGCGACCTGCCGGTCAACCCCTCCGGCGGCCTGAAGTCGAAGGGCCACCCGCTCGGCGCGACCGGGGTCGCCCAGGCCTACGAGCTGTACGTCCAGCTCGTCGGCGACGCCGGCGAACGGAGCGTCGGGGCCGACGTCGGCCTCGCCTGCAACGTCGGCGGGTTCGGCAACTGCGTCACCACGACGGTCATGGAGGCCGGCTGACCATGGAGGCCTACCGGTACGCGGACGGTACCATCACCTACCCCGGCCACCCGGTCGGGCCCGACGGCAGCGAGCCCGTCGCCACGATCGACCTGAGAGAGTACATCGCCGAGGTTCTGACATGGACCACCGCGTCTGTCTCCCCGCCGGGCGTCCGCGAACCCAACCACCTCGCGATCGTCGAGTTCGACGTCGACGGCACGCCGGTGCGGGCCATCGGCCAGCTGACGACCGGCGACGTCGCCATCGGCGATGAGGTCCGGCCGGTGTACTGTGACCAGCTCCGGGACCCGTCCGCCGGCATCCGCGAGGCCGACAGCCAGGAGTGGGACGGCTACCGTTTCAAGCCCGTGTAGTGAGCCGTCCACCGTTGGCCCGAACCGCCAGGCACGGGTTCACGACCCGGCGGTGTCGCCATCCTCGTTCCCGCCGCCATCCCCCGAGTCGTCCCCCCGGTCGGCCTCGCGGCGAAGGGTGTCCAGTTCCTCCTCGACGTCGACCTCGACCGGGCCGCCGGGCCCGCTCTCCTCGACCCGCCGCGACTCCGCGTCGTCGCCCGTTACTCCGGGACCCGTCCCGGAGCCGGATGCCCGGTCCGTCGCGTCTGCTAGCCGCTCGTCGACCTCCGCCCGGAGGGTCCGGGCCTCCGACAACAGCCGTTGGACCTGGGGGTCGTCGGGGGCTCCGCCGTCGGCGGCCTCCTGGAGCTCCGCGAGGGCAGCGTCGAGCCGCTCCAGGGTCGCCCGGCTCGCAGCTGCCAGGCCGTCTGCGCCCGTCTCCACGGCCCTGCGACCCGTCTCGATGCTGTCATGGTCGCGGTCGACGGCGTCCAGCGGCCGGCCGTCGGCGACGCGGATGGCGGCCGCGAGCAGCTCCAGCATGCGGACGTTCGTCTCCAGGACGGCGACGAGTGCGGGGATGGTTTCCTGTTCGGTGAACCGGAGCAGCTCCCGCGGGCTCGGCGGGCGGAACCGCAATGGAAACGCTTTCGTGAACCACGCCAGCACGTTGGTCAGGCGACACTTTCCTTCCCCAGGTGGTCGGCGACAGCGTCATAGCCCCCCCGCCGGCGGGCGACGTCACCTCGCGGGCGGGCGACCTCGAGGCAAAGACTAGGATCACGCCCGCGAGGACGCCACGCTCCGGGTCTGATTCGACCCCCCGGCCGTGCATCGCGGCGACGGACCAACCAACGCTCGCAACAGCGGTGTCGTCCATCCGGTATGAAGGTCGTTGAGCGACTGCATCCACGAGACTGCGACCGACTCACTATCGGGGCGTCCGGTGGGAATCCGTGTCAGTGGGTCGCGGACTCGAGCACGAGGGTGTCGTCCTCGAGGTAGTGCTCGAGGTGGTGGGCGTGCTCCTCGAGGGTCACCAGTTCCGCCCGGAGGATATCCTCGGTGACGAAGTCGCCCAAGTCGTGGGCGAGCGCGACGTGGTCCCGCATCGTCTCGATGGTCGCCGCCATCATCTCCACGTCGTTCCGCAGGGACGTCCGGACGTCGTAGAGGTCCGGGCCCTCGGGGTCGAATGGGGCGTGCGCCTCGAAGGTCGCGCCGCCCGAAAGCGGCACCCCGCCGATGGCCTGGGCCCGCTCGGCGAACTCGTCGGCCGCGCGTTCGACGTCGGCGGCCTCCTCACCGAGGTACTCGTGGAGCTGGAGGAACTCCGCGCCCTCCACGTTCCAGTGGTGTTTCTTCAGCTGGTGGTAGAGTACGTAGCTCGCTGCGAGATCGGTGTTGAGTGCATCGATCACCTGCACCGTGCGGTCCTCGTCGATCCGGAGGGCCTCGCTGCCCTCGACGCTGTCCGCCGTTCGACGGACGGTCTCCTGTGTACTCATGCAGCAGCAACTACTCGCGGAGCGGGCTTAAGACTTTTCGTTACACGAACTAGTTTTTGGCTATCCAAAAAATCGATTCGTGATAGGAGAATGTACCGGTCCCGACCGCCTCACTCTCTCTTCCAGCCGGCAGCCGGCCGTTACGTTGTCGGCCTGGGGGCGGTCGGCAGAGCGTCTGTTGCGGTTCGACGGCCCATCGAGACTTCGGCCCGCGGAATCGGCCGGTGGCATGTTGCCCAGTGGCACCTGTACGGTCCGGGGGCCGTTCGCACCCTCGAGGGCGTTCGAAAGGGCTTATATGCGGGGATGCAGTACTGCAGGGTACAACCTACGCGGGGTTGTGAGGCTCCTAGCCGGATCCAAGGACACCCGCGCCGGTTACGGCGCGAGGTCCGTCGGGCGGGTCGCCCGTGCGACGGTCGACGGCGGGGGAGTGCGAGCCCACGCGTGGGAGGAGCAACTACGACAAATGTCAGTATACGTTGATTTCGACGTCCCGGCGGACCTCGCCGACGACGCCATCGAGGCGCTCGAGGTCGCCCGGGACACCGGGACCGTCAAGAAGGGCACGAACGAGACGACGAAGGCCGTAGAGCGCGGCAACGCCGAACTCGTATACGTCGCCGAGGACGTAAGCCCCGAGGAGGTCGTCATGCACCTCCCCGAGATCGCCGACGAGAAGGACACGCCCTACGTCTTCATCGAGGCCCAGGACGACGTGGGCCACGCCGCCGGCCTGGAGGTCGGCAGCGCCGCGGCGGCCGTCGTCGACGCCGGCGACGCCGACGGCGACGTCGAGGACATCGCGGAGAAGCTCGAGGAGCTCCGGTAGGGATGAGCGCCGAAGACGACGGAGGGGGCGGCGGCGCGACCCCCGCCGAAGTGATCGAGGTCGTCGGCAAGACCGGCATGCACGGCGAGGCCATGCAGGTCAAGTGCCGGATCAAGGAGGGCGAAAACCAGGGCCGCATCATCGCCCGGAACGTCCTCGGCCCGGTCCGCGTCGGCGACGTGCTCCAGCTCCGCGAGACGGCCCGCGAGGCCGACGCCATCGGGGGGCAGTAACGATGCCGCAGACCGGCGCGTGCGACTACTGCGGGGCCGACATCGAGCCGGGCACCGGCACGATGTTCGTCACCACGACCGGCGCCGTCACGCACTTCTGCTCGGCCAAGTGCGAGAAGAACGCCGACCTCGGCCGGGAGCCACGCGACCTAGCGTGGACCGAGGCCGGCGGCGGCAGGGGCGAGCCCGCCGGGGCCGACGAGCCCGAGCCGGAGCCCGAAGCCGAACCGGCGCCGGAGCCGACAGAGTCCGAACCCGAGCCGGAGCCGGAACCCGAAGTCGAAGCCGAACAGGCGTCGGAACCGGAGACCGGGTCCGAACCGGAGCCGGAGCCGGCGCAGGAGACCGAGTTCGAACAGGCGTCTGAGCCCGAGGTCGATGCCGAGACGCCCGACCTTGAGTCCGCGGAAGCGACCGACGGAGCCGAGGCCGAACCGGGCCCTGACGAGGCCGACAGCGGTTCCGATTCCGCGGCGTCGGAGCCTGCGGGTGGAGCCGAGGCGGCGTCGGAGAAGCCGGAGTCGGCATCGGAGGAATCTGAGCCGGCGGAACTGGAGTCGGATGAACCGGAGTCGGATGAACCGCCGGAACCGGAGTCGGAGGCTGAGCCCGAGGTCGACGCGGCCGTAGTCGAGGCGGACGACGGGTCGACTGCCGAGGGGGAGGAGTCCGAGGAGACGGCGGACGCCGACGACGAGGAGGCCCAGGCCTGATGGCCGACGTCGAGCGGACGTTCGTGATGGTAAAGCCCGACGGCGTCCAGCGCGGACTCGTCGGGGAGGTCGTCTCCCGGTTCGAAGAGCGGGGGCTGAAGCTGGTGGGCGGGACGTTCATGCGGATCGACGACGACCTGGCCGGCGAGCACTACGCCGAGCACGTCGACGAGCCGTTCTTCGAGGAGCTCACGGACTTCATTACCTCCGGGCCCGTGTTCGCGATGGTGTGGGAGGGCGCCGACGCCGTCGCGCAGGTCCGGCGGATGATGGGCGAGACCGACCCCGCCGAATCCGCGCCGGGCACGATCCGCGGCGACCTCGGACTCGACCTCGGCCGGAACGTCGTCCACGGCTCCGACACGGAACCGGGCTCCGCAGAGCGCGAGATCGAACTGTTCTTCGACGACGACGAACTGCTGGAGTACGAACGCATCGACGAGACCTGGCTATACGAATAGCACCGACGCACCCCCGGGCCTTTGTTTGGCCCCGTTCCTTGCCGGCTTCCGGTCTCACATTCGGACGATAGCCTCGAGTCAGTGCCCGGCTTTTAGTCACGGCCGTCCTACTGACCGACAGTGATCGACGTACGTGACCTCCGGAAGGCCTACGGCGGCGTCGTCGCCGTCGACGACGTCTCCTTCAGCGCCGCCGCCGGTGAGGTGTTCGGCATCGTCGGCCCGAACGGCGCGGGCAAGACGACGACGCTTAAGACCATCGCCGGCCTCGTCGAGCCGACGGCCGGCACCGTCCGGGTCGACGGCCAGCCGGCGGACGCCGCCGAGACCCGGCGCCGGCTCGGCTTTCTCCCCGAGGCGTCGCCGCTGTACGAGGAGATGTCGCCGCTTTCGTACCTCCGGTTTTTCGCCGACCTGTATGACGTCCCCCGGGACGTGGCCGACGAGCGCATCCACGACGCGCTCGACCGCCTCGAACTCGACGACCGCCACCGCGAGCGGGCCATCGGCGACGCGTCGAAGGGCATGACCCGGAAGGTCGCCATCGCGCGGTCGCTGGTGAACGACCCGGACGTGGTCGTCTACGACGAGCCCGCCTCGGGACTGGACCCGCTTTCGACCAACTACATCGTGGAGTTCACCCGCGAACTCGCCGCCGAAGGCCGCACCGTGGTCTTCTCGGCGCACGACCTCCACCACGTCGAGGCGGTCTGTGACCGCGTCGCCATCATGACCGAGGGCCGCATCGTCGCCAGCGGGCCGATCGCGGACCTCCGGCGCGAGTACGGCCGGACGGAGTACCACGTGTACACGACCGTCGAGGTCCCCGACGCGGTCGCCGAGAACGGCCGATACCGGCGGGTCGTCGAGGGGATGGACGACGTCCGGGAGGTCGAGTCGGCGGCCGCGGCCAGGGGCGGCGAGGTGGCGGACATCCGGACGGTCGAACCGAGCCTCGAGGGACTGTTCCTTGAGCTGGCCGACCCGTCGACGTCCGCGGACCGGCCGGAGGCCTGATGCGGCCGCGGACGGTCCTCCGGATCGCCCGCTGGGAGACCACCAAGGGGGTCGGCGGACTCGACCGTGGCGCCGTCGCCGTGGTCCTCGCTGCGGCCGCCTTCGTCGTCGCCTTCGGGGTCGTGGGCCTCGTCGGCGGCGTGGCACTGGAAGACGGCATCTACCGGGTCGGCGTCGACGAGGACAGCCCGTTCCACGACCCCGTCGCCGTGGACGACGCGCTTGCGGTCGTCGAGCCGGACCCCGCCGTCGTCGACGAGGGACTCCGGCCGGGCGAGGGCTACGACCTCTACGTCGAATCCGGCCCGGAGAGGACGCGGCTGTATCTCGTCCGTCGTGATGGCGAGCCGACCGACAAGAGCCTGGCGGCACTCGCCGCCTTCCGCGAGTCCGTCGAGGCGTACAACGAACGCCGGATGCGATCGGAGGACAACGAGACCGCGGCGTTCCCGGTCGTCGTCACCGTCGAGTTCGTCGAGCGCGGGACCGACGGGGGAGCGGACGACGGCGGTGGCGGCCCCGATAGTGACGGCACCGGCGGTGGCGGAGGCGAGGGCGGGGGCGGTGACGGCCAGGACGACGATGGTGGCCTCCCCTCGACGGGTGGCGGGGACGGCGGGGGGTTCGGCGCGCCCTCCATCGGCGCCTTCGACCTGTTCGGGACGGCCGGGACCTCCGGGTCGCCGTCGGCCATCGCGCCGCCGTTCCCGTTCCAGTCGCTCGTGTTGGCGTTCCTCTTCGTCCTCCCCCTGAACTTCGTGATCCAGGCCTACGGGAGTTCGATGCTCTCCGAACGGCTCGACCGCCGCGGGGAACTCCTGCTCGTCGCGCCCGTCACCCCGGCCGAGATCGTGGCGGGGAAGACGCTGCCGTACGCCGCCACGTCGCTGGCCATCGCCGCGACGGTCGTCGCCGGCCTGTGGCTGATCGGCGCGGGCGCCGGGCCGCTGTCGGTGCTCGCGGTGGTGCCGCTATCGTTACTGTTTCTCGCTTTGACATTCCTTGGGGCGATGTTCGCCCGGTCGTTCAAGGAACTCACCTTCGTCTCCGTCACCGTCAGCACCGCGCTGACCACCTACGCCTTCGTCCCGGCCATCTTCACCGCGACCAGTCCCGTCGCCTTCGTCTCCCCGCTCACCGTCGCCGTCCGGGACCTCACCGGCGCGGGCGTCACGCCAGGCCAGTTCCTCTTCGCCACGGGTCCGCCGACGCTGGTCGCCGGCGTCTGCTTCCTGTTCGGCCTCGGCGTGTATCGCGAGGAGGATCTGTTCACCCAGCGGCCCGTCCACCTGAAGGCGCTGGACGCGCTGGCCGGTCGCATCCGCCGCCCACGGAGCCTCGCGCTGGTCGTCGCGCTGCTCGTCCCGTTCGTCTTCGTCGCGGAACTGGTGGCCGTCGCGCTCCTGTTCGCGCTCCCCGTCGCGCTCTCCATCCCGCTCGTGTTGGCCACCGTCGCCGTCATCGAGGAACTCGCGAAGGCGCTCCCGGTCTATGCCGGCTTCGTCAACGGCCGCTACGAGCGGACCGCCGGCGTCGGCGCGGCGGCCGGCGCCGCCGCCGGCGTCGGCTTCTTCCTCGCCGAGAAGCTCTCGCTTCTCGTACAGGTCGTCGGACTGCCGGACGTCGCGGTCGCGGACGCCGCCTTCCAGACCGGCCTCGGAAGCAACAGCCTGGCGGCCGTCGCCGTCCTCGCCGTGGCACCGCTACTCCTGCACGTCGCGACCGCAACGGTGTCCGCCCTCGGCGCCAGCCGGGACCGGACCGCCTTCGCCGCGAGCCTCTCGCTGGCGACGCTTCTGCACCTCGTCTACAACCTCGCGGTGGTGAGCCGCCTTGTCTAGACGCGCCATCGCCCGCCGCGAACTCGACTCGCTCTCCCGGGAGAAGACCATCGTCCTCGCCATCCTCATCCAGGTGGTCATCGCCGGGTTCTCCTCGGTCCTCGTGGCCGACGACGTCGTCGCCGCCGCCGGCGAGGTCGAGAACCTCCGGGCCAGGCGGTTCGAGGACCGCGCGACGGCCCGCGACGCCTTCGACCGGGGCCGCGTCGACGCGGTGGTACACGCCGAAGCGCGGGACGGCCGCGTAGCGGTGTCGGCGTCCGTTCCACGGTCGAGCCTCCGGAAGACGGTGATCGTCGTCCAGTTGCGAGCCGCCCTGACGGAACTCGAACGCGCCGAGCGCGCCGACCGCGCCGACCACCTCGCGTTCGACCCCCTTCCCGTGCCGCCGCGGTCGGACGCCAGCCCGTACTTCGGGTTTTCCTACGTCCTCGTCGTCCCGCTGCTCGTGTTCCTGCCGGTGTTCATAAGCGGTGCCGTCGTGGTCGACTCGCTAACGGAGGAGATAGAGCGCGGGACCATCGAGCTGCTTCGGGTCGCGCCGGTCTCGCTCGCCGGCATCGTCGAGGGCAAGGCCGGATTGCTCGCCGCGCTCGCCCCGCTGCAGGTCCTTCTGTGGGTCGTGCTCCTGGCGCTCAACGACATCGCGGTCGACAACGTCGCGCTCCTGGTCGCGCTCACGGCCGCCATGGCCGTGCTCGCGGTCGCCGCCGCCGCCGCGCTGGCGCTCGCGCTCCCCGTCCGCCAGCGCGCCCAGCTGACCTACTCGCTGGGGATGCTTACGGCCTTTGCGGCCGCCGCCGCCCTCCCCGAACACCCGGCGACCACCGTGGCGCTGCTCGCCATCGGGAGCGCCACCCGGGTTACGCTCGTCCACGTCGCGGGCTACGTGGTGGCAGCGGTCCTCGCGGCGGTGGCGCTGCGTCGCCACGTCGCTCGGATCTCCCCCGAGCGCTACGGCTGAGCGGTCATAGCTGTCGCAACGACAGCGCCGTCACGGCGATGGCGAAAAGCGAGGTGACGGCCGCCGCGACGACCAACGCGAGCGTCACGACCGGCGGGACGCCGCCGAGGGCCGGCGGCGGCGGGAGGTCGACGCCCTCGTCCTCGGCACTCCCCTCGTCACCGGACGCTCCCGAGGCCCCGGCGGTGTCACTCTGGGGGTCGGCTCGGTCCGGATCGTCGGGCTCCGTCGCGAACAGGCTCCCGCCGGCCTCGACGTCCGGTCGGACGACGGCAGCGAACGCCTCGCCGTCCCGACTGCCCGTGAGGAGATACCGCCCGTCGCCGAGCGCGGTGACTGATGCGAGTCGGGCGTCGACGTCGACCGTCGCCCCGGCGACGGTTCGGGCGAACACCGCCAGCCGGCTCCGCTCGTCGCCCCGAATCGCCGTGAGGGCACCCCGCTCGGCCGCCGAGACCCCCGTCACTGCCTCGCCCGGGCGTCCTCGCCGCTTCGTTCTCGACCGGTCGTGGGTCCCGTTCGGGTGGACGGCCGAGACCGATGGATGCACGTCCGACCCGTCCCCGAGCGGGGCCGCGCCGCCGGCGTAGATAATGTCGCGCTCGACAACGACGTCGACGTACCGGTCGGGCCCGGCGGCATCCCGGCGGGCCCGCCAGAGCGTCTCCCCGGTGCCGTCGATCCGGACGAGGAGTCGATCCGGGTCCTCGTCGGCCGTCGACGAGCCGGCGAGCACGTACCCGTCGCCGATCCGAGCGGCGTCGTTGATGTCCGCCTCGGGGTACTGCTCGACCCAGATCTCGCCGCCGTTCGCCGTAATGTGGCCGGCCTCGTCCCCGCCGACGATGAGGGCGCCGTCGGGGGCGGGGACGACGTCCGTCACCCGGCCGGAGCCGTAGGTGTCCTGCCAGGCGACGTCACCGCCCGGCGTGAGCCCGGCGACCAGTCGGCGCGGTCCCTCCTCGGGGGTCCGGCGGGTGCCGGCGACGACGAACCCGCCGTCGTCCCGCTGGATCGCGCCGGCGAGCGTGGCGTTCCCGTAGCCTTGGAGCGACCACACCCACTCGACCGACCCGGCGGCGTCGACCCGGACGGCGACGGCACTGCGGTCCGTTCCGTCAGGCGGGCCGAAGGAGCCGACCAGGAGAAAGCCGCCGTCGGCAGCCGGCACCCCCTCGAGCAGGACGCCCGACTCGCTGCCGGGCGTATAGGTGTCGTTCCAGTGGACCGCCGTGGGGGACAGGTGGCCCGGCGCCGGGGCGTCGGACGGCCCGGCCGTCGACGTGGTGGGCCCACTGGGGGCGACGCCGCCGGCCGCGAGGGCGGTCGCGGCCGCGACGACGCCGACGAGAACGAGGCCGACGAACGCCCACGTGTCGACCCCGGCCCCCACCTGGGTCCACATACGGAGGGGCCTCGCCAGGGGCGAGCATAAGCGTGACGGCGCGCCGGGCCGGGCTGCGCTCGGTCGCCGATGGCCGACCGCATGGTCCCGATGACCGACCGGCCGGCGAGCCTTTTTCAGCACACCGCCCCGACCGGGCCCATGGAGTACACGACGCTGGGCTCGACCGGCATCGAGGTCTCCCGCATCTGTCTCGGCTGCATGAGCTTCGGCGACCCCGACTGGCGCGAGTGGGTCCGAGGCGAGGCGTTCGGCCACGACCTCGTCGAGCGGGCCATAGACCTCGGCATCAACTTCTTCGACACGGCAAATATGTACTCCCGCGGTGAGAGCGAACGCGTCCTCGGCGACGCGCTCGAGGGCCGCCGCGAGGAAAGCGTCGTTGCAACCAAGGGCTACTTCAAGATGCGCGAGACGGACCCGAACTCCGGCGGACTGTCCCGGAAGACCATCGAGCAGGAACTGGACGCCTCGCTGGCCCGGCTCGGGATGGAGACCGTCGACCTTTACCAGACCCACCGGTGGGACGACGACACCCCCATCGGGACCACGATGGGCGCCCTCGACGACGCCGTCCGCCGCGGGAAGGCCCGCCACGTCGGCGCCTCCTCGATGTGGGCCCACCAGCTCGCGTCGGCGCTGCACGCGAGCGACCATCTCGGCCTCGAGCGGTTCGCGACGATGCAGAACCACTACAACCTCGTCTACCGCGAGGAGGAACGCGAGATGCTCCCGTTCTGCCAGGAGGAGGGTCTCGGCGTCATCCCGTGGTCGCCGCTGGCCCGCGGCTACCTCACCCGCCCGCACGAGGAGTACATGTCCACGAAACGTGCGGAAACGGACGACCACGCGCAGGCACACCCGTACGCCGACAACGGCGGCCGGGAGATCAACGAGCGTGTCCAAGAACTCGCCGCCGACGAGGGCGTCTCGATGGCGCAGCTGTCGCTGTCGTGGTTGCTGCACAAGGAGTGGGTCGACGCCCCAATCGTCGGTGCCTCGAAGGTCGAGCACCTCGAGGACGCCGTCGAAGCATTGGAGGTGGCGCTGTCGGCGAGCGACGTCGCCTACCTCGAGGAACCGTACGAACCGGTGCCGGTCTCGGGCCACGAGTAGCCGCCGGCGACCCGGCCGCACCCGCGGACGGCCCCCGATCAGCGCCGGCGGCGGAGCAGGTGGACCGTCGCGAGGACGGCGAGGAGGGCGGGCGCGGGCCCGAAGCCGGGGCCCTCGGCGGCCGTCGGCGTCTCAAGGACGTGGTCGTCCCACTCCCCGGTCGGCGTCCCCGTCGCGCTGTCGGATGCACCGTCAGTGTCACCCCCGTCCCCACTTTGGGGATCTCCCGCGGCGTCGGTCGGCTCGCCGGTGGCGGTCGCCGTGCCGCCGGCGACCGTGGCGGTCGGGGTCGCGGTGGCGCGCTTCGGCGACGCCTGCTCCGAGCCGGCCGTTCCTCCCTCGGCGGCGCCGTCGCCGGTCCCGTTCCCTGTCGACGCCGACGGTGTCGGCGTCGGGGTGGCCGTCTGCCGTGACTCCGAGGGCGGCGGGCCGAGTCTCTCCCGCGCCTCGGCCTCGTCCTCGCAGTCACAGATCCAGAAGTAATGGGAGTCGGAGCTGAACGTGACGCGGTCGCCGCTGTCTGTCACGCCGGTCGTGCTCCCGGCGATCCGGTACCAGCCCCGCTCGTCCGGGTTGTCGATGCACGTCGAGACCGAGACGAACTCGTCGCCGTCGTCGAAGTGCGTCGAGGACCCGAAGTCGTCCTCGCCGTAGTACTCGACGCTGAACAGGTCCTCGCGGGCGGTGAAGGACTTCACGTTCTCCGTGAGGTCGTGGTCGATCTCGTAGTCCGGCCGCGTCGAGCCTCGATCGATGCCGAACGTCTCGCCGTCGCCGGGCCCGCAGCTCGCGAAGCTACCCGCCTCGTAGGTCGCGGTGGTCCGCTCTAGGGTCTCCAGGTCGGTGCCGGCCGTCGCCACGACGCGTTGGCCGTACCGGACGTTCTCGGCGCCGGGGCTGCGGTCGCCCATCGGCTCGACGGTGAAGTTGGCCGATCCGTGGCCGTGGCTCGCGGTGGCGACGCCGACGCCACCCGGAAACGTCGCGCCGGCCAGAACCGCGAGGGCGAGGAGGGCTGTGGCGGCAATGGCGATGCTGCGCGCCGATTGCATGAGTACCGATACGTCGGGCCGTCACGAGGGAATCGCTGTCGCCGTCAATCGTCGGTCCATTCAAACCCCGGAACCACTGGAGGTTTATAGCCCGGCGACGAACGGGTCCCCCATGCGGTACGTCAAGGTCTCGCTTTTACCCACCGCCGGCACCATCGACCCGGTCGCCGAGGACATCGAGGCCCACCCCTCGCTGACCCGGGAGTCGATCCTCCACATCAGCCGGCTCAACGACGGGACGGCGGTGCTTCTCACCCAGATCCGGGGGGAGAAAGCGGCGCTTGCGGAGATCCTCGAGGCCTCGCCGGAGATCATCTCCTACAACGTCTCGTCGCTCCGGGACGGCCTGCAGGCCTACGTCCACACCGAGCCGACCGAGGCCGGCGCGGCACTCTTAGAACTCGAACAGGAACACGAGTTCGTCCTCGATCTCCCCATCGAGTACGGCCCGGAGGGCGGGCTGAAGGTCGCCGTCATTGGGGAGGAAGACACGGTCCGGCGGGCGATCGAGGACATCCCGGACGGGATCCGCGTGGAGTTAGAGCAGCTGTCCGACTACGACCCGGAGCTCCGGGAGCTGTCGTCGCTGCTGACCGACCGCCAGCAGGAGATCCTCGACACTGCGACCGACCTCGGCTACTACCGGGTGCCGCGGGAGGCGACCCACGAGGACATCGCCGCGGACCTGGACCTCTCGACGACCACCGTCGGCGAGCACCTCCGCAAGATCGAGGCGCGGATGTTGTCGGAGATCGCCCACTGACGGGGGTGGCGGCGTCGCTCAGCGGCCGGGCATGTGAGCGCCCCGGATCGGAACTGTTCTCATCACGCGCTATCGCTCACTGCCGCGGCTGGATCGACAGTCGCGCCATCGCTTACTGTCGTAATTGGCCCGACAATCGCTCCATCGCTCACTGTCGTAACTGGCTCGACACTGGCTCCATCGCTCACTGCCGCGGTTGGCCCGACACCCGCGCCGTGACGTAGGCCGTCGCCAGTCCGACGAGTCCCACCGGCAGTCCAACCTGGACCATGAGCGTCCCCAGCGCCGAGGGGTCGATCGGGCCACCGCTTCCGCCTCCGCCTCCACCGCCCCCGCCGCCAGCGCCACCGCCAGTGCCGGCGCCGTACTCCGAAAGCACCGAGAACGTGAGAAACAGCGCGAGGCCGGCGAACAGGAAAAATCCGACGAAGCAGCCGACGCCGGCGACGACAGCGGCAGTGGCCTCCCGGTCCGGGAGCATCCTGCCGAGGCCGACGCCGGCCAGGCCGGCGACGACCGGCCCGGTCGCGTAGATGACGAAGATGGAGACGAGCAACAGGATGCCGATCTGGGTCGAGTCCAGCGGGTCCGTGCCGGGGTCGACGAACTGCTCGATGAAGAAGCCGAGGGTGAAGTTGGCGGCGAGCCCGAGGCCCGCGCCGAGCGCAGCGAACACCCCGACGACGACCAGCGCATAGACGTACGCGGGGCGATCCATGGAACCACTCGGACTGTCGGGTCGAGTGTAGGTGTCGGTGTCGCCGCTATGCGACGGTGGCCTTATACGCCGACCGGGACGACTGCAGGGCCGCGGTGGCCACGCGGGGTCGAACGAGGTCGCCGACGGTGAAACGACCCTCGTCTTTTTGGCCGTAGTGCCACCAGACTCGGGTATGTCGGGTGCGAACGGCGAGGTCGACGCGGCGCTGGAAGCGCTGCGGGCCGGGACCGACGGGCCGGTGTACACGCTGGTCCGGTTCTATCCGTACGACTTCGAAGTCCTGTACGTCGACGACGCGATGAATGACCTGTATCCGGGCGGCTCGGCGATGGACGATCACTTCGAGCGGATCTTCGACTACGTCGGCATCGACTTCGCCGAACGGGCCCTGTTTACCGACGTCCTGCTGTCGGGTGCCGGCGACGTGCGGTACATGACGACGAGCCTGGACTCGATCAAGGTCGTCCGTGCGTACGGCGGCGAGGACGTCGGCGTCTTCGTGGCCCTCGACCCCGAGGAGGCCGTTCCGCCGGTGGTCGAGGTCGTCACCGAGCACCTCCTCTGACCGCCTGCGCGGCTGGCTGCCGCCCTCGGTGGCGAGCCGGGCGGCGGGACCGTAGGGAGCGCCGCCGGATGAGCGAACGGGGAGCGGTAGGTCGAGCGGCGCGAGGCCGACCGCAGGGAGGCCTCGGAATGAGCGAGCGGGGAGCGAAGCGACCCGTGAGCAGCGAGACCTCCAAGGGTGAGCGGCGACAGCGAGGCGCGACCAGCGGGAGCGCCTCGAATTGGCGAGCGGGGAGCGAAGCGACCCGCGAGCCGTCGGGAGCCGCGAGCGAAGCGACCCGTGAGCACGGGAGCGCCGCCGGATGGGCGAGCGGAGTGAGCCCTGAGCAGTGAGCGGAGCGACCACCGGGCGCGACGACACGCGAGCCGCGAGGCCGAACGAAGTGAGGCCTCGGAACGAGCGAGCGGGGAGCGAAGCGACCCGCGAGCCGCGAGGCCGACCGGAGGGAGGCCTCGGACCGAGCGAGCGGCGACGCCGCGAGCCGGGCGGCGCGCCGCCCCCGCACTCACGCCGGCCGTGCGGGCGGTGCCCGACGACGGGACGGCCGAGGGGAGCATGGCCGGGCCGGTCCCGGACGAGGTCACCGAGCTCACCGGTCCTCGACGCACGCTCGACCCGGGGATCCAGGTGGTGTGGGTGTTGAAAGGGGTGGTCCCCTCGCTCGTGCTGGGCGGCATCGTCGGCGTCGCCTTCGCCGTCCTGCCGGTCGGTGGCGCGTGGCTCGGCGCCGCCGTCGCGCTCGTCGCGTTCGTCCTCTCCGCGGTGCTGTCGGTCCTCCGGTACCGGTCGTGGGCATACGAGGTCCGCGAGGACTCGCTGTACCTGGAGCGGGGGGTGATCACCCACGTGCGGACGGTCGCCCCGTACGTCCGCATCCAGCACGTCGACGCGAGTCGCGGCCCGATCGAGCGGGCGTTCGGCCTCGCGTCGACCGTCGTCTACACCGCCGGCTCCCGCGGGGCCGACGTCTCGATCCCCGGGCTCTCGCCGGCGGACGCCGAGGACCTCCAGGCCCGGCTGAAGCGACTGGCCATCGCGGCCGAGGGCGAGGACGCCGTCTGATGAAGCTCCACCCCCTCTCGATCCCGTACCGGGCCGGCGAGTCCGTCCTCCGGCTCGCCTGGCTCCTCGTGCTTCTCGTCGTCGGTTCGGCGTTCGAGGGCGCCGCCGGGCCCGCATTCGTGGTCATCGCGGGATTCGTGGTCGCGGCGGCCTACCAGGTCGTCTACTACCAGCGGTTCGAGTACGAACTGACCCACGACTCCCTCGACATCGCCTCGGGCGTGGTCTCCCGCCGGAACCGCGAGATACCGGTGGGCCGCGTCCAGAACGTCGACGTCAGCCGGAACGTCGTCCAGCGGCTCTTCGGCATCGCCGAGATACGCCTCGAGACCGCCGGCGGCTCCTCGACCGAGGCCTCCCTGAAGTGCGTGAGCCTGCCGGAGGCGCGGCGGCTCCAGGACGAGATCGGCCGGCTGACGCGCGGCGAGCAGTCGGCCGACGCGCCGACGACCGACCGGGAGCGTGAGGAACTGTTCGCGATCACGCCGAAGGAACTGGCGTTGCTCGGCGTCGTCGGCGTCGACCTCCGCCTGCTCTCGCTCCTGACGGTCGTCCTGACGGTACTCGCGCCGTCGCTCCAGGTGCGGTTCGCGGATCCGCTCGTCGGCCTGGCCATCACGGCCCCGCTCGCGGCGGTTGCCGTGGTCGGCGTCACCGCCGCCGTCAGCGGCGCCCTGGCGGTGACGAACTACTACGGCTTCCGCCTGTCGCGCGGCGCCGACGAGCTCCACTACGAGCGGGGTCTCCTCCAGCGGTTCAGCGGCACCATCCCACTGGAGAAGGTCCAGACGCTCGCCGTCTCCGAGAACGCGATCGCGCGCCGCCTCGGCTACGCGTCGCTGGCGGTCGAGACTGCCGGCCCCGCCGCCGGGACCGGGACGGGCCCGCCAGCGGTACGCGGTCCGGTACGGCGCCGTCGCAGCCTCCGTCCTCCTCGGGGTGTTCGCCGCCGACCGGGCCACCACCCTCCCGTTCGCCTGGTACGCCGCGGCGGTGCTGTTGCCGGCGGCGCCGGTCGCGGCCCACCTGAAGTGGGCCAACCTGGGGTACGACGTCCAGCCGGAGTACGTCGTCCTCCGGGAGGGGTTCTGGACGCGGACCACCACCGTGGTGCCGTACTACCGGGTCCAGACCGTGCTCGACTCGCGGACGGTGTTCCAGCGCCGACGGGACCTCGCCACGCTCGTCGTCGACACCGCCGGCACCAGCGGCCTGACCGGCGGCCAGCCGCGCGCGCTCGACATCGACGCCGAGCGGGCTGCCGACCTCCGGCGGACCGTCGCCGACCGCCTGCAGGCGGAGCTGGCCCGGCGGCGCGACGAGCGGCGACGCGAACGGATCCGGTCGATCGAGTCCGCGACCGCGGATGCGGCGGCTTGACGCGGCGCCGCTGCGCGTCGTGTCGAGGACTGCTCGGGCCACTACACTTTTACCCGCCAGGCCGCCAGAGGGCCGTATGGCTCGACGCTCCACGGTGGCGGTCGCACTGAGCCACCAGTCCGGCATCGTCGACCGCGGGAGCTACACCGGAAGCTACACCTACACTTACGATACCGACGAGGGGACGAGGGATTTCGAGGTCGAGAACCGCGTCGACTTCGAGGCGGAGCAGGGCCTCCAGCGGGCCGACGTCACCTACCCTGACCAGGAGGCCGTCATCACGATCTACCGCGACAGCGACACCCGCTACCGGCGCTCGGAGTTCGACAACCAGACCAGCGTCAATACGGCCAACGACTCGTTCGACGCGACGAACCTGACCGCGACCGACCCCGTCCGGCCGCTGCTCGTGAACGTCTCCGGCTACGATTCCTCGACCGACGAGCGGAACGGCGACGCCGTGGTCGTCTACGAGATGAACGGGACCGACGGCGTCGACGCGCTCCCCGACATCAACGAGTCGGCCACCATCACCGACTTCTCCGCGACGGTCGCGGTCGACGGCGACGGCGTCGTCCGCTCGGCCAGCTACGAGGTCAGCTACGAGGTCGACGGCGACGACCGGGAGCTGTCGGTGGAATACGAACTGTCGGGCTTCGGCGAGACGGCCGTCGAGCGGCCGGCCTGGGTCGAGGACGCCTGATACGGACGATCCTGATCCAGTATCGCCCCCGACGGGGATTCCGGGCGGTCACAGCGCTTAACAGGTCTCGCCCGGAGGGCCAGGCATGCATCGACGAGTCGTCGCCACCGCCGCCGTCGTCGCGCTGGTGTCGGTTGCCGGGTGCTCTGCGCTACCCGTCTTCGACGGCCCCGGGTCGACGCCGACGGCAACGCCATCCCTCGCGGCCGACGGCACGCCGACGGCGACGGCTGCACCCGTCGAGTACCCCGAAGGGTACGGCGAGACGGGCGTCGTCGACGCCGACGCCGCTGCCGCGACCCACGAGCGGGCGCTTTCCGGGTACGACAGCTACCGGTACCGGTTCGACGTCGGCGTCGGGAACGGGACCGGGACGACCGACGCCTTCGTCTACCTGCTCCGGGTCGATCACACCGACCAGCAGGCCCTCGAGATACGCGATGACGGCGACGCCACCCGCTTCCAGTACTTCGAGACCGACCGGCTGTACCTGAAACTCGAGGCGGGCGAGGACGTCACGTACAACTCGACCGACCGCCGGTACGTCCGCGAGCGGTTCTCAGGCATCCAGTTTCTCGCGCCGCTGTTCGACCACGTCGACTACGGCGGACCCGACGTCCGCGAGACCGAAAACGGAACATACTACCGGTACCGGAGCGAGGCGGTGACGAACGGCGCCGCGATCCTCCCGGCCGACGTCACCGACGAGGAGATCGCATCCTTCGACGTCACGCTCGTCGTCCACGAGGACGGCTCGGTTCGCGCGGCCCGCTACGACGTGGTGACCGAACGGGACACCCACCTTTCGGCGCTCGCCACCGTCGAGGCCGTCAACGACACGTCCGTCGAGCGGCCCGACTGGGTCGAACGGGCCGCCGACGATTGACGCTCCCTTGCGACCCCGGCCCCCACTGTGCCGCCCGGGAAGTGAACACTCGAATGTCCGTGGCGAGGAAGCTTCTTGCGGCCAGGGAACCTAGGGGCGACATGGCACGCGAGGTCCGACACGACGCGACCGAGCCGGCGATACTCGACGCCGACGACCTCGGCGACGACGGGAAGCTGTACGTCTGTCGATGCGGGCTCTCCGGCGACCAGCCGCTCTGTGACGGCTCCCACCGGCGGACCCACGACGAGACTCCGGACGGCATCTACCGGTACGACCCCGACGGCGCCGCGGGCGAGCGCCGCGAGGTCGAGGCGGTCGTCCTGACCGACGGGTGACCGGTCGTCCTGGCCGAGGTTCGACCGTGATCGCCCCGACCGACGGGTGACCAGCGAGTGGTCCGGCCGAGGGTCGACCGGTGGTGGTTCCGGCGGAGCTTTCCCCCGCGGGTGCCAAACGGCGGCATGGACTACGAGGGGGCGCTCATCGACCTCGACGGGACGGTCTACCGGGGCGAGGACCCGGTGTCCGGCGCCGCGGCGGCACTCGACCGGCTCCGGGCGGCGGGTGTGCGGACGGTGTTCTTCTCGAACAACCCGACCAAGTCCCGTGTCGCCTACGCGGACCGTCTCGGGTCGCTCGGTATCGACGTCGCCCCGGACGCGGTGCTGTCGGCCGGGACGGTCACGACGCGGGTGCTGGCCGACGAGCACCCCGAGGACGCGACGTTTCTGATCGGCGAGGCGGGGCTCCGCCGCCAGTTCGAGGCGGCCGGCATCGACCTCGTCGCCGACGCCACCGACGCCGACGTCCTCGTCGCCTCCTACGACCGCGAGTTCGACTACGACGACATGCTCGCCGGCTACCGCGCGCTCGCCGCCGGCGCGACCTTCTACGGCACGGACCCGGACCGGCTCGTCCCGACCGCCGACGGGATGGTGCCAGGGTCCGGCGCGGTCGTCAACGCCGTCGGCGGCGTCCTCGACCGCACCCCCGACCGGGTGTTCGGCAAGCCCTCGCAGCCGGCCCAGGCGGCGGCACTCGACGCGCTCGGCGTCCCGGCCGAGCGCTGCGTCGTGGTCGGGGACCGCCTCGAGACCGACGTCGCGCTCGGCGACCGGGCCGGCATGACGACGGTCCTGGTCCGGACCGGCGCGGCGACGGACGCGGATGTCCACGCGAGCGAGCACAGCCCGGACCACGTCGTCGATTCGCTCGCCGACCTGCCGGCCGTCCTGCAGTAGCGGCCGACTCGATCGCGAGCCTCCGCATGGCTCTTTATAACCTGGCCCGTGCTCGACCACCGTGGCGAACCAGCACACGCCCTCCGACTACGGGACGCGGAGACGGAAGCGGTGGGTCCCGAACGCGTCGACCCGTGCCGAACTTTCAAGAGACTGGCTCGTTAATCGTTCCCACGGCACGATTCACCATGCCGACGAGAGCGGAGCTGCTGGATGACATCCGGCGCATGGACGACGACCTCGACCACACGCCACGCGTCGTCGACGTCCTCCACGCCAGCGAGTACGCCAGGGCGGAGTTCCGGGCCGAGTGGTCCTCCTGGCGGGCCGCGATCCGGGACGCCCTCGGCCAGCAGCCCTTCGAGATCTCGCGCGGCGAGGTGCTGTCGCGGACCATCGAACTCCACGAGACCGTCGAGGCCGACCCCTCCATCCAGACGTGGACCGAGGAGACGCTGTACACGCCGCACGCGATCTACCACCACGCCGGGTTCGACAGCTGGACCGACGCCAAGCAGTCCGTGGGCATCGTCATCTGGCACCGGACGAAACCGGGCACCCGCGAGGACTGAGACGGTCGGCCACGTCCCGGACCGCCGTCCCTCGCTGCCGGCGCCAGGGATCGCGGACGGCACGGCGACACCAGGGCGGGTGGCGGCGGGTCCTCGAGCGATGGCCGCTGGCGTCAGTTCCGCGTCGTCGACGAGTGCACCACGAGGCGGGCCCGCGGCCACGATCGCGCCGCGAGAACGAGAATTTCCGACGGTCACCGCCTCCGGTACGACGGCCGAAGAGCTAACGTCGGGACGGGGCATTCGGGCCGTATGAGCGGGCCGGACACGGGAGCGGGGTCGAGGACGGCGGTGGGCGTCGCCGCAGCGGTCGCCGCCTCGCTGCTGGGGGCCGGCATCCTCGGGGCCGTCGGCATCGCGGGGGCGGGCCACGGCCCCGAGGGTTCGAACTTCACCTACACGCCGCTGTCGGCCGACGACCGCGAGCCCGGCGCGTCGGACACCCGCGTCGGCCAGATCGGTCAGGCGGCAGCGGGCGTCGACACCGACTTCGAGACCCTGCTCCGGCTCCGGGCCGTGTGGCGGGCCGGCAGCTGGGAGAACTGTGGCCCCGGTTCGGCCGAGGAATTCGGGATCGACCGCGGCAGCGACAACGAGCCGTACGACGTCGACGAGGGCCTCACCGACAACGTGAAGTCCTTCAGCGCGAGCGAGGACGTCTTCGAATCCAGGTTCTACGACGAAGACGACCTCGGCGAGTCGGTTCACCTGACCAGCGAGGACCGCATCTTCTCGGTGATCGAGTGTCCCACCAATCCCCCGGAGGCCGGCTGGCACCGGATCGACGCCGCGTCGGTCACGGGCCGGACCCCGGGCGGGGAGGTGGTCACCTTCGAGGACCCCTCGCACTGGTTCTGGATCTGTGACTGTCGGAACGAGGCCGAGGCCCGCGACCGGCTCGGGCCGCCGCCGCCCCAACCGGCGGAGACGCAGATGCCCACGCCGACGGCCACCGAACGGTTGACCGCCGACGGCGAACCGTCGACGCCGACCGCGACCGGCGCGACGCGGGCGACCGAACCCGGCGTCGCGTCCCGGGAAACGGCCACCCCGACGGCGACGGTTGACGGGCAGACGACGCCCCGTGCGACCGAAACCCCGACCCCTACGTCGGGCGACTGGGACGACTACACCTACCGGACCCCCACCGTCGAGAGCGGCGGTGGATTCCCACCGGTCGCGGCCATCGGCGCCCTCCTGGTCGCGACCGCCCTCGGCCGCCGGTGGCGGCGCCGTGACTGACGCGGTGCGTGCGAGCGCCGCGCTCGGCGGGATACGAACTGCCGTATGCGGCTCGCGTTGACCGGACCGTGTCACGGCCTGCGCCGTCGTCCGGCCGACGCCGTCAGTGGAAGCCGCGACCGACGTCGCTGTCCTCGATGAGGTCGTCCAGCTCCGTGGTGAGCACGTCCTCGGCCTCCTCGAACGTCCCCGACAGCGAATCCAGGTCATCGGGCCGGTCGTACATGTCGTAGGCCATCGGCCCGTAGGCGGGGCTCTCCAGGGCGCCCATCACGTCCTCGAAGAGGGCGTCGGGGGTCGTCGGCGCGTCGGCGTGGGCCTCGAGCACCGTCTCGAGTTCCGTCGCCCGCTCGGTGGCCTCCTCCGCGTCGTCGACGCCGTCGTTGACCCCGAAGCGACCGCCCGAGTCGCCGTCGGGGAACAGCGGGTCGAGGTCCTCGTCGACCGAGCGGGCGACCCGGGCGCCGACCCCCTGGACCTCGTAGGGGTTCTTCGCGAACGTCTTCAACTGGAAGACGCCGACCGACGGGTGACCGAGGAACATGTCCTCGCCGGGTCCGCCGCGGCGGTCGCCGGCCACCGCGCGCCAGTCGCCGGCGGCGGCGTCCGATTCGACGACGTCCCCGAGGATGTCCTGCCAATCTCGAACGCGCATGCCCGGCCCTCGTGGAGGTAGCGGAATGAACCTGTCGACTTCCGTCGCCGCCCTCGCGCCGACCGATAGCGTTTTTCGGACGACGGCGCTGGAGGGGAACGTGACCCTTCGGGGCCCCGTCGTCGAAGTTCGCGACACCCGGACCGTCGAGACGGCACGCGGCACGAGCGACCTCGCGGAAGTCCTGGTGCGACCGGAGCGCGGCGCAGCCGACGCCGTCCAGGTGACGCTGTGGGGCAAGTGGACCGAGACGGCCGAACTGCTGGAGCCGGGGATGGAGCTTCTCGTCACCGACGTCGACGACGAGGAGTTCCGCGGCCGGTCGTCGTCGAACCCGACTTCCTCGTCGACGTGACCGACGTGCGCGGCTGGGTGCAGTGTCCCCGCATCTACTACCTCAACAAGCTCTCCGGCGCCCCGCTCGTGTACCCGGTCGTCAAGGGGACGGTCGTCCACGAGGTGTTCGGCGACCTGCTCCGCGGCCGGGATCTGGAGGCGAGCATCGACGACCGGGTCGCCGACGCCGCCGTCGACCTCGGGCTACTGGGGGAGTCTGCCGACGCCGTCGCCGAGGACGTCCGGCAGAACGCCGCCGCGATCGAGGGGTGGCTCCAACAGGGGGCGCTCGGCGAGGCCGATTCGTGGCGCTCCGAGCAGACGCTCATCTCCGAGCGGTTCGGGATCAAGGGCCGCGCCGACGCCGTCAGGCGGGGGATGCCCGTCGAGCTGAAGACCGGCAAGAACACCGGACGGGAGCCGCGGTTCCACGACAAGGTCCAGGCCGCCTGCTACGCGCTCCTTCTGGCCGACGACCTCGTCGAGGCGCCCGATACGGGTACGCTGCTGTATACGAAGAACACCGCCCTCGACCGCAGCGAGGCCTCGGGGGACCTCTCGCCGGCGAAGGACTTCTCGATCGGGAAGGGGTTCCTGCAGTTCGTCCTCCGGACCAGAAACGAGATCGCCGCTGCCGAGTACGACCTCACCGTCCCCACGGGCTACGAAGCCGACGCGATCTGCGAGTACTGCTTCGAGCGGGACACCTGCATGGCCGTCGCCGGCCGCCTCGACCAGACGTCGAAGGCCGGGACCGTCGGCGAGCCGATTCCCGACGAGGAGCGGGCGTACTTCGAGCGCTCCTACCGCGCCATCGAGGTCGAGCGGCGGGCGGTCCACGACGAGTACCGGAAGCTCTGGGAGCAGTCGGCCGCCGAACGGGCGGCCGACGACCGGGCGCTCCTTGACCTGGAGCCGATCGACCGCGAGGCCGTCGAGGGCGGCCGGTGGCGACTCACCGCCCGCCGCCCCGGGGAGGCCGTCTCGAAGATCCGCGAGGGCGACCGCGTGCTGGCCAGCGACGGCCACCCGACGCGGGGGACCGCGGAGCTTTCGACCGTCGAGTCCCTCGGCGAGGAGGTGGTCGTCGTCGCCGACGAGCCGTTCGACCTCCGACGGCTCGACGTCTACCCCTCCGAGATCGGCATCGACCGCCAGCTCGCGGCGCTTCACGACGCCGTCCTGCAGGGCACCCCCGAGCGGCGGGACGTCCTGTTCGGCCGCCGCGACCCGGCGTTCAGCGGCGAGGCGCGGACCTACATCGAGGACAACGACGCCCAGGACCGGGCCGTCGACCGGGCGGTTCGGGCCGAGGAGTTCGCGCTCGTCCACGGGCCGCCGGGGACCGGCAAGACCTACGTGCTCGCCCGGACGGTCCGGGCGCTCGTCGAGGCCGGCGAGCGCGTCCTGCTGGCGGCGTTCACCAACCGCGCCGTCGACAACGCCATCGAGGCGCTCGCGGCCCAGGGCTCCACCGACGTGGTCCGCTGGGGCTCGGCGGCCGGCGTCCGGGAGGACATGGAGGCCTACCGGTTCGAGCGCGCCGGCGACCCCGAGGAGCGGTCCGCCGCGCTCCGGGACGCCAGCGTCGTCGCGGCGACCACAGCCGCCTGCGGCGGCCGTGCCCTGAAGGCCATGTCGTTCGACGTCGCCGTGGTCGACGAGGCCGGCCAGCTCACAGAGCCCGGGACCTTCCTCGCGACGAACCGCGCCGACCGGTTCGTCCTCGTCGGCGACCACCAGCAGTTGCCCCCCGTAGTCCGCGCCGAGGGCGGGACTCATCGGGGCGCTGACGGCACGTCGGAAGCGGCGGCCGGTTCGCCGGGCAGCGACCTCGGCCGGTCGCTGTTCGAGCGCCTCATCGAGGAGTACCCGGCGGCCGGGGTCGCACTCGACCGCCAGTACCGGATGAGCCAGCGCGTCCAGTACTTCTCGAGCCGGGAGTTCTACGACGGCCGGTTGCGACCTGCCTCCGGCGCGGTGGCGAGCCAGCGACTCGGGGACCTCCTGGGGGTCGACACCGACGCGCTCCCGCCATCACTGTGTGACCCGGTGACGTTCGTCGACCCGGACGGGACCGCAGACGGGAACGTCAACGCCGCCGAGGCCGACCGCGTCGCCGAAATCGTCGACGCCTTCCTGGCCGTCGGCGTCGACGCCGAGGACGTCGGCGTCATCGCCCCGTTCCGCGCCCAGGTCGCCGAGATCTCCAAGCACGTCGACGACGTGATGGTGGACACCGTCGACCGGTTCCAGGGCTCGTCGAAGGAGGTCGTCGTGATCTCGTTCGTCGCCACCGGCGACCTACGGAGCCCCATCTTCGAGGACCACCGGCGGGTCAACGTCGCGCTGACGCGCGCGAAGAAGGCGCTGGTGCTCGTCGGCGACGAGGCGGCGTTGCGGAGCGTGCCGTTCTATGAGAGGATGTTGGAGTGGGCAGCGTGAGCCGAACGTAGTGAGGCTCACGTTGTCGCGAACGGCGACCGGAGGGAGCCGTGAGCCGGGAGGCCGAGCGACAGCGAGGCCTCCGGATGAGCGAGCGGGGAGCGCGCGGCCGACCGAAGGGATCGTGGGTGCGAGCAATGAGCGAAGCGAGCGGGTACTGATCGCCGGCAAATTCTCGAGCATTGATCCGGTAATCGACACGATTCAAAGCGCAGATGTACTGGTCGATCACCCGAAGTTATAACCTGCCGGGCGAACCCGATGTGAGCAATGGCGTCGACGCCGACCCGGCGTTCGGTCCTCGCGGCCTGTGGGGCTGGCGCGCTTTCGGGCTGTTCGAACGTGCTCGGCTTGAACCCCCCGCCCGATATCGAGTGTACCGCGTCTACCGAGGGATACGCCTGGCCGATGGCGGGCGGGGCAGCCGACAGATCAAGCCGACGCCACGCGATTAACATGCCGAGCGCCGATGCCGGGCGTAGAAGGCTCTCCCGGACGAATTCGGCCGGTCGCGGGCTCTCCAGTTTCGGGACGCCGGTGGTCGGTGACGGGACGGCGTACGTCGTCGGGGACGTGAAGGTCGGCGCCTACGACCTGCTGACCGGCGAGGAACGCTGGGCGTTCGAGCCTGACGGCGCGAGCGTTTCGCCGGCGCTCGGTTGTGGCACACTCTACGTCGCGACGCATCGGGAGACGCTGGCGCTATCCCTCGACGATGGGTCGGTCCTGTGGCGCGCCGACGTCGGGACCACCCACTTCGGGTCGCCGGCCGTCTTCGATGACACCGTATACGTCTCCAGCGGTGGGGTGACGGCGCTCGATGCGGAGACGGGCGAGCGTCGGTGGGACAGCAGTTCGCAGAACGGAACCGCACTCGCGGTTGCCGACAAGGTGTACGGATACGGACACTACGAGGGTACGGAATCGATCGCGGCGTTCACCCACGACGGCGACGAGGCGTGGCGGACGGAGGTCGCCGAGGTCGCGTCGACGCCGACGGTCGCCGACGGGACCGTCTACGTGGCCAAGCGGAACGGCAAACTGACCGCGCTCGACGCCGCGGACGGGACGGTCGAGTGGCGGGCGGAGACCGAATGGGGCGTCTACTCGTCGCCGGCGGTCGCGGACGAGCGGGTCGTCGTCTCGGCCGGCAACGGCGAGGAGGCGCTCGGGATCGACACGGAGACCGGTGAGGTGCAGTGGCGGTTCGAGACGGGCCTGAGTACGGTCGCGCCGACGGTCGTCGGTGATTCAGTGATCGTGCATGGGGCAGGATACCACCTGCTCGACCTCGAGACCGGCGAACGGCTGCGACACTGGCCGGTCCAGCACGCCGGTTCCCAGGCCGTCGTCGTGGATAGCATGATACTCTACCGGGCGTTCACCGTCAGTGACATCTTCCTCCTGCAGTGACAGTATCGGCTCCGCCGTCGCTCGGCCCGTACTTGGATTGTATTTTCCCGTTTGGACGTAACGATAGCGAACCTCCGGCTGGGCGTGGGTGAAACGGTCCGAATCGGGCGCTGGGAGATCCAATGTGGGGGAATCTGTTGGTGTCTCGAGTGACGACCGGAGACCCGATGGATACGTCGCAGACGAGGCTGTACCGTCACAGTCGCAAGCATCCGCGAGCGCCCGCAGGGCGCGAGCGGTTCACCGGCGGCGAACGTAGTGAGCCGCCGGCTGCGGCTTTTTCCCCAAGTTTTTGCGACCGAGTGGTGCCCGCAGCGCGCCGAAGGCGCGCGAGGACACCCGAGGGAGTAAAAAGTGGGTGTCTTAATCCCCGTCGACGACCCCCGCCTCGGCGCCGTCGATGTCGGGCCGGGCGACCTCGCGGTCGGTGGCCTCGCCGTCGACGTCGTAGGGGTACTCGCCGGTGACACAGCCGAGACAGAGGTCGGCGCGGGACTCCCCGAGGGCGTCGGCGACGGCGTCGATGGAGAGGTAGGCGAGCGAGTCGGCGTCGATCGCTTCACTGATGGACGCGACGTCCTCGTCGGCGGCGATGAGTTCCTCGCGTGAGGCCATGTCGATGCCCATGTAGCAGGGCGCGACGATCGGTGGGGAGCCGATCCGCATGTGGACCGCCTCGGCGCCGGCCTCCCGGAGTAGCTGGACGAGCTGGCTGGAGGTAGTCCCGCGGACGATGGAGTCGTCGATGACGGTGACGGTCCGGCCCTCGACGACGTCCGTGATGGGGTTGAGCTTGAGGCGGACGGCGCGTTCGCGGGCGTCCTGGGTCGGCATGATGAACGTGCGGCCGACGTAGCGGTTCTTCATGAGGCCCTCGGCGAACTCGACGTCGGCGCCATTCCGTTGGGCGGCGTCCGCGTAGCCGGACGCGAAGGCACGTCCGGAGTCCGGTACCGGGAGCACGACGTCGCTCTCGACGCCGCTTTCGGCCCAAAGCTTTCGGCCGAGTTCGCGGCGAACGTCGTACACGAGACTGTCGTCGATGCGGGAGTCCGGGCGCGCGAAGTAAACGTGCTCGAAAAAGCAGTGGGCGGTGTCGTCTGCGTCGACGAGCTGGTAGCTGTCGAAGCCCCGGCCCTCGGGTCGGAGGACGACGAGTTCGCCGGGCGCGACGTCGCGGACGAGGTCCCCGTCGAGGACGTCGATTGCGGCGGACTCCGAAGCGAGCATATAGCCGTCGTCGAGTTCGCCGACGCAGAGCGGCCGGTTGCCCTGCGGGTCCCGGACGCCGAGGACGGTGTCGTCGTGCATGATCGAAAGCGAGTAGGAGCCGTGGATCCGGGTCATCGTGCGCTTTACGGCCCGGACCAGGTCGGCCTCCAGGAGGTTCCGCGCGAGGTCGTGGGCGATGACCTCGGTGTCGCCGTCGCTCGTGAAGGCGTGGCCCCTGGCAGCGAGTTCCGCCCGCACCTCGTCTGTGTTGACGAGGTTGCCGTTGTGGCTCAGGCCCAGCGAGCCTGACTTGAACGAGACCGAGAAGGGCTGGGCGCAGGAGGCGTCTAGGCTGCCGGCGGTCGGGTAGCGGACGTGGCCGATGCCGTCGGCGCCGGAAAGCGACTCGAGGTCCTCGGCGTCGAAGGCGTCGCCGACGAGACCGAGGTCGACGTGGCTGTGCTGCTGGAACCCGTCGTGGGTGACGACGCCGGCGGACTCCTGGCCGCGGTGCTGGAGCGCGTACAGCGAGTAGTACAGTGGCCGCGCCGCCTCCCGGCCGTCGAGCGAGACGCCGACGACCCCGCATTTGTCCGTCGGCCCCGGCTGGTGCCGGCCGTCAGGCATGGACGGTGTTCCGTCACCCAGCGGTAAAAATGCACTCCATCGTGTCGGTCGACCGGGTAACCACGACCGTGCTTATACACGAACGTGGATAATCGACGGGTCGATGGGAACATCTACCTCGGTTCCTCCCGGGGCGACGTGGAATGGAGCTAGAGCAGCAGCTTCTACGCGTCGAACGCGGAGCGGACGACGGGTTACTCCGCTTGCTTGGACGTCCACTCGTAGTCGCGCCGCTTTGCGGACTTGCCGAAGCCGCAGGCCGCACAGACCTTCTTCGTCGAGTGGTAGGATTTCTCGCCGCACCGACGACAGGTGACGTGTGTCGTCTTGTTCTTCTTACCCTGGCTCGGGGTCCCGGCACCGGTCATGGCTGTATCGAGACGACGTTGTCGCCGCGGATAATGGTTACGTTGTCGCCCCCCTCCAGGACCAGGTTCATGTGCTGGTCGTAGCCGCCCAGGACGCCGTCGTACGTCTCACCGCCCTTCAGCGTGACGCTGACTTCCGATCCCAGGGTCGCTTCGAGCACATCTAGCGGTCGGTCGGTCATGTGGACGGCCGCTCCCGCCGGCGGCATAAACGCTCCGGCACGCCGCCAGGCGACGAGGCCCCGCCACTCTCGGCACCCATAAGTGGCCGTCCCCCGAACCACCGGTATGGTCGAGATAACCGTACTGGAGGTCCACCTCGAGGACTCGGAGCTGACCGCCACCGGCTCGACGCCCTTCGGCCCGGGCGAGAAGACCGTCGCGGCCGGCGGCGAGCCATCCGACCCCGAGGGCGGGTCCAGGGCCGGGACGGCGCTCGGGGCCCTCCTCGGACTCGCATTCCTGGTCGTCGTTGCCTATCTGGCCAGGCGCCGGGGCCTCGACGGCGACTTGCCGGACGACCTCGCCGAGCGGTTCGACGTCGCGTCCTGATAGCCCGCGGGCCAAAAGCGGAACCAGCGAAGGGACACCGCTGGGGCATACACGGGTCATCGACATGGATATCGAGGGGTTCTCGACCAGAACATTCAGGGGTTGCAACCGGGACACCCACGGGTCCTCAACCAGGACACCCACGGGTCCCGGAACTCCTTTGACCCGCGGTACGGTACCGCACCTGTGAACCTCTATCGCGCCGTCCGGGCGGTCGCGGACTCCGGCGGCGAGGGGCCGGTCGACTGGACCGCCGCCGGCACCGCCGCCAGGGCCGGGACCGACGCGGGGGACCTGGCGCTGTCGACGGCCGACCGTCGGGCTTACGCCGCCGACGTGGGCGAGGCCCGCGACGCCATCCGCGAGGCATCGGGGCTGGCGTTCGACGTGCCGGCGACCGTCCAGGTCCAGGACCGCCACCACTGGATCGACGCGAACCTCCCGACGTTCCGGCGGCTGCTTGCGCCCCTCGAGGGCCGGACCGGGCTGGCGCCGTCGTTGGCCCGGTCGGCAAACACCGCATCGATGGCCGTGACGCTCGGGTTCCTCGCGAACAACGTCCTCGGGCAGTACGACCCGGTCCTTTTGGCCGACGGCGACCACCAGCTATACTTCATCCACCCGAACATCGAGGCGGTCGCCGGGACGCTCGCCGTCGACCGCGACCGGTTCCGCCGCTGGATCGTGTTCCACGAGGTCGCCCACGCCGCCGAGTTCGGCGCGGCGCCGTGGCTCACAGAGCACCTGGAGGGGCTGGTCCGTGAGGTGGTCGCTGCACTGGCGGCGGGGAGCCTCGACCGCGACGCGCTCCGTGCGCTCGATGTCACGATGACCGCCGTCGAGGGCTACGCCGAACTCCTCATGGACGCGGCGTTCGACCGGGAGCACGCCGACCTGCGGGAGCGACTCGACGCGAAGCGCCGGGCGACCGGTCCGATCGCCGCACTCCTCCGGCGGCTCATCGGTCTGGGGCTGAAACGGCGGCAGTACGAGCGCGGCAAGGCGTTTTTCGACGCTATCGCCGCCGCCCGTAGCACCGAGGCCGCCGGCGCGGTCTGGGAGCGCCCGGAGCACCTCCCGACGGACGCGGAACTGGACGAGCCGGAGCGGTGGCTCGCCAGGGTGGCCTGATACTGCCGGACGGACGTGCCTGGAGATCAATTCACGAAGATGGCCTCCGCTCCGGTCACAACCGGGCGAACGGCGTCACGGGACGTCCGGCAGAAGACGGCTCGACTCGCGCAGAACCCATAAGTGTCGTCGCCACGTATGTTGACACGACGCATGGAGAACCTGGTATGGTTTGCCGCCGCGGGAATTCTGTTCGTCCTGCTCCACGTGGCGGTCGCAGCGTTCCTCTATCGGGCCGCGGCGTCCGGCGACCCCGACCCCGCCGGGGAGTACCTGCCGGCGCGGGACGCCGACGAGCGGACGGTCCCAAACCGAGCGGCCAGCGGCCCGGACGACCGGGTCCCGTGTCCGAGTTGCGGGGTGCCGAACGATCCCCGCTATCGCTTCTGCCGTCGCTGCGTGGCGGACCTCCAGGCCAGCGTGACCGCCGCGACGGGCGGCAACGGTCGGAAACGCCTGGGGAGCTGATACTGCCGGCTGTACGTCTCTGGAGACCACGCGACATTATCCGGTTGGATGCCTTCCAGAGGCTCCTCTTCGGGACAGGACCGCTTCAGGTAGGTATAGCCGGCAGGATGAGCCGGTTCAGACGGCCTCGAACCGCGGCGCCGGGTTCCCCTGATCGTCCTCCAGGAAGCCCGCGAGCACCACGTCGTCGCCGATGGCCACGGCCTCGTCGTCCAGCCGCCCCGTGACCCGTGCGTCGCCGAGATCGACCACGGCCACCTGGTAGCCGCGCTCCTCGACGCCCGCCGGCGGGACCTCGATCGTCGTCTCGGTGTAGACGGCCCCACGGGTCGGCAGGTCGACGAGTTCCAGCGACCGGGCGCCGCAGTGGGGGCAGGCGGCCGTCGGCGCCCCCACCGTCGCCCCGCAGTCCCGGCACGTTGCACCGAGCAGTCGGCCGTCCCGGAGCGCCGCCGTCCACTCGTCGTGGGTGAGCCCCTCGGTCATGGCCGGGCCTCCATGACGCTGACGACGGTGGTCGCGGCGTCGCCGCCGAGGTTGTGGGCGACGGCGCGCTCGGCGTCCGCTATCTGTCGCTCGCCGGCCTCGCCGCGAAGGTGTTCGGCGAGTTCGACGATCTGGGCCGTCCCGGTCGCGCCGATCGGGTGGCCCTTCGCCTTCAGGCCGCCCGAGGGGTTGATCGGGACGTCGCCGTCCCGGGCGGTCCGACCGTCCGCGGCGGCGACGCCGCCCTGGCCGTCCTCGACTAGGCCGAGCGCCTCGCTGGCCAGGACTTCGGCGCCGGTGAAACAGTCGTGGACCTCCGCGAAGTCCATCGCGTCGGCGCCCGCGCCGGCCTGCTCGTAGGCCGCGGCGGCGGCGTCGCGGGCAGGCTTGGTCACGTGTGGGGTCGCCTTGTCCGCGATGGGGACGACGCCCGTGGCGTGACCGACCCCGGCGACGTCGACCGGCGCGTCGTGGGAGTCCGCCAGGTCGTCGGCGACCACGACGACGGCGCTGGCGCCGTCGGAGAACGGACAACAGTCCATGAGCCGGAACGGGTCGGCGACGACGGGGCCGTCGAGCACCGCCTCGACGGAAGTCTCCCTGCCAAAGTGCGCCCGCGGGTTCAGCGCCCCGTTCCCGTGGTTCTTCACGGCGACATGCGCCAGCTGCTCTTCGGTGGTGCCATATTCGTGCATGTGGCGCTTCGTCAGCAGCGCGAACACGCCGGGGAACGTCAGGCCGGCGGGCTGTTCGTACTGGCGGTGGGCGGCGGAGGCGAAGATCCGGGTCATCGCGGCGGTGTCCTTCCCCGTCTCCGGCGTGCACCGCTCGACGCCGCCGACGAGTACCACGTCGTGGATGCCGGCGTCGACCGCCTGGACGGCGTTCTTGAACGCGTTCGCCGACGTGGCACAGGCGTCCTCGTACCGCTGGACGGGGATGCCGGCGAGGCCGACGTGGGAGGCAGCGGTCGGCCCGAGGTGGGTGTCGTTCTCGGCCTGGCCGCCCATCGCGTTCCCGAAGTACAACGCCTCGACGTCCGTGGTCTCGACCCCGGCGTCGTCCAGCGCCTCGAGGGCGGCCGCAGCGAACAGTTCCTGGAGGGGCGTGTCGTGGACACCGAAGGTCGTCATCCCGGCGCCGACGACAGCGGCTCGTGCCATGTAGCGACCGTTGCGGTCGAGCGCCTAATAACGCGACCGGTCCCGGGACGCCTCGTCACCGGTCACTCCCGGTACTCGCGGTCGGTGCCGGGCGAGACGTCCGCCAGGTCCGGAAAGAGGAACCAGACCAGGGCGGCGCCGACGACGAGCCCGCCGGCGACTGCCGCCGCGACGATCGGCCAGGCGGCCTCGCCCTGGGAGGTGATGAGGCCGCCGGAGAGCCCGACCAACAGCACGACGCCGACCTTCAGCCGGGTCATGGTCCGCGTGCGGTCCTCCCGCGAGATGGGGCCCGCCATCAGCCGGCGTCTCCCTCGGTGCTAACGTGCATCCCGACGAACCGCCAGTCGGTTCCGAGGTCGGCGTCGTCCGCGCCGTGCTTGAGCGTGCCGCTCCACCGCGTGTCGAACTCGTGGCGGTGGTCCCGGTCGGTGTCCGTCCAGGCCATGGAGACGTCGTCGGCAAACCAGGCGTGGTCGTCGCTCTCCTCGACGACGAGACGTTCGGAGTCGACCACCCAGGCCTCGGTGCTGGTGGTCTGGGCCTCGAGGCCGCTCCGGACCTCCTCGTAGCCGGTGAGCCGCTCGCCGATGCCGAACTTGACCGTGGTCCCCGCACGGACGAAGAATGGGTACAGCGACTCGCCGTCGCGGAGGGCGTCGTAATACGCGCTGACGGTGGCCTCGGCGTCCATGCGCCGGCTTCGGACCGGCCGGACTTACCGGTACTGGAATCGGGCGGCGGGGGACGCCGCCGAGCGGTGGTTCAGGTGTCACCCCTTGAGGTTAGTTTCAAGCGGACCCGAGAGGTCGAGACGGTACCGCTGCCAACCATCAGTAAACTTGTTGTTCGTTTACTCCCGTCCGAAATCATGATGGGCCGGCCCGCGCATCCTCCGACGGGATGGTCACGAGCGACGAACTCGGCAACGACGACCTCGCGGTTACGGTGGCCGACGACGACCTCGTCGTGCGTGCCACCATCGACCGCGAGGCGGACCGCAACGCCCTCAACCAGGAGGTCATCGGCGGCCTCCTCGACGTCTTCGAGTACGCCGACGACGGGGACGCCCGCGTCGTCGTCATCCGCGGCGCCGGCGGCACGTTCTGTGCCGGCGGGGACGTCAAGTCGATGGCAAGCGCCATCGGCCAGGATTCGCAGGCCTACCGCGAGGGCTTCGCCGGCATGAAGGACCTCGTGTCGGCCGCGGTCGACACCGCCGCGCTCACCGTCGCCGCCGTCGAGGGCTACTGTCTCGCCGGCGGGATGGGGCTGGCCGGCGCCTGCGACGTCGTCATCGCCAGCGACGAGGCGACGTTCGGCACCCCGGAGGTCGACATCGGCATCTTCCCCGCCCAGGCCCTGGTTCCGATCATGCGCACGGTGAACGAGAAGCAGGCGTTCAAGTACCTGTTCACTGGCGAACACTTCGACGCCGAGACCGCACACGACATTGGGTTTACCACCGACGTCGTCCCGGCCGACGAGTTCGACGCCGAACTCGATGACCTCCTCGACGACCTCGTCACGCCGTCGTCGTTCATGATCGAGATCGGCAAGGAGGCGTTCTACACCCAGCGGGAGATGGGGTTCGAGGAGGCGCTGGACTACATGCGCGAGATGGTGACCCTGCTGGCGATGAGCGACGGCGCCGAGGCCGGCTTCGACGCCTTCCTCACCGACTCGACGCCCGACTGGAAGGGCCGCCCGGACGAGGAATGACACACGCGACGAACGATCACCACCAGCACGTCGACGATCGACCGATCCACCGACCCACCCGAATAATCCATGACCATAGCGCAGGAATCCGTCAAAGGCAACGACCCCGAGAAGGCAGTCATCAGCGCGGCGCTCACCGGCGCGCTGACGACCCGCGACCAATGTGAGGCGATCCCGTACACGCCGGAGGAGATCGCCGAGGACGCCGCCGAGGCCCGCGAGAACGGGGCCGCGATCGCCCACATCCACGCCCGGACCGAGAACGGCTCCCCTACGTTCGACGAGGAGATCTACCAGGCGGTCCACGACGAGGTCCGGGCCCGTACGGACATCCTCGTCAACTTCTCGACCGGCGCGCTGCACGAACCGGTCGAGTCCCGCATCGAGTACGTCGAGGGCGTCCAGCCCGACATCGCGGCGCTGAACATGGGCTCGATGAACTACGCGAAGTACAGCGAGAGCCGCGACGACTTCGTCTTCGACATGGTGTTCGAGAACCCGTTCAACGAGATCCGGGACCTCCTGGGTGCGATGAACGACGCCGGCGTCAAACCCGAACTCGAGTGCTTCGACACCGGCCACGTCGGCAACGTCCGGCCGTTCCTCGAATCCGGCGACCTGGAGCCGCCGCTGAACTTTTCGCTCATCATGGGCGTGCTCGGCGGCATCCCGCCGTCGATCGAGAACCTCGCCCACCAGGTCCGGCAGGTGCCCGACGACGCCAACTGGCAGGTCATCGGCATCTCGCGGGACCAGTGGCAGCTCGCCGCCGGCGCCCTGGCGATGGGTGGCAACATCCGCGTCGGTCTGGAGGACAACTTCTACCTGCCCCACGGGGAGATGTCGACGAACCCCGAACTCGTCGCCAAGGCGGCCGAGTTGACGCGGAACGTAGGCCGCGAACCCGCGACGCCGGAGGAAGCGGCCGAGATCATGGAGATCGACGCCGATCACCTTTGAACAGCCCCCACTCTTTACTCCTTCAGGCTTCCTCGCGCGACCCTGCGGGTCGCGCTGCGGAGAGCCACTCATTCGAAAAAACGTGGGGAAAAAGCCGCAGCCGGCGGCTCAGCGGCCGACGGCCGCTTCGCCGCCGGTGAACCGCTCGCGCCCTGCGGGCGCTCGCGGATGCTCAGCCCCTTTAGGATCGCAGTCTGTATCGGTAGTGGTTGAAACACCCTGACAGAGTGTATCTGGATGTGATCATATGAAGCGTGCTGAATAGAGAGAGGCTGTAGTCAGCGTTCCCACCGGCCCGAATCTGGGGTGTTACCCAGGACGATGGTACCATCCACTACACCCACCCAAACACCCGCAGAAGCGAGGCGGTACCGAGTACTACCCCAACGAGGATCGCCCCAGTGAGCTGTCGTTTCGTCACGTCGATTCGGATCGGGGCGATCATCAGCGGTCCGACCGCCCCGATCACTACCGTCCCGACCAGGGCCGGGATGACCGTCGAGGCGATCACCAACCGCACCGTCAGCCCCAATGCTGCCACGTGAAACGCCGTAATTCCATAGTAGACTGTCGTCCCACCGTCAGTAGCCTGGGCGCCGACGCTGTGACGTGCCAACCGCAGGACACCGAAGAGGATAATCGAGGCGCCTGCGATGAACCCAGCCGGCGATCGAGCTGCGAGCGTTTCGACAATTAGAACGGCGATAGGGACGAGATAGATCACCACGTCCGCGAGTGCATCGAGCTGGGGCCCGAGAGGAGAGCCGTGGCCTCGGCGTGCGAGACTCCCGTCAGCTTTGTCACAGAGAAATGCCACTAGGAGCAGTAGCGTGGCGAGGTCGGGCTGTTCCAGTAACAACAGACTGATCGCGGTCCAGCCAAGCCCGAGTCCCGCAAGGGTCACGTAGTCAGCGCGCGCGAGCCGGAGTGGCACTGTCAATTTCCTGTTGATATCGCCATTGGATCCGACGGAGCCGATAGTACGATCGGAGCCTTTCCCGTTCGAAGCCGACGCGTTGCAGAACCCGCTTCGATGGCACGTTGTCTGCGCCGACGAGCGCGGCTACTTCACTGACCTCGGATTCCTCCGCGACGTGTACGAGGGCACGAGCGAGGAGTGTAGTTGCAACGCCCCGACGACGCCACTCGGGGACGACGTATAATCCCCAGAAGTACGCGCCGTCAAACTCTAAGGTCCGTTCGAGTGGTTTAACGTAGAAGGGACGGTCCAGGGTAATCGGCTGGATGCCTATTATCCGATCCGCCATCACGGCAGCGACGATTCGATCCTGGTTTGTCAGCTCGGGCCGAGCCATGCGACCGGATAGAGTGAAGTCCTCGGGCGTCCCGATTTGCAGTGTCAACTCGTCCGGAAGTGTGGACTCGGGCGGTGGGTCATCAAGTTTCCGCCTGAACTGTTCGAGACGAGAGAGGATCACCCCGTGGGAGGCAAGCGCTTCGAACAGCCGGCGACCGGGGAGAGTCCGGGTCACCTTCCAGACGGGGATCGTCATCGTCTGATCTACCGTAAGTCTTTGCATAAACTTTCCGCACCATGGAATATAGCAATTGTCAGATCCACATGGCAAACGCGTCATATATTCAAGGCGCCGGCCGCGTCGTGCTGCTCGGCGGGCCGACGGTTCGCCGGGCGGACTCAGCGTCGGTACTCTACGGAACGACTTTCCCTTGCCTGCAGATATTGATGGTGTATCAACCAACAGACTTATTTTGATGGCCCAACTACCATCGGTCGGGGATGGCAGACGGCGATGTCCAGGTCGTTCGCGATCGGCGCCGTGATTTCGGCGACGAGGTCGTCCGAATTCGCGTGCTGCAAGTCCCGGAGTCCGAGGCGTTCCCCGAGGGAATCAAATATGCGTTCCACTACGGTCGGAAAGACGGCGACGATCCGCTCCTCCGGTACGACAACCATCATGGCGTCCACGAACGACACAGCGGCTCGGAACTGGAGGAGATCGACTTTCCAGGAACCGAAGCGCTGCTCCGACAGTTCGTTCGCGAACTTCCCGACCACGTTTCACCCTGACCCATGACCACGAACACGCTGCATATTACGGTCGAACCGACGGCGGAGTTCTTCGAGGCGGCCCTCGAGGACGTCCGGCAACTCGAGGCTGACGAGGCCGATGGAAGCGAGTACGTCCTCAGCCTCCCCGATGAGGAGACCCTCGAACGAGTGCTGCGTGCGAAGAACATCGAGCTCATCCGGACGACCGCCACCGAGGAGCCCGAAAGCGTTCGGGAACTCGCCCGGCTCGTCGACCGCGACATCAAGAACGTCTCGACGGCGTTGAACCGGCTCGAGGAGATCGGCCTCGTCGAACTCGAAGACGCCGGACGGGCGAAGAGGCCGACGGTCTGGTACGACCACGTCGAGATCGACATCCGGATGACGCCCGACGGTGCGGACGACACCGACGTGGCCCCTGCGTGAACCACCCGAGGTCGCCGGTGACCGCGACAGCGCGCGCACCGGACGTTAACTCATCGCCACTCAGTAGACGTCGTCGATCTCGTCCTCGTAGTGGCTGTGCTCCTCGGCCGGGAACTCGCCGCGCTCGACGGCGTCGACGTAGCCCTCGATGGCGTCGGCCATCTCGCCACGGACGTCGCCGAACGACCGGGAGAACGGGGCGGTGTCCTCGGCGAGGCCGATGACCTCGTCGACGACGAGCACCTGACCGTCGCAGTGCGGCCCGGCGCCGATGCCGATGGTCGGGACGTCGACGGCCTCGGTCACCACCTCGCCGAGGGTGGCGGGGAAGTGCTCGAGGACGACGGAGAAGGCGCCGGCGGCCTCGTGCCGTTCGGCGAGCTCGACCGTCCGGCGGGCCGAGTCGGCGTCGTGCCCTGCCGGGACAGCCCGGTCTCGTTTTCCCGCTGGGGTGTCAGCCCCAGGTGGGCCTGCACCGGGATGCCGAAGACGGGCAGCCGGTCGGTCAAGTCGACGGTGTGGGGCCCGGACTCGAGTTTGACGGCGTCGGCGTCGGCCTCCTTCAGCATCCGACCGCAGTTCTCGACGGCCTCGCCGTCGGCGGCGCCGTCGAGAGCAACGGCATGTCGGCGATCACGAGGGAACCGTAACCGCTTACCCGACGAGCGCCCGAGCCGGGGGCATGCCGGAGCGCGTCGGGTCGACCGAGCCCGAGGGCGTCGACTACGGGTGGGTGATGCAGACCACCTTCGTCGTCACCATCGTCGCGGGCGCGCCCGCGGTGGCCGCCCTCTCGATGCTGGTCCCGCTCCCGACGTGGGGCGCCCGGGCGGCGTTCGCTGTCCGCGTCGGCGCGGTGGTGTGGCTCGCCCTCGGAATCGCTGTCTACGCGTACGCACGGAGCCAGTCCGAGACGTCGAGGTAGTCGACGCCGGCCCGCTCGGCCGTCCGGGCGTCGCGGTCGCTGTCGCCGACGAACACGGTGTCGGCCGGGTCGGCGTCGAGCCGTCGGACGGTCTCCAGTAACGGTTCGGGGTCGGGCTTCTCCGTCGCCACGGTGTCCCGCCCGACGACGGTCGCGATCCCATCGATGGCGTGCTCGGAGAGCGCGATGCGGCAGGCGTCCTCGCAGTTCAGCGAACAGACGCCCGTCGGCCTCGTGGGGATCGTCCCCGCCGCGGGCAACCGGTCGGCCTGCCGCGCGCCATCCCGCTCGAAGGCAGCGATGGTTGACTCCACGGCCGGTCGGACGCCGGCGCGATCGGCTGCCTCGAGCATCGACCAGAGGTCCCCCGGCGGCGCGACGCCGCGGACCTCGAGTGTGTCGGCGACGGCCTCGGTCACCCGCTCCCAGTCGACGGCGAGGCGGACGAGGGTGCCGTCCAGGTCGAACACGACCGCCCGGTAGTCGAACTCGGAGGTCATCGCCGTGGCCCCGTCCGCGGGCGGGGGTGGTCAGTCCAGGAGTTCACGGGCGATGACCGTCTTCTGGATCTGTGTGGTCCCCTCGTAGATGGTCGTGATCTTCGCGTCGCGGTAGAGTCGCTCGACCGGGTAGTCCGTCGTGTAGCCGGCGCCGCCGTGGATCTGGACCGCCTCGTTCGTGACGTCCATCGCGGCCTCGCTCGCGACGTACTTGGCCGTGCTGGCGGCGAGCGAGGGGGGCCGACCGTCGTCGAGCTGCCGGGCGGCGTCGTAAGTCAACAGGCGGCCGGCCTGCGTCCGGGCGTGCATCTCAGCGAGCGTGTGCCGGACGGACTGGATGTCGGCGATGGGGCCGCCGAACTGCTCGCGGTCTGTGGCGTACTCGCAGGCCAGATCGAGCGCCGACTGGGCGAGGCCGACGGACTGGGCGGCGATGCCGACCCGGCCGCCGGTGAGGATCGACAGCGCCGCCGACAGCCCGCGGCCCTCCTCGGTCAGGCGGCACGTTTCGGGAACGTGAACGTCCTCGAAGGAAAGCGTCGTGGTGTCGCTGGCCCGGAGGCCCAGCTTCTCCTCCTTTTTGCCGACCTCGAGGCCCTCGACGTCCTTCGGGACGACGAACTGCGTGACCGATTCGGGCTCGTCCCGGTCGGTCTTGGCGAACAGGATGACGACGCCGCTGCGTTCGCCGTTGGTGATCCACTGTTTGGTGCCATCGATGACGTACTCGTCGCCCTCGGGCCGCGCCTCAGTGGACATCTCCGCCGGGTTGGAGCCGGCCTCCGGCTCCGAGAGCGCGAAGGCCCCGACCGGCCGGCCGTCGACCATCTCCGGGAGCCACCGTTCCCGCTGGTCGTCGTCGCCGAACTCCGCGATGCAGGACGTGGCCAGACAGTGCACGGAAAGAGCGGTTGCGACGGCCAGTTGGCCGTAGGCGACCTCCTCGTTCGCGATGGCGTAGGTCAACCCCTCGACGTCCAGCCCGCCGTACGTCTCGGGGACGGTCAACGACGTCAGCCCGAT
>PXQY01000072.1:67206-70586 GCA_003021745.1 Halobacteriales archaeon QH_7_69_31
GACCCGCCGCCACCCCCGCCGAAGGCCGCGGTGATCTCCTCCACGACGTCACCGGCCGCCGGGTCGCCGTCGGTTCCGACGGCCAGCCGACCGGCCGGGGAGACCAGGACGAGGACGTCGACCGGATCGGGTCGGTCCCGGACGGCTTCGGCCAGTGCGTCGGCGTCGGCCTCGACCACCCCCGCAGCCCACGGCCGCCCGGCCCGGGAGAAGGGGTCCGCGGCGATCTCGGCGACGGCCGCGTCGACGAGTCGCGCCTGCAGGTCGTCCCGCTCTGCGAGCACCGCCTCGTGCTCGGTCTGGAGGCGCTCGATCTCCGCCGGGAGCGACCCGACGTTCGTCCCCAGCGCTGCCGCGGCGTCGAGGGCGGCCGACTTCTCCGCCATCCGGCGGTCGATGCCCGCGGGTCCGACTGCGAACTCGACGCGGGTGAGGCCCTCGCCGGGGTTCGAGCGGGACAGGACCGCCACCGGCCCGATCTCGCAGGTGTCGCGGACGTGGGTGCCGCCGCATGCGGCGACGTCCCACCCGTCGATTTCGACCACGCGGACGGTGTCGCCGGCGATGCCCTCCTCGGTCTTCGTGTTGAATGCGACGTCCTCCCGGTCCAGCGCCTCGTCCTTCGGGAGTCGCTGCCAGGTCACCTCGCGGCTCTCCCAGACGCAGCGGTTGACCAGTCGCTCGAGTTCGACGAGCGTCCCGTCGTCGACGTCGGCGCTCGTCGCGAAGTCGACGCGAACCTTCTCCCCGGTGCTCGCGGCGTCGCCGTTCGCTCGCTGCCCCCGCGGCCCGGCGCCGATCCCGAATCCGCCGTAGCCGATGTCGTCGAACAGCCGCCGACCCGCCCCGTAGAGCGCGTGGCTGGCGGTGTGGGCACGCCGGCAGTACCGGCGGAAGTCCGGGTCCACCGCGGCCTCCACCGCCCGGCCCGCATCGAGGTCGCCGTCGACGACGTGGACGACCTCGCCGTCGCGCATCTGGACGTCCTGCACCTCGTGGCCGTCGATGGTGCCCCGGTCGGCCGGCTGGCCGCCGCCCTCCGGGTAGAAGTACGTCTCCGAGAGCACGACCTCGCTACCGCCGGCCGCGACGGTGGCCTCGAACGCCAGGGTCTCGGGCTCGTCGGGTGCCAGTGAGTCGGCCATGCCGTCCGGTCGACCGTCGGCGACAAAAAACGGGTCGGAACCGGCCGGTTACTCGTCGACGATCTCGACGTCCAACCGCTCTTCTATCGCCTCGACGACGGACCCGCCGACGTTCGCGCGGGCGGCCCGGCCCTGTTCGATCGCCCGCAGATCCTCCTCGTGGACGTCCAGTTCGGCCGCGAGTTCGTCGGGCTGCAGGCCGGCGTCCCGTCGGGCGGCCGCGACCGCGTCGCCGTAGCCGCCGACGAGGTACGGCAGCGGGTCGTCCTCGTAGTCCGTCCCCTCCTCCCAGTCCGGATCGACCGAGCGGGCGTCGTTGAGGCGGGCCGCGTTCCGTGCGGCCTCCCTGCGCCGGTCCGCGTCCGTCGAACCGTCGCCCCCGCCGGAACCGGTGCCGGCGCTTCCTCCCCCGGAACCGCCGTCCTCGCCGTGGGCGGCGCACTCGCCGCAGACCTCGAGTGTCGCCCCGGCGACCGTCGCGGTCTCAAGGCTGCGGTCCTCGGCGCCGCAGAGCTCGCAGGCGCCGCTGGAGTCGCCCCCGACGCCGCCGGTCGAGTACTTCGCCATGCCCGCTCCATACGTTGCAGCGTACTTCAACCCCCCGTTCCGGACGGGCAACGGCGGGGTCCTCGACCGAGGTGGGAAATTGGGGGGTCAGCGGAGTCGGTGGCTCGGTCGCGTGTTACCGGGTATGTGGATGGGTAGACCAGTGGGTAGGGGCGGCATGCAACAAACCGGGGACCCCTGGGCGGGAGACTCGTGGGCAGGGAACGGAAAGGGTTAAATCGGAACGCGACGGAGCAGTTCGTGCCGTTTGACGACCGGGCGTGGGTAGCCAAGCTAGGCCAACGGCGCAGCGTTGAGGGCGCTGTCCTGTAGAGGTCCGCCGGTTCAAATCCGGTCCCACGCATAACCTCTCAGGTTCAAATGCGGTTACTCTAAGGGGCTTTCTACTTCCTGAGGAGCGGCGCGTCAGAGGGAAGTTCTTCCCGGTTGCAAGCATCGCCGCCTAAGGGGACGGCGACCTCTCGCGGCGCTCTGGGAGCGTGTTACTGGCGCGGGGTCCCGAGAGCTTGTGGTTCATCTTCCCGGCGTCATTCCAATCGTGAACGCGGCCCGTTCCATAGTCAGATCCGCTCATCAGCCCTCGTCTTCAACGTACTCGATTGCCGTCTACTGTTTCTCCAGGGTCGGCCCCCTCATCGGTGAAGGCGTCTAACGAGATCGGCGAGAACGAGTAGAAGTCGCGCCCATCATGTTTCGTACTGGGTACAGACCGCGTGCAGAGCGTCATACTTTGACGACTGGTGACGTTCTTTGACACACGATGCCAGTCGAGTTCGAAGACTACCGGGAATCAAGTGATAGCGAGGAGTTCGACTGGACGCTTCGTGAGGGGTCGAACGCACACACGATACTCGCGTTCCTCGCGGCCCATCCCGAACAGGGATTCACACCGAAGGAAATCCACGAAGCGACCGGCGTCACCCGGGGGTCGGTCGGCAAGACCCTCCAGCGCCTCGAAGACCGACAGTTGGTGCGCCACGCCGAACCCTACTGGGCCATTGGCGACGACGACCGTGTCGGCGCGTACCTCGGGATGCTGTCGTCGCTCGAAACCGTCACGGAGCGTGAGGGAACCGAGGACTACGCCGAGTGGCGCGACGCCGCGAACGCGGAGCGGTAGCGAGATGGCCCCGTACCAGCGCGGCGATGTGGTGTGGCATCCAGCCCCTTTTCGGGACGGCGGGCGACCCTACGTCGTGCTGAGCGACGACCAACACCCGTTTTACGGAGAGGAATACATGGTGGTCGGCGTGACGACGAGCGAGCGAGAACAGGCGGTGAACCGCCTCGGGGTCAAGTGGTTCGAGACGCGGGGCGTCTCGTCATCACGGAAGACTTCGTCTTCCGTATGACCCCGAGGCTTCCCGTGGATTAGTCGGACACTCCCACGCGACCATCGGCCTGATAGCCTCGGGCGGTCGGGTGGGTCACGGTCGGGGCGTCCACGGCCCCCGATGCCCGCCGTCGCACCTTCCTCACGGTGGGAAGGCTGTTGAGAGCAGGCACATTCCAATCCTGATGCTCCTTGATGCCTTTCACGGCGATGTTGACGCTTGCACCACGGTCGCTGTGGTCTTGATGCTCACAGGACTTGCACTTGAACCGCTTCTTGTGACGGTTCGCACGCTCCGTATGTCCGCACATCGGACACCGCTGACTCGTGTACTC
>PXQY01000073.1 GCA_003021745.1 Halobacteriales archaeon QH_7_69_31
CCCCACGTCAAGGTGCTGGACGAGGGGGTGGTCGACCGGGCGAAGGCCCGCGGGCTCGACGCCGTGGTGTACGCGCCGCACTTCACGCGGCTGCCCCGCATCGAGGCCCGGGCCGAGCGGTTCTCCGACGACGAGCTGCTGGTCGTGCCCGCCCGGGAGGTGTTCACGGGCAACTGGCGGAACCGCAAACACGTCCTGGCGGTCGGGCTCACCGACCCGGTCCCTGACTTCATCACGCTGGAGGCCGCGATGGCGGCGTTCGACCGGCAGGACGCGGCCGTCCTCGTGCCCCATCCCGAGTTCGCGACGGTGAGCCTCGAGGCCCACGACCTCCGCGCCCACCGCGAGCGCATCCACGGCATCGAGGTGTACAACCCGAAGCACCTCGGGGTCCACAACGACCGGGCCCGCGAACTGGCCCGGGAGTTCGACCTGCCGGCGTTCGGCTCCTCGTACGCCCACCTGCCGGGGACCGTCGGGGAGGTCTGGACCGCCTTCGAGGAGCGGTACGAGTCGGGCGAGGCGCTGGTGGAGGCGCTCAAGGCAGGCGCCCCGAGCGAGATCTACCACCGCGAGGGCGCCGGCCACCGGCTCCGGTGTCTCGCGGAGGTCGGCCACCTCGTCTCCGAGAACACCTGGGGGAAACTCGACCGGCTGTTCCTCTCCGGCACCGAGCCGACCCACCCGGGCCACGTCGCATACGACGGTGCCTTCGCCGACGTCAGAGTGTATTGAGGGCCCGGCCTCAGAATATATCCGGACCCATCTGGTATAGTCCAGATACGTTCGTATTCCAGATTCAAGTGTGTTTTAAAACCTGTAAAGTCCCGGTTGGGTGCGCGGCTGCCCCAGGCTTTAAGTGTGGACTCCTTTATAAGGAATTGCACACATGCTGACGGGGTCGCCTCACCGTCTTAAGCCGTTGGCCTGCTGGGGGCAGGCAGCCCCGGTTTTACCGAGGTGGATTCAGGTGAGGTGTTCGGGTTGACCGACGGATCCCATACGGGGATCCGAGGGATCGAACCCCGCATCGAGTCCCTACTCGGGGCCGACGGCATCCACATCCAAGACCCGATCGAAAACGCGACAGTGACGCTCGAAACGGATCGTCCGGTCGATCCCGAACCAGCCGACACCGATAACTTCGAGTATCCGGTGACGACCGCCGTCGCGTTCGAGACAACGTCTCTCAGGACCCCCCGGCCGAAAGGGATCTGGGTTCGCGATACGGCCGGGAACGTCGTTAGCGAGATCACGCCAAAGGACGAGCCGGAAACAGTTCCTCAGAACGAATATATCATCGAGTTTTCATCATTGGGGATGAAGGTCCTGGCCCGGGTCGACACCGGTTTCACCGTGATTCCGCGCGACGACGCGATGGAACTGTTGTTCGATCCTGACTCGCGGATCGTGGTGGGCGTGATGTCGATGCACAAACAACCGGCCCAGACCGTGACCACGACACGCACGCCCGAGGGAGTCATGGAAGCCATGTCGGTGTTCGGCAACGGGATGAAGACCTGGAGTCCAGAGCGAACGTTTCCCAACCGCCGGGGGAGCCCGCCGCTCGTCGAGTTCGGTGACGAGTCGGCGTTCGACACCGGCCATACCCCCCCTGACACAGGGGTCGAGATCCGGGTGCCGGCCGAATACGAGTGGGTGTACCCCGTGGCGCCGCTGGCCCACTGGCTCGGGGCGACCGTCCAGTCCGGCGAGGAGGCCGTCCTCGAAACCAACGGCGAGACCTACCAGCTGGGGTCGGCGGCCGGATACCAAGCTCGGTCGCCACGGATCGCGTTCGAACACCACGTCCGGGACATCCTCCAGTACACGTTCCTCCTCGAGACAGCAATGCGACGGTACTTTGATCGGAATCCACCCACGCGTGATCGGGTGGAAGCCGCTGGGTTGGGCCTGGACCTCAATGCCATGTACGACCGACCGTTGGCGGAACGGCTGGCCCGGCAGCTCGAGGCATTGCCGTTGCCGGCCGTGGAGGACGTGTTGGAACGGCCGGACTGGCAGTTGACGGCGGACGTCGAACCACGGGCCGACGAGGCGACGATCCTCCCGTTCCTGGCGCGGGACCTGGCCGTGGTACGGGCGATGCCCGAATCTCGCTTGAACCGGCTGGCATCACCGGTGGACGGGGGGACAGCCCCGTCCGTGGACACCGGAATGGATGATATGTCGGCAGGGGACGGCAATGTGGCGGCACTGGCCTCCCAAAGCCCGACGGCATATAGTGGAACGGAAGAGGTCGTCCGGTCGCTGCCGGAGAGTCCCAGCCTCTCGCACGCCTGGGCCGGACAGCGTGTGGCTGAAGGCGCCGTCTCGTTGTCGACCGAGTCGTATCTCCGGCGGTTGGAGAATCTGGCGGATGACACAGTCCAGATTTCCATCGACATCGTGATCAACGACGAGGAGATGGCCGCGGAGGAGGACGTCCTGGAGCTGTACGGCTCCCGGCCGGAGTTGATGGTCGGTGTCACCTCCCACAAGCAGCTGACGACCGACGAGTTGGCGGGAGTCCTGGAGTCGGACACGGATTTCATCCACTACGTGGGCCACGTCGAAGAAGCAGGGTTCCGGTGTCAGGACGGGTACCTGGATGTGGAGTCGGTTGAATCGGTCGGCCCCGATATGTTCCTGTTGAATGCATGTTCGTCCTACGAGCAGGGCCAGCTGTTAGTGGAGAACGGTGCGATCGCTGGGGTGGTGACGTTGCGGGAAGTCATTAGCAAGGCAGCAACGCTGATCGGGAAGCGGTACGCGGAGTTGTTGAACGCCGGCTTCCCGATCGGTGCCGCCACGGATCTGATTCGGGAGACGAAGGTCTTAGCGAATCAGTACACCGTGGTTGGAGACGGGAACGCGACGCTAGTACAGCCGGACGGCGCGACAACTGCAGTCGAGAAGCTATCGCTGGCAGCGGACGGTGGATTCCGGGTGGAGGGCACCGTCTATGCGTCGTGGAATATGGATGTTGGGGCAATATTAGGATTGCATTACAAGCGCAAGCGCATGGTTGTTCCGAACAGGTGGGGGCCACTGTCTGTATCGGAAGAGGAGTTGGCGACGGCGTTCGACCGGTGGATGTTCCCGATCGTGGCAGGGGGAAAGTTCTACTGGTCTGATGAGGTCTCGGTGGCGGAGTTACGCGCCCAGTTAGCCGACGAATAAGCGCCGCGTTACCCGTTGCTGCCCCAGCTGGCGGCGGCGGTGCCGACGCTCGACCAGGCGAGCATGACGGCGAACATGTAGCCGATCAGCCGGGGGTGGTTCTTGAGCCATTCGCGCGTCGCGGCCGCCTTGTCATCAGTGGACATGACAGTATGTGAATGATGGACTCGATACTTAAAACTACCTGAAGATTTAAGTCAGGAAGATTACGTCCGCTGAACAGAGAATACCCATATAGAGCATCCAAGACGGTTTTTTTCATTCTAATCCGAAAGTATAATGCCATCCAACATTAAGACCCGGTTCAGTCCGGGTCCGGTGGCCGGCCGTGGACGTACCAGTTTGCCAATAGTACCTCCCGTTCACGTCATTCGGCGTCGCTAGCCAAAGCTTGAGGAGGACCCGCTGCAGAGGCCGGTATGCCGTCTGGCGGGGCCTCGAAGTGGCCGTCATCGAGCAGGTGAACAACTTAGTCGAGGCCCACGAGCTAGCCACCCTGGCCTGTGACCCGGTTTCGCTGGCGCTGCTCGTCGCGGTGCTGCTCGACGCGTCCGCGGCGGAACTCATGGTCAGGCGGCGCGCCGAAGCGGGGATCCAGTCGCCGGAGGCCGACTTCGCTTCCGGCCCGGTCTCCCGGCTGGGTCGGGCGGACCTGCGGGCCCTACGGCTGCTGGAGGTCAGGCCCAGGTCCACCGGGAGTCCAGGAAGTACCGGTAGACGCCCGAGATCGGGATCGCGAAGAAGTTCGCCAGCAGCACGATCTGGGAGGATATAGAGATACCGAGGAGGCCGTAGACGAACCCGTACTGCTCCATGAGCGCCAGCTGCACGGCGTCCAGGAGCAGTATCTCGCGGAACACGTACAGCAGGCCGAGCTGGAGCGGGATGGCCGTCCCGCGGACGACGTTTGTCTTGAGCAGGCCGTACAGGTACGGCGTCAGCTCGGTCTTCCGGTCGGCGGGGAACGTCCAGACGTTGTTCACGACGTACTGGAAGACGATGGTGATCTCGATGGCGATGGCCGCCGCGAGGAGGAAGTTGAGCCCGCCGAACTCGACGAACACGACCAGCAGTGCCTGCTGAATCCCGGCGGCGACCAGGCCGACGACGAAAAAGCGGCGGAGCTGGATCGCCACGGGCCCCTCTACGGCCAACCGGAACATGCGCCGGACCATCGCTACCGGTAGCCCAGCGCCGAAAGCCTCGTCTCGACGTCGCCCTCGACCTCGACGGCGTCGGCACCGGCGCCGGACAGCGCCTCCGCGTGGGCGTCTGCCGCCGGCCGCAGCCGGTCGAGGGCGGCCGTCTCCGCGGCGCCGTCGGCCGACGAGCGGTCCGTCTGCTGTGTGGGGTCCGACGGGCGGTGGTACAGTTCCTCGGCGCCCGTGGTCGTGTTCGTGATGTAGGTCCAGGCCGTCGTGCGGGCGGCCACAAGCAGGTCGCCGTCGTCGAGCGCCCGCGGGATGGGCTGTGAGGTCACCTCCTCGCCGCGGACGGTGACCGAGACCACGGGCTCGTCGGGCGGCGCCTCGCCCGCCACGACCGACGGCAGGAGGCTCCGGCCGGTCCAGGTCGGGTCGGGCTCGACGCCGACCGCCGAACAGACCGTCGGCGGGATGGCGTCGAGCGGGGACCCGGCAGAGTTCGTCGTACAGCTTCGGGTAGTGGGCGAGGTGGCCGTGCTCCTGGAACTCCTCGCCGTGGTCGCCGGCGACGACGAGGGCCGTGTCGTCGGCGATGCCGGCCTCGGCGAGCGCCCCGCGAAGCCGGCCGATGGAGGCGTCGACCTGCCGGACCGCGCTCCGGTACAGCGTCCGGAGGTCCGACAGGGTCCGGTCGCCGACCTCCCAGCCCAGTCCGGTCTTGGTGTGGGCCAACAGCATCCGGTGGGTGCCGACCCGGGAGCCGGAGACCTCCCGGACGTACCGCGGGGCCGGCGTGTACGGCGTGTGGGCGTCCATGTAGTGGACCCACAGGAAGAACGGCTCATCGGCGTCTTCGACGAAGTCGGTCGCCCGCCGCTCGACGTCCAGCCCCCGTGATGCGTCGTGGAACGGCGTGTCGTCGGCGTCGCCGCGGAGCCGTGAGGCGAACCGGCGGAACGGCGAGGTCGCGAGCTGGATCCACGCCTCCACCGTGGGGTGGGCGGCGAGGTACCGGCTGTAGATGTTCGAGCCGACGTCGGAGACGAACGCGTCGAACCGGTCGAAGCCCTCCTCGTAGCCCCAGTGATCCGTGAGGAAGCCGTTGGCGGCGTTGAACCCGGCGGTGTCGAAGCCGGCGGCCGACAGGACCGACGCGAGCGTCCGGGAGGCCTCGACGCCGATGCGGCCGGAGTCGGCGAACACCGGGCGGGACGCGAGGATGCCGGGGAAGGCAAACGGCGTCCAGTTCCCGTTCGCGAAGGCGTGCTCGAACACGGCCGCCTCCTCGGCGATGGCCCCCAGTTCGGGCGTGTGCCGGGCCGGGTCGTACGGACTGATCGCGTCCGGCCGCAGCGAATCCACCGTCACGAGCACGACGTTGTCGATTGTGTCCCCGATCATCGGTGTCTCGTGTCCCACACCACGGCGGCCACCCTCGGCAACACTGGTAGCCCTATCGGGCGGGTGTTCCTGAAGGTTCCGGTCTGCTATGCGTTGCCCGCGGGCGCGGAGCCGCAGCGATGGGTGCCATGCTGTTGCCTCGACCGGCGACGTTCCCGCGAGGCGGGCGGCGACCGCGTCCGTCCGAACACGCGACGGCGGCCTCCGGGAGACGCCACCCGTGGGGACGGGCGCCGGACCGCTTTTGGGGTTGCCACCCGACGGCACGGGTATGTACGACGACGTCCTGTATCCGACGGACGGCGAGACCGGCGCCGAGGCGGGGTTCGACCGCGCCCTCGCGGCGGCGCGGACCTTCGACGCGCGGCTCCACGTCCTCTACGTGGCCGACACCACCCGGGAGTCGGTGACGAACGTCCTCGGCGAGGTCGTCGACGCCCTCGAGCGGGAGGGCCAGGAGGTGGTCGAGGCGTACGTCGAGCGGGCAGACGACCGGGGCGTCGACGCCGTCGACGCCGTCGTCCAGGGTCGGCCCCACGAGGCAATCGTCGAGTACGCCGAGGGCAACGCCGACCTGATCGTTTTGCCCTCCCGGAGCCGGACGGGCGTCACCGATCACCTGCTCGGCAGCACGACCGAGCGGGTGGTCCGCACCGCCGACACCCCGGTGCTTTCGGTCCCGGTCGGGTGACCGGTCAGTAGGGATACTGCATGCCGTACCGGTTGGGCGGACGTCGAAGGAGTCGACGCCCTTCTACGGACGGGACGGAATCGGGTCATACGGGTTCCGCCTCGCGAACACCCAAGGTCCGCCGGGCCGTACCCCTCGGTATGTCCCGTCACCTCCCGGCGCCGCCGGACGCCGGCCTGGTGAACGCGGTCCGGTTCGGCACCGACACGCGCCGGTTCCTCGAGGGCATTCAGGCACGGTTCCGGGACGGCACGGCCATCCCGATCCCCGGTCGGGCGCCCCTCGTGCTGCTCACGAACCCCGACCTCGTCGCCGACGCACTGGAGCGCCGCGAGGACTTTCCCCGGGTGCCGGCCCAGGGTGCTGCGGCGATGATCGCCGAGCGCGGCCTGGTCCAGAGCGAGGGCGCGCGCTGGGAGCGCCAGCGGTCGGTGATGGGGCCGGCGTTCGGCAGCCGGCGGGTCGCCGCCTACGCCGACGCGGCCGGCCGCCGCGCCGACGAGCTGGCCGGCGAGTGGGCCGCCGCGGGCCGCCGGACGCTGAACCTCCACCGGGCCATGACGGGGGTGACGCTCCGGGTCGCCACCCGGATCCTGTTCGGTGAGGACATCGGGGCCGACCGGGCCGAACAGTTCCACGAGTGGATGGCCGTCGCCGGCCGCGAGTTCGAGTTCGGCCTCGAGGTCGCGCTGCCGGACTGGGTGCCCACCCCGGTGTCCGACGAGTTCGAGCAGGCAGCCGCCGGGGTCCGCGACCTGAGCGAGAGCCTCATCGAGCGCCGCCGCGCCGCGCTGGCCGACGGCGGCGTCGCGGACTCGGCCCACGGCGACAAAAGCGACGACGCGGCGCCCGCCGACATGCTGACGCTACTGTTGACTGCCCAGTCGAACCCCGACGTCGAGATGCCGGACGAGCAGATCCGCGACGAGGTCGCGACGTTCCTCATCGCCGGCCACGAGACGACGGCGCTCAGCCTCACCTACACGCTGAGCCTCCTGTCGTGGCACCCCGAGGCCCGCCGGCAGGTCCGGGAGGAGGCCCGCGAGGTGCTCGGCGACGGCCCGCCCGGCCACGCCGACCTCGAGGGTCTCGAATACACCAGGCGGGCCTACCGGGAGGCGCTGCGGCTGTACCCGCCCGCGTGGGCCGTATTCCGCCAGGTCGACGGCGACCAGCCGCTCGGCGAGTACGTCCTCGAGGACGGCTCGGCCGTCATCTGTCCGCTGTACTCCATCCACCGCGACGACCGCTACTTCGAGGCCTCGGAGACGTTCGACCCCGACCGCTGGACCCGCCGGGACCCCGACGACGTCGACGCCTACATGCCCTTTTCGACCGGGCCCCACGCCTGCGTCGGCCGCGGCTTCGCGATGTCGGGCGCGACGCTCGTGCTCGCGCGGCTGGTCCGCGAGTTCGACGTCGACGTCCCCGAGGACGCCCTCGACGAGTTGCGCATCACGCCCACGCTGCGGCCAGTCGACGGCGTTCCGGCGACCGTCAGGCCGGTTCGAGGGTAGCCACGCTGTAGAAGCCGCCCAGGACCCACTCCCGGGTCCCGACGGTGAGCGGCGTTCCGGCGACCATCGGTTCCAGTTTGCGAGTGACGTCCGAGAACAGCAGCCGCGCGACCGGGTTGACCGCGCGCCGCCCCAGCGAGGGCGTCGTTCCCTCCGGGACGAACTTGTCGAACACCGAGACCCGGCCGTCGGATGCGAGAACGCGGGCGGTCTCGGCGAGGACGGCCTCGGGATCGGGTACTACCGCCAACAGCAGATGCAGCGCGACGGCGTCGAAGGAGGCGTCCGCGAAGGGGAGGTCTTCGGCGTCGGCCACCCGCGTCTCGACGTCGAGGTCGAGTGCCTCGGCTCGCTCGGCCGTCCGCCGGGCGTTCTCCGGAACGACGTCGATGGCGGTTATCGACGCGCCGTCGGGCATGTGTTCGAGGTCGAGCCCGGTCCCGCAGCCGACGAGCAGTATCCGGTCGCCCGGGGTCGGTGACAGCCGCTCGACCGCGCGCCGCCGCCCCCGCTCGAACGGCGACGCCAGTCTGTCGTAGACCGGCGCGTAGAGCCGCCAGCGCGCCCGGCGCCACCAACCAGTGAGACTCATCGTGCCGGGCCGTCCCGGCCCAGCGCGACCCCGGCGACCAGCAGCCACCCCCAGCTCGCCGCCAGGAGGACCACCGTCGCCAGGCTGGCCGGCTCCCGGACGTCGGCGACGGTCACGAGGAGGGGCCCGTGTAGCGACTCGTGGGCGGCCTCCTGACGGGCGAAGATGTCGACATACACCCAGGCCGTCCACTGGAGGGCGTCCAGGACCGCGAGTCCGAAGGCACCGCCGGCGACCGGGGCGGCGATGCCGGCACTGAACGCCTCACGTCGGCGGGACAGCGCCATGACTCCGACCGCCGCCAGTCCCGTCGCCACGAACCACAGGAAGTGGCTTGCTATCCACGGGACCGGCGTCGACGCGCCGGGCTGGCCGCTCTGCGTCAGCACCGCGCTGCCGGCGAAGAAGACGGTCGCGGCGGCCGCGAGAACGGCTCCGTCCGCGTTGATCGTCCCCGCTATCCGTCCCGTCGTTTCGCGTGCGCTACGTCCGTTCGCTGGTTCGTTCGACACGATGGTTCACCCGTCTCGGGGGACGGCCCACGGGCCCGTCGGCGTGACTCCCCGCCTGCTGGGAGGGTTGAAAACCCCCGTAGCTCACGGCGGGTCCGCCCGGCTGTCGGCGAGGCGGTCGTACGTGGTGTTCTCTATCTCGTCGGGATCGGTGACGAGGAGCGGGTCGAGGAGTTCGTCCTCGCACGTCCGCCAATCGTCGGGGTACTCGACCGTCGGCACCGGGTCGTCAACCGGCCCCCCAGTTCCGTCCACGCCTCCCTGCTCCCGTACTCCCACACATCCACGAACTCGCCGGTCCGGACGCTTTGATGCCGCGACCAATGCGGTCTCGACCAGCCCGGGGATCGACTCGAACAGGCCGCGATCGACGGCCTCGGCCACCGCGTTACGCAACTCCGATCCGGTCGCCGTCGGCGCCAGCTCGTAGTGGCGGACGCTCACGATCGTGGCGCCTCCCCCGTGAGTACCGCAGCATTCCGGATGAACCTGTCCCCGACTGGTGTACGCTTCCGACAGGCAGTGCCCCGCGAGGGAACATATGCGTCCCCAACCCACTGGGAGCAACGCCGAGGGCACCCCGGGGCATAAGACCGACCGCAATGACGAACCCAGACGGCGCGGACGTCGAGGCGGACGACACCACCCGGACGAACGCCTGTGGCTGCGGTAGCGGCATCGAACCCGACGGCGTAGGCGACGCGGGAACCGGGCGCTGGCTCGATACGGAGGAACCGCTGGAGGTGCCGCTCCCGGCCGACCTCGGGGCGCCGCTGGGACGGCTCATCGGCGAACCGCCGGTCGAGACCATCGCCGAGTGGCTGGCGGCGGTCCGGCGGCTAACGGACGGCGGCGGCATCGGCATCGAGCACCTGTGTCACGCCGACGGCGAGACGCCACACCGCGGCCGGATGGACGGCGAGACCTACTACTTCCAGTGCTTCTACGACGCGGTGGCGCTGGCGGCGCTGGCAGACGAACCCGTCGAGGTGCGGACCGAGAGCCCCGCGGGGGCCGAAATCAAGGCACACGCGACGGCCGAGGAGTTGCGCGTCACGCCCGATGGCGCGGTCTTCTCCTTCGGCGTCGAGCGGGACACCGCGCCACCGGACGGTGACCCGACCGTCGCCGACGTCTACGACGCGGTCTGTCCGTACGTCAGGGCGTTCCCGGACCGGGCGGCCTACGAGCGGTGGGCCGAGGAGGTTTCGGCGGCCACCGTGGGACTGCCGCTGGCCGGCGCCACGGACATCGCGGCGGCGCTCGCCGAGTAAGGAGTGTCCACAGGGACTGATAAAACAGTTCAAAGGGTGGTTGATTTCAACCTACCAAGCATGAATCGGTCGTTCGATGGTGATGCGTATGGAACGGGTGATTCGTACCGAATGCTCTGCAACGAACCGCAACACCTCGAAAGCCCTCGCGGCGCTCGACCGCTCCGGGACTCGCTGCGCTCCTCGGCCGCCGGCCTGCGGTGCTTGCGTCGTCAGGGAGGGACCGAGCGCCGCTCGCCCTTTCAGTCCGCCAGGATACCGGCTTTCCAGCCGGCTGTCCCTGGTGGACTGAAAGGGCGAGGCCGCGTCCGGGAAGCACGGCGACGCAAGCACTGCAGCGAACGGCGCGCGGCCGACCGGAGGGAGGCCGCGGACGAGCGAGCGGCGACGCCGCGAGCAGTGAGCGAAGCGCGAAGCGAGCCGCGCGACCGGAGCCGGCCGAGGGCTTTCGAGGGCCTTATTTCAGGTCACTATTCGCCACCACGAATCATTCCATACGCTCCCTGTCGAGCGAATCGGGCAAAAAGAAGGAGTACGTGGACCGTCGTGTGCCATCCTCTGTGCCCAGCATACTGGGCACAACGCTTTATCGACGCGCTCCCCGAACGACGGAACATGCGCGAGGCGTCCGTTCGACTCGACGAGGCCGATTTCGGCCGCCCTGGGCATCGAGGAACTCGTCGGACTCGTCCGGTCGGCCGGCATCCGGGAGTTCGACGAACTCGCCTGCCACGGCGACAGTTCGGTCGTCAAGGCGGTCGTCGACGAGCGGATCGACGAGGCGGCCCTCGACGGACTGGAGTACGTAGATAGCTGGGACCGGGTCGCCGCCGACGCCGATCGCTGTGTCTACGTCGTCTCCTTCTCGGCTCCGGAACTGTCGGCGGCCGCGGCGGACGCCGCCGAGGACCTGGTCGGCACCTGCGACCCCGCGGTCGACGACGGCGGCGCCACCGTCTCGCTGGTCGGACCACAGGCCGCCATCGCGGGCACCGTCGGCGAGTACGAGGCCGAGGGGGCGTCCCCGGAACTCCAGCGGCTGGGCGGCTACGACGGCGGCGAGCGGCCGCTCGCGGCGCTGACCGACCGCCAGCGCGAGGTCGTCGAAACGGCCTACGAGGTGGGCTACTACGAGGTCCCGCGGGAGGCCACCGCCACGGAGGTGGCCGCCGAACTCGACCTCGATGCCTCGACGGTGGTCGAACACCTCCAGCGCGCCGAGCGGAACCTGATGGCACACCACCTCGACGGCGCCTGACCGGGGCATCGGCCGGCTCTACCGGAACGGTCCGCGGACCCGGCCCAGGTGGGTCACCCGGCGATTACGACGTCGAACCCCCACGGACGGCCGCCCCGAGCAGCTTCCGCCGTGTCATGGGACTTCGTAACCCCGGGAGATGCTATATTATTCGCCCCCTTCGTCCGAGCCTGCGTCGGTATCGAACGGCTACCGGGCCGACGTCGACACACTCGCCGACGAGGGCGCGTTCCGGACGGTCCCGTTCCCTGACGGCGGGCCCACCACCCGGTCGATACGCCCTACGGCCGCCGGTCGGTCGGCGAGCCGTCCTCGCGGTGGGCCAGTCGCTCCCCGACCGTCCCCGGGACCGGCGTCCGGCAGTACTGACAGTACCACGACTGACCCGTCGTCCGGGACTCCCGGATGAGTTCGTCGCCGGACGACAGCGTCGCTCCGCAGCCGTCGCAGGTGTAGGTCGCGGCCATGGTGGCCACCTCGGGCCGGGTGGTGCTAACGCTTCCGGCCGCGGTGTATCGCTACTCGGCGACGGGGCGACGGCGGCCCCTACTCGACCCGTTCGCGGTCCGGGGTGCTCGCGGCCATCGCGGCGTCGACCGTCTCCCGGAGCCGGTCTATGGCCTGCCGACAGTACGCGACCGCGGCCATCACCGGGTAGTCGAACGGGAGCTCCTGGTAGACGTACACCGGGATGTCCGGGGCCTCGACCGGGAGCCCGGCGGTCCGGCGCTGCTCGAAGAGAACTGCCTGGCGGTCCTCCGCGACGGTCTCGCATTTCCGCTCCAGCACCGCCAGCCGCGCCCCGTGGGCGTCCAACATTCCATGGGGCGCCGACCCGACGGCCCGGTGCTGGAGGTCCGACAGCTCCGCCGACAGGGGGACGAGCGTCTCCGCGGCGGCCGACAGGGAGTCGCGCTCCTCGACCAGCAGTTCGAGCAACCCGGCGCGGGCCGTCCGTCCAGCCTTGATGCCGTCCAGGAGCGCCCGCTTGCAGCGGGCGTTGAACCGCGTCCCGTCCGTGAGCGCAGCCGCCAGGTCGCCGGAGAACTCCGCGGTCAGGCTCTCGACGTAGCCGTCGGCGTACTCCTCCTCGTAGTGTGGGACGTCCATCACCGTCTCACGGTAGGCCTCACGGACCGCCCGGAGCCCGTCGGTGTCGCCGGCCACGACGGGTGCCCGTGCCGCCGGGGGCCCGACGTCGGGCGACTCCGCCTCGACGTCGCGGACGTGGCGTTCGAAGTCGCCGAGCGCCCGGAGCTCGTCGGCCGTCCGACGGCGCTCGCGCCGCACCGCCGTCCGGGCCCGTTCCAGTCGCCGCCCGACCTCGAACGCATCCCCATCAGTTGCGTCCATGTCGCGGATGCGCACGGCGGCCCCAAAGCCGGTTATAATTGGGGTCCGGAGGGGTCCCGTGCCCTCGGGACGGCTATATAGGTAGGGGCGGCGCCGTCAGGGCACGAGAAGCGTCGACACCCGTGCGTTCTCCTTGATCCGGAGGCCTGAGCCGCCGACCGACAGCGGCACGGGCTCCAGCGAGTCGACGGGTCGTCCGGCACCGACAGCGACTCGTTGTACTCGAGCATATACCGGCCGCCGTCGAGGTGCCACCAGCCGTAGTCGTCGTCCGCGTTCCGTTTCCGGGTATCGACCGGTTCGAGGGCCCCCGGTTCGAGTTCGCCGCCCCCGAAGTCGACGCGGCCCGGCGACTCGACGCGGTGGACCGCCGCGACCGTCAGGTCGAGGCCCTGCCCCTCGGTCTGAATCGGTTCGTGGACGATGCCGTCGACGTGTTCGGTGAGGTCCATGTCGGGGTGTTCGGGCGGCACCGAGGAAAAACCGGCGGCCCGGGTGACACTCCGGCAGGGGCATCCCTCACGCTCCCCACGCAACCGGGCGACGTACCGACCGTCGTCTGCGATCGCAGCAACGACTGCACGGTGCCGCAGGTCACCGGCGCCGCGGGCGTCTGCCGGATCCCGGCAGTGCTGGAGCGGCGTGGCGACCTGGAAAAAGCGGCGTCTAAGACCGCGCGTGGTGACGCTGCCCCGCGCGAACGGGCCATCCGACGGCAGCGCGTCACCCGGTCCCGCCGGCCGCTAGTCGCCCGCCGCGACCGGGCGGACGTAGGACCCGACGCGCTCGCGTGCCCACCAGTCGCCGGTCTCGGCGCGTTCCTCGGGCGTCGTGAACCGGTACCGGTACCTGACGGCGCGGACGTACTCGGGCGCGTTGCCGTCGAAGGGATCGTTGGCGAGAAGCGTCCGCGTGGCGTCATCGCCCGCCAGAAGCTGCTCGATCAGCCGGTGGAACCAGGGGCTGCGGCGGGGCGTCGGGCGCATGGCGGCGAACCAGAGCTGCCAGCCGAGCCGGTGGTGGTACGGCGCGATCTGGGGCGGCCGGGCCGACGTATCGGTCGGTTTGCCGGGGAACTCGTAGGCCTGCCAGTCGGCCTCGGTCGGCGCCGGGTCCGTGGTGCCCTCGACCACGACCTCGTAGCGGTCCCGCGTGATGGACCCGAAGGCACCGTAGCTGTTCACGAGGTGCAGCGGGTCCCACCCGGCGTTCATCCGCTGGCGTTCCGACAGCATGTTCCGGACCGGGTGGACGCTCAACACGAGCACGACGGCGGCGACGGCGACCGAGGCCGCCTGGAGGTAGGTCGGTGTTGGCGCCGCGGTGGGCGCCGCGACCGGGAGGATGGCCGCGATGACGCGATCGGTGAAGGTCGCGACGGCCTGGACGACCGTGATGACGTTGAGCCACGAGAAGTTCCCCGTGGCGATCAGCCACAGATGGAAGCCGATGGTCAAGGCGCCGCCGACAGCGGCGTACGGCTTGGGCGCGAAGTACAGGAACGGGACGGCGAGTTCGACGACGTGGTTGCCCAGCGTCTCGACGCGGTGGAAGCGGTCGGGGAGGTGGTGGGCGTACCACGAAGGTCCCGCCAGCAGGCGTCCCCGCGGAGTTTGATGAGGCCGGCGCCGAACATGTTGCGGAACAGCACCCACTTGAACAGCCAGACGACGACCACCGGCGGCCCGGCAGGACCGGCGCCGAGGAACACGGCGAGGAAGCCGGTCTCCAGGAGCATCGACTCCCAGCCGTAGCCGTAGAAGATGCCGCCGGCGTTCACGAAGTTCAGGTACAGGAGCCACAGCGCCGCCCACAGCGCCATCGCCGCCGGCGTCGCGAGGCCGTCGGGCAGCCAGTACGGGCCGGCGAAAAGCGCCAGCGCCGACAGCGCGACGCCGGTCCAGGCCGTCGCCGCGATGACGCGGTCGTCGGGCACGAGTCGGAACAGGCTGGGGCGGTCGCGGAACGCGGTCGCCTGGAGGCGGTCGCCGAGCGGCGAGAGGCCGTCCTCGCCGGCGAGCGGCCGGAACTGGTGGGCCGCGACGAGAAAGGCCGCCAGGTACACGACCGCGAGGCCGCGCTGGAGGACGAACCGGACGAGCCAGTAGGACTCCGCGACCGGCAGGCCCATGTCGGGGCGTGAGTCGGGCGTCCGCCAAATGGTTGACGGGGGTCAGGGAGCCGACTCGAGTTCCCGGCCGATACCGGCGGCCAGGCCGGCCGCGCCGGCGACAAGGATGGCCACGCCGACCAGCCACGCCGGCGACCACCGGGCCGAAAGGCGGAGGGTCCACAGTCCCGCGACGAGTCCGAGGCCGCCGGCGACGACGAGCCCGACGAACCGCTCCATGGACGGCGTCTGGGGCCCCGGTGGCTTCAGGGCTGTGGCGGTCGCGGGTTCTGCTCTCTGACCAAAACGTTGAATCCCCTCCGGGCGAACCCTCGGGCAACCGTGGCAGAGGACGACCTGGAGTTCCGCGAGGGCGCCGTCGTCGCCAGGACCGACGAGTCGCTGTCGACGACGCTGGACGGCGAGGCCGTGCTGCTCCAGTCGGAGGCTGGGATGTACTACGGCATGAACGAGGTCGCGACGCTGCTCTGGGAGCGGCTCGAGGAGCCCACGACCGTCGGGGCCCTCCGGGACGCCCTGCTGTCGGAGTTCGACGTCGACGCGGCCGTCGCACGCCAGGACCTCCAGGCCTTCCTCGCGGACGTGGAGGCGGCAGGACTGGTCGAGATTCGCGACCCGGACGATGCTGCGTAGCGTCCTCGGGCTGTCGACCCGCGAGCGCCTCCTGGTCGCGGAGGCGGCGGTCCTGCTCGTCGGGGTCGGGACCGCCGTTCGAGTCGTCGCCTACACCCGGGTCCGGGCGCTGCTCGGCTCGCTGCCGGCACCGCTGCTCGGGAGCGACACGGCCCGCGAGGACGTCGGCTGGGCCGTCGATGCCGCCGACCGCGCCACGCCCGGCGACCGATCCTGCCTGGTCCGGGCCCTCGTCGCCGAGGCGATGCTGGAGCGCCGCGGCCACGAGACGGTGCTGCGGTTCGGCGTCGACGACGCCGGTGCCGACATGGAAGCCCACGCCTGGCTGGAGAGCAACGATGAAATAATCGTTGGCGGGGAGAATCGCGAGGAGTATAGCCGACTGGAGGCGTCCGGATGAGTGGTATCGTCGGCATCTACCGGTTCGACGGCGGGTCGGTCGAGTCCGACACCCTCCGGGCGATGACCGAGGCAATCGACCACCAGGGGCCGGACGGCGCCTGGACGTGGCGGGATGGCCGCGTCGGGCTCGGTCACCAACGGTTCGAGACGACCCCCGAGGCGCAACACGCCGGATCGCCGCCGGAACGCGGCGACAGGGTGCTCACCTTCGACGGCCGCATCGACAACCGCGAGGAGCTGCTGGGGGAGCTGGACGTCGCGGCGCCACCCGGTACGGTCGCTGACGCCGACCTGGTGCTCGCGGCCCACGAGCAGTGGGGTGAGGACTGTCCCGAACGGCTCGTCGGTGCGTATGCGTTCGCTATTTTCAACCCGGACGCGGAGCGATTGTTCCTTGCCCGCGACCACGTTGGACTGCGGCCATTCTACTACTACCGCGGCGAGGACCGCTTTCTGTTCGGCTCCGAAATCAAAGCGCTGTGGGCCGCCGGCGGGGGGCCGCGGCGACCCGACGAGATACGCCTCTCGAACCACCTGGCACGAGAGTACCAGAGCGACGAACGCACGTTCTTCGAGGAAGTAAAGCGGCTCCCGCCGGCCCACGTGCTCGTGGCCGATGACGACGGCGTCGAAACGACGGAGTACTGGGCGCTCGACCCGGACCGGACCATCGACCTCGAGACCGACGAGGCCTACGCCGAGCGGTTCCGCGAGTTGTTCTTCGAGGCGGTCGAGTGTCGGCTCCGGGCGAAGGGACCAATCGGTTCGACGCTCAGTGGCGGACTCGATTCGTCGTCCATCGTTTGCACGGCCGACGAACTGCGCCGGGACGAAGATGACTTCCGGCTGTACACCTACTCTGCCGTCTTCGACGAGGAGGAACTCTCTTCAAGCGACGAGCGGGAGTACATTAATGCAGTCCTCGATAAGTGTTCCGTCACGCCGCGTTGCTTCCGCGGGGACCAGCGTGACCCGCTCGGCGATCTCGAGACGATACTTTACCACAGCGAAACGCCAAGTCTTGGGAACAACTTCTATCTCAACTGGAACATCTACCGAGGGTCCCACAAGGACGATGTGCATATTCTACTGGACGGGTTCGGCGGTGACCAAGTTTCCTCACACGGAATCGGGTACCTTCCCGAACTCGCCGCCGGTGGTCGATGGCTGACACTCGCAGGCGAAATCCGCGCCTTCAACGAGAGGTTCGACCAGGGGTCAAAGATACGGAATCTCATATTCAATCAGACGCTCGTTCCGCTGCTACCGTCGTGGGTCAGAAAGGCGGTCATGAAAATGAGACATGACGAATTCAGGGATGTGGTAAACTCAGCGCTCGACCCCGAATTCCTCGAGCGAACCGATGCGAAGGAACGTTTGTTTGACAGTGTCGCAACTCGACCGGCAACGGCACGGAAATTACATTACACCAGGTTGCGGCCTGACCTCGTCGTATTGGTATTAGAACGGCTCAACAAGACTTCAAAAGCGTTCAACATCGAACCACGGTATCCGTTCTTCGACCGCCGACTGGTGGAGTTCTGTCTTGCACTCCCTGCCGACCAGAAGATACAGCAGGGATGGCTGCGGTATGCTATGCGGAACGCAATGGAAGGGGTGCTTCCTCCTAAAGTCCAGCAACGCCCGGATAAGGCCACGCTCGCTCCGAGTTTTTGGCAGGCACTGCAGGAGTACACCGCAGACAACATAGCCAAGATATTGTTCGAGGACGACCCGCAGATAGCAGAGTATATTGATCTCGAGAGGGCTAGGTCCGGGTATCGGGAGCTCGCAGACGAGGGGAGCCCTGGTCTGAATACCGTCTGGTACCCTGTAGTGTTGGAAGTATGGCTGCGGTCGGGCGTTGGGCCAAGCAGTCAATGAGCGTATAATTTATTACA
>PXQY01000075.1:0-31659 GCA_003021745.1 Halobacteriales archaeon QH_7_69_31
CGCCCTCCGCGAGGTCGGTGCGGCCGAACCCGCCGTTGGCGAACACGAGATCCCCGGCGAACAGCACGCCTGGGTCACGGGCGTACAGACAGAGGTGGTCGTCTTTGTGGCCCGGGGTGTGCAGCGCCTCGAAGTCGTCGTCGCCCAGCCGGACCGTGTCGCCGTCGTCGATCGCGTGGTCGATCAGCGCGTGGTGGGCGTCGAAGCCCTGGACGTCGACGTCGAACGCCTCCACCACTGGCTCGACGTTGCCGATGTGGTCCGGGTGGGTGTGGGTCAGGACCACGGCATCCAGTTCCCCGGTCGCGTCCTCGATCCGGGCGACGGCGTCGAAGCCCTGGCCGGCGTCGACGAGGACCGGCCGGTCACCCTCCACGAGGAAGGCGTTGCTCGTCATCTGTCGCACGCCGGCCGCGACGTTCCGGACTGTGGTCATGGGGCTCGGGTACTCGGCCGGGGCGGTAGAGCCTTGCGAACCGCAGTCGCAGTCGGGCCGGTGCCGGGGGCCGGCCGCCCCCGGTTCCGCATCCTTTTACCGGGGCCCCTCCCTACCCCAATCATCCGAATGGCGCTGACGAAGCGGATCATCCCCTGTATCGACGTCGACGTCGACGACGACGGGAACGCCGCCGTCTACACCGGCGTCAACTTCGAGAACCTCGAGTACACCGGCGACCCGGTCGAACTCGCGGAGAAGTACAACGAGTCCGGCGCCGACGAGTTCGTCTTCCTCGACATCACCGCGTCGGCCGCGGGCCGCGAGACAATGCTGTCCACCGTTTCGGCGGTCGCCGACGAGGTGTTCATCCCGCTCACGGTCGGCGGCGGCATCCGAACGCGGGACGACGTCAAGGAGACGCTGCGGGCCGGCGCCGACAAGGTCTCCATCACGACCGGCGCCCTCGAGCGCCCCGAGCTCATCACCGAGGGTGCGGCGGCGTTCGGCAGCCAGTGCATCGTCATAAGCGTCGACGCCCGCCGGCGGTTCGACGGGGCCGGCGAGCACTACGTCGACGTCGGCGGCGAGAGCGCGTGGTTCGAGTGCACGAAGCGGGGCGGCCGGGAGGGCACCGGCGTCGACGTCCTCGAGTGGGTCCGCGAGGCCGAGCGGCGCGGCGCCGGGGAACTGTTCGTCAACTCCATCGACCGCGACGGGACCGAGGACGGCTACGACGTCCCGCTCATCCGGGCGGTCGTCGAGGCCACGTCGACGCCCGTCATCGCCTCCTCCGGCTGCGGGGGCCCCGAGCACGTCCACGAGGTATTCGAGGAGGCGGGCGCCAACGCGGCGCTCGCGGCCTCGATCTTCCACTTCGGCGAATACACCATCGAGGAGGTCAAGCAGTACCTCGACCAGCGCGGTGTGGCCGTCAGGCGGTGACGACGGGCTCACGGAACGGGAGTACGGGGTGGGCGCCCTTCCGGTGACGGTCCGGAGATCGACGCTTTCGGCCCCGGAGTCAGGCGGCGGCCTCGAAGGCGTCGCGGAACGCGTCGGTCTTCGTCTTGATGCCGCCGGCGGCCGCCTCGAGGGCGTCCAGCGGCTCGATGCTGCCGTCGGTCTTGATCGTGACGATGGGCTCGGTCTGGCCACCCGACTGCTCGGGGTTCATGTCGTACGTCGCGGCGGTGACGCCGTCGACCTCCAGCAGGGCGCCCTTCAGGACGTTCATGAACGTGTGGTCCTCGCCCTGGATCTCGATCGACAGCTCGGTCTCGAGGTTCTCGATGACGCGCAGGTCCATATCGCTTCGGTAGAGCAAGCGGCGGTATGAGCGTTACGAACCGTCGGAGTCGGGGTCTGCGTGGTTCCGCTGGGCGACCCGACGCCTGTCGGCATAGCCCGCCCGGCCGGCCCGACGCCGGTTGGCAGGGTCCGGCGGGGCAGCCCGGTTCGGCGGCAGGGTTTTGGGCCGAGCGACCGCGGAGCCGACATGGACGTCGCACTCGAGTTCGGACTGGAGGACACGACCGCCGTCGTCACCGGCGGCTCCCGGGGCATCGGCCGCGCCATCTCGGTGGGATTCGCCGAGGCCGGCGCGAACGTCGTGCCGCTGGCACGTGACGAATCGACACTGGAGACCGCCGTCGAGGCGGTCAGGGATCGCGGCGTCGAGAGCCGCTTCGAGCCGGTCGACGTCACCGACCACGCGGCCGTCGACGGCTGCGTCGACCGCATCGCCGACGACCTCGGCGTCGACGTCGTCGTCAACAACGCCGGGGTCAATCCCGACTCGGCGCTCGGCCGGCCCGGCGACGTCACCGACGCGGGCCTCCGGCAGGTCATCGACGTGAACCTCGAGGCCGCCTTCGCCTGCGCCCGGGCCGCCGAGCCGGCGCTCCGGGCGTCGGGTGGCACACTTGTCAACGTCGCCTCCGTCGGCGGCCTGGTCGGCCTCCCGCGCCAGCACCCCTACGTCGCCTCGAAACACGGCCTGGTCGGGCTCACCAGGAGCCTCGCGCTCGACTGGGCGCCGGCGGTCCGCGTCAACTGTCTCGCGCCGGGCTACGTCGCGACCGACCTGACGGCCGACCTCCGGGCCGACGAGGACCTCCGGGCGTCCATCGAGGACCGGACGCCGCTGGACCGGTTCGCCGACCCCGCGGAGATCGCGGGTCCCGCCGTGTTCCTCGCGAGCGACCTGGCCTCCTACGTCACCGGGGCGACGCTGTCGGTGGACGGCGGCTGGACGGCGCGGTGACGACTGGCGGGTCCAGGGAGCGACGCCGCCAGACCGGCCACTCCGTACCGACAGTAGATTTATATCACCTTGACCGGTAGCCAATGAAGAATCATGGTTAACAATGGCAGAATTCGGTGCGTCGGTGACGGGTCAGTCCGTTCCCGAGTGGCGCGACGGTCCTTCCTCCGGGCGACCGGTGCGGGCGCGACGGGCGTGGCGTTGGCCGGCTGTCTCGGCGACTCCGACGGCGGTGACGGCAGCGTTCCGGACACCATCACCGTCGGCTCGCTCGGCCCGTCGGACTCCCCGCTGGGGGCGTCCATCCACAACAGCGCCGAACTCGCCGTCGAGGAGATAAACGCCGACGGTGGCATCGCCGGCGCCGACGTCGAGGTGTCGACGAAGGACACGAAGGACCAGCCGAGCACCGCCCGCGACGTCTACAAGGAACTCACGACCGGGGAGGACGTCGAGGCGACGGTCGGCATCTTCGGCTCCGAACAGTTGCTGGCGATCATGGACGACATCGCCCAGGCGGAAACGGTCCATCTGACGAGCGGCGCGGCGACGCCGGAGGCGCCGGCGCTGCTCGCCGAGGACTACGAGAAGTACAGGCCGTGGTTCCGGGTCGGTCCGACGAACTCGACGTTCCTGGACGACTCGCTCGTGACGTTCGCCAGCGAGCGCTTCGACGCGATGGGCTGGGAGACGGTCGCCTTCATCGCGGAGGACTTCAAGTGGACCGAGCCGGTGACGGATGGTATCAGCCAGCGACTGTCCGACGAGGCGAACGTCGAGGTCACGCAGGTCCGCCGCGTGTCGGAGGGCACCGAGGACTTCACCCCAATCTTCGAGGAGATCGAGAACAACGGCGTCGACGGGGTCTACACGGCGCTTGCACACATCGGCACGACGCCGTTGGTTCAGTGGGCGAAACAACAGCGGCCGTTCGGATTCGGCGGGATCCACGTCCCCACGCAGTTGCCGTCGTACTACGCCGCGACGGAGGGCGCCGCCATCGCGACGTTCTCCAATACGACGGCGACGCCGACATCGGAGATCACCGACAAGACGGTGCCGTACGCCAACGCGTACAACGAGGCCTACGACGGCTACCCGGTGTACTCTGGCTACTCGACGTACGACGCGGTCTACATGTTCAAAAACGCGGTCGAGGCCGCCGAGAGCGTCGCCACCGACGACGTGATCGCCGAACTCGAGGCCGCCTCCCACACGGGCACCAGCGGGACCCTCGAGTTCTACGGCCGGGATCAGGAGTTCCCCCACGACGTCAAGTACGGCCCGGACCTCGCCCAGGGCGTGTACTTCCAGTGGCAGCCGGACGAGGAGGGCAACGGCCAGCAGCGAGTGATCTGGCCGGACGACCTCCAGGAGTCCGACTACATCAGCCCGCCCTGGGCCTGATCTCCGATGCCGACGGGTGTCGGGTTCGCCTCGTACGTCCTGGTGTTGGGCGCGCTGTACTCGCTCATCGCCATCGGCTTTACGCTCATCTTCGGCGTCGGCGGTGTACTGAACCTCGCCCACGGGGCCCTGTTGGCGGTGGGGGCGTACGCAGCGGTCGCGACGGTCTCGCTGACCGACAGCATCGTCCTCGGTGCGTTCGCCGCCCTGGTCGTGCCGGCGGTCGCGTCACTCGGCCTGTACGTCGGGATGATCCGCTCGGTCCGAGACAACCCCATCACGGTGCTGATACTGACGCTGGTGGTGGCCATCGTGACCGAGCAGGTGTTGCTCCAGGTGTTCGGCGGCCAGGAACTGGTCGTCCGGAACCTCGTGTCCGGCGAGTTCGACGTCCTCGGCGGCATCAGCCGCCACCTCGGGGTCATGTTCGTCGTCTCCTGGCTGCTGATCGGGGCCCTGTTCTACTTCGTCAACGAGACGCGCACCGGCCGGGCCATCCTCGCGACGTCGATGTCGGACCGCGGCGCGGCACTAGTGGGTATCGACGCCGAGCGGGTGTATGCGCTCACCTGGCTTTTGGCCGGCGGGCTGGCCGGCATCGCGGGCCTATTCCTCGCAGAGTTCTCGGTCGCCCACCCGTTCATGGGTCGGAGCCCCCTGATCTTGGCGTTCGCCATCGTCGTCGTGGGTGGCCTCGGCAGCATCCGCGGCAGCGTCGTCGGCGCCTACCTCATCAGCTTCCTCGACCAGGCCATGGTGTCGTTCGTCAGCGAACGGCTGGCCGGCGTGTCCGCGCTCGTCGTACTCGTCGTCGTCCTGCTCGTCAAACCGGAGGGCCTCTTCGGCCGCGAACTGGTGGAGGAGTGAGATGGCGGGCGAAACCGAACGGCTGAGCTGGGGCGAACTCCTGAACCCGCTGACGATGGGGCCGATCCAGCAGCTCGGCCTGCTCGGCGTCGCCGGGCTGTTCGTCGTCCCGGTCGTTGCCCCACCCATCCGGACGATTCAACTCGCAGGGGCCCTCTTTTTCGCCACGTGGGTGATGAGCTGGGACTTCGTCTCCGGGTACACCGGCGAAATCTCCTTCGGGCACGCGCTGTTCTTCGGCGTCGGCGGGTACCCCTCCGGCATGTTGAACCTCCATCTCGGCGTCGATCCGTGGATCGCCGCCCCGCTCGGTGCGCTGACTGCCGCCATCGCGGGCCTTCTCATCGGGTTCCCGTCGCTCCGGGTCAAGGGCCCGTACTTCTCGCTCATCACGCTCGTCGCCCCGCTTATCGTGATCTCCGTCTTCCGCTTCTCCCCGGACCTGACCGGCGGCGAACTCGGACTCGTAAGCGTGGGTCGGGTGGAGAAGCTATCAGCCATCGGCCCCATCCCCTCGCCCGGCATCGACCCCTTCGCCGGCTACTATCTGGCGCTCGCCATCTTCCTCCTGTCGGCGGTCGTGTTCATCGCGATCACGCGGGCCGACGCGGGCGTCGTCTTCACGGCCATCCGCGCCGACGAGGTCGCGCTCGCGGCGACCGGCAAGAACCCCGCGAAGTTCAAGCTCTTCGCGTTCGTCGTCTCCGCACTCGTCGGCGGGTTCGCCGGCGCGATGTACGGCCACAGCATCGGCGGCTTTTCCCCCTCGGAGCTTCTGGCACTCGTCGTCAGCATCGAGGTCATCATCGCCGCAATCCTCGGCGGGATGGGGACCATCACCGGGGCTGCCGTCGGCGGCATCGTCTTCCACATGCTCCGGGTCGCCCTCCGGAACGCCGACACCGTCAGCATTCCCTTCACAGGCATCGAGGTCGAACTCGTGATACCGCTCCTCGGTGTGCCCCTCGGCGAGATCTACCTCCTCCTGTTCGGCCTCGTCACCCTCGGGTTCCTCTTCTTCCTGCCGGAAGGCATCGTGCCCCGCGCCGGGGCGGAGTGGCGACGCCGCCGGTCCCCGGAGGGCGAGGCGGTCCCGGACGGCGGCGAGACCGCCGGCGTGCTGGCCGTCCACGCCTGGCTCGACGAACTCCGCGACCTCCTCGGCGGTGATCGACGATGAGCAGCGAGGCCCGCACCGACGCAGGGTCGGTCGAGACGGACCGGTCGTTCGACCCAGACGACGGACTCCTGGTCGCCGAGGACCTCACGAAGCGGTTCGGCGGCCTGACGGCCGTCGACGACCTCTCCTTTGCGGTCCGGGAACGGGAGATCCTCGGCTTCATCGGCCCGAACGGCGCCGGCAAGTCCACGACGTTCAACTGCATCACCGGCCGGTATCCGCCCACCGCCGGGGAGGTCTACTACCGCGGCGAGCGCGTCACCGGCGCGCCCGCCTACGAGATGGTCACACGAGGGCTGGCGCGGACCTTCCAGGCGTTCCGGCCGTTCGAGGACCGGACCGTCCTGGAGAACGTCCGGACCGCCCTCGTCCCGAACGAGCTGTTCAGTACCTCGGGGCTCCGCGGCGAGACCCGGGCGGAGGCCATCGAGCTCTGCGACCGTGTCGGCCTCGGCGACGCACTCCGCCGGATGCCGGACGAACTCTCCCACGCCGGCATGCTCCGCCTGGAACTCGGCCGCGCGATGGCGACGGAGCCGGAACTGCTGCTCGTCGACGAGCCGTTCGCCGGGCTGGCGGGTAGCGAGATCGAACAGGTCTCCGCGCTGTTCGAGGAGCTCCGCGAGGCCGGCACGACGCTCATCGTCGTCGATCACAACATGCGCGGGCTGTTGCGCCTCATCGACCGTGCCATCGTGATCAGCTTCGGCGAACTGATCGCCGAGGGCACGCCGGAGGAGATCAAGTCCGACCCCGCGGTCCAGGAAGCGTACCTCGGCGGCGAGGTCTAACCCCAGCCCTTTTCAAATGTAGGGTAAACTCCAGCCTACGCTACTTTTGTTAGAATTTAGCGGCCAGTCGTCGTACGTTGGTCAGTAGCGTGGCAAGGCTTTAGGTGATGGCTGCCGTCGTCGGGGTGTACGATGAGCGACCCAGTGATCCTAGAGGTCGAGGACGGCATCGCCACGCTGACGCTGAACCGGCCGGACGACCGCAACGCCCTCAGCGCCGAGATGTCCGGCGCCATCCTCGACGCTATCGACGAGCTGGAGGGAACTGACGACGCCCGGTGTCTCGTCGTTCAGGGCACGGAAGGCACGTTCTGTGCGGGCGGGGACGTCAACGCGATGATCGAGCTGATGAGCGGCGCCGCGGAGCTGCACGAGGCCGTAGAGCGCATCCAGCACGAGACCCACCGGGCCATCCGGCGCGTCGCGGAGTTCCACCTGCCGACGGTCGCGAAGGTCGACGGCGTCGCCTTCCGGCAGGTCGGTCTCGGCATCGACTCCGGGACGTCGTACCTGCTGCCGCGACAGGTCGGCCTCAGCACGGCCAAGGAGCTCGTCTTCACCGGCGAGATGCTCGACGCCGAGGCGGCCGCCGACCTCGGCCTGTTCAACCACGTCTACGCGGAGGACTTCGACGAGCAGTGCGACGAATTCATCGAGCAGATCGCCGAGGGCCCGACCGTGGCGCTCAGACACTCCAAGAAGCTTCTCGAACAGGGCGTCACCGCGGGCCTGAAGGAGGCGCTGGACAACGAGGCTGCCGCCCAGGCCGCCGTCTTCGAGACCCACGACCACGAGGAGGGCGCGACCGCCTTCATGGAGGGCCGCGACCCCGAGTTCGAGGGCCGATAGCCACCCCTGACCGAAAGCGACACCACGGAGGAAAGCGAGATGCCGCCATGGCGTCGAGCGACGACCCGGACTGGGAGTTCAAGGAACGCGACGTGCTCGTCGTACTCCGGGAACTCTCGCGGGACCCGCAGCTGTCCTCCCGGGACCTGGCACACATCCTGGAGGAGACGTACGGCATCGACGTCTCCCACGTTACCGTCTCCGAGTCCATCCGCGGGATGCGCGAGGAGGGCGTCTTCCGGGAGGCCATCATCCCGAACGAGGAGTACTTCCACTTCGCGCTGTTCGAGTTCAAGTTCGACCCCGAGCACTTCGAGGCGGAGTGGCGGCCCGCCATGGAGTTCATCCGCGACTCCCCGAACACCTTGTTCTACTTCCTGTCAGACGGCACCTACCAGTGGAAGTCCGTGATGATGTTTCCCACCCGCCAGTCGCAGTCCCGCTGGATTCACGAGTTCTACAAGCAGCACGGCCGGGCGGTCGACAACCTGCGGAACTCCATCGTCCACAACGTCCTGAAGTTCCGCACCGACCCCGAGATACTCGAGAGCCTCCACGAGGGCGGCCGGTAGCGTGGGACCCGACGCCGACGATGACCCGTTCCGGCTCGTCGCGGTCGTCGTCGGCAGCCTCGCGGTCCTGTTCGTGGCGTTGCTCGTGGCCGTCCAGGTGAGCGGGAGCCCCGGCAGCGTCCTCTCGATCCCCCTCCTGCTCGCGGTCCCCGTCGTCGTCGGCGCGCTGTACTACCACGTCCGGTTCCGGTAGCGGGGCTTTTTCACCCGGCAGTGTGACCGTCGCCCCATGTCGCCCGCCGGCGCCCCGCCCGGTCTCGCCGCCGCCGCGAGCCGGGTGCCGGCCCCGCTGCGGGCCCTCCTGGTGGCACCGGCGCTGGCAGCGGTCGGCCTCGGCGGCGGCAGCCTCCTCATCGTGGCCCTCCTCGCCGTCGCGCCCGACCTCGCCGTGCTCCCGGAGACCGTCCTCCGGGTCCTCCTGCTGCAGGGGCTTTCCTTCGGCGGGGTCTCGGCCCTGTACCTCGGCGCCCGTGGCCTCCCCCGCGAGTACGTCGGCGTTTCGGTGCCCGACCTGGAGGGGTGGCTCCACGCGGCGGCCGGCTACGTCCTCGCCCTGGTCGGCGCCTTCACGATGGTGGTCGTGGTCGTGTTCTTCCTGGGGCTCACCCCCGCAGAGAACCGCGCCGCGGCACTCGGCCGCCGGGACCCGCGGGTGTTCCTCGCGCTGGCAGTCCTGGCCGTCGCCGTCATCGCGCCCGGCGAGGAACTGCTGTTCCGCGGGGTCGTCCAGAGCCGGCTCCGCGAGGCGTTCTCGGCACCCCTCGGCGTGGCGCTGGCCACCGTCATCTTCGCCGTCGCCCACGCCCCGGCGCTCGCCGGCCCGACCTCCGGCGTCGCGCTCACCGTCACGCTGCTTTTCGTCCCGGCGCTCGTCTTCGCCATCATTTACGAACGCACCGGGACCGTGGTCGTTCCCGCCGCGGCCCACGGCGCCTACAACGCCACGCTGTTCGGGATCGCGTACCTCTCGGTCGCCGTCGGATGACGGCGGGCATACCGCTGGACGACGACACTGCTGGACCGACGACGGGTCGGAGTCACCCGTCGCGGTCGAGGCCACGCTGACCGGACCGACGGGGCGAGTGAAACCACGTGGCAACCCCTCGGCGTCTGTCGAGTGTCGGGCCGGGACGGTGACGGGCCGTCGGCGAGTCGTGGTGGGGCGCTTCCGGTAGAACTTTGCCGGGCTCAACCGAACGTCACGCCACCTCTCCCATGAAACTCCACGAGTACCAGGCGAAGGACGTCTTCGACGAGGCCGGGATCGCCGTCCCGGACTCGGCGCTCGCCTCCTCTCCCGACGAGGCGGTCGAGGCGGCCGAGTCGATCGGCTACCCCGTCGCGATCAAGGCGCAGGTACAGGTCGGGGGGCGCGGGAAGGCCGGCGGCATCGAACTCGTCGAGGACGCCCCGGAGGCCCGCGAGGCCGCCCACCGCATCATCGGGATGGATCTCAAGGGCCTGCCCGTCGAGGACGTGCTCGTGGAGGCCGCCGTCGACTTCGACGACGAGCTGTACGTCGGCGTCACGATGGACCGCGGCGAGGGCCAACCCGTCGCGATGGTCTCGACACGCGGCGGGGTCGACATCGAAGCGGTCGCCGCCGAGGAGCCCGACGCGATCGTACGGGAGCACGTCGACCCGCTGTTCGGAATGCAGCGCTACGAGTCGCGGAAGGCGGTCTACGAAGCGGGCGTCGATCGCGAGGTCGCCGGCGACGTCGCGTCGATCCTCCGGACGCTGTACGACCTCTGGGAGGAGAAGGACGCCACCGAGATAGAGGTCAACCCGCTCATGGTGACGGCCGACGACGAGGTGGTCGCCGCCGACGCCGTGATGAACGTCGACGGCGACGCGCTGTTCCGCCACCCCGACCTCGCCGACATGGAGGAGGCTACCGCCGGGGACGACCTCGAGGCGAAGGCCGACGAGTACGGCTTCGACTTACCACGGCGGCGCGCCGGCGAACTTCCTCGACATCGGCGGCGGCGCCAAGGCCGAGCGCGTCACGAACGCCCTGGACATGGTGTTCGCCGACGACTCCGTCGAGGCGGTCGTGTTCAACATCTTCGGCGGGATCACGCGCGGCGACGAGGTCGCGACGGGCATCAACGAGGCGCTGGAGCAGTTCGAGCAGATCCCGAAGCCAGTCGTGGTCAGGCTCGCCGGCACCAACGCCGAGGAAGGCATGGAGATTCTCAACACCGACCTGGTCACCGTCGAGGCGACCCTGGAGTCGGCCGTCCAGCGCGCCGTCGAGTACGCCGAGGAGGGGTCGCGGTGAGCGTCCTCGTCGACGCGGACAGCCGCGTCGTCGTGCAGGGCATCACCGGCGGCGAGGGGTCGTTCCACACCCGGCAGATGGTCGAGTACGGCACGAACGTCGTCGCCGGCGCCGTCCCCGGCAAGGGCGGCCAGGCGGTCGAGGGCATCCCCGTCTACGACACCGTCGCCGGCGCCGCCCGCGCGGCCGAGGCCGACACCTCCGTCGTGTTCGTCCCGCCCGCGTTCGCCGCCGACGCGCTCCTGGAGGCGCTGGACGCCCCGCTAGACCTCGTGGTGGCCATCACCGAGGGCATCCCCCAGCAGGACATGGCCCACGTGTACCGGAAGGCCGCGGCGACGGACACCCACCTCGTCGGGCCGAACTGCCCCGGCGTCATCACGCCCGGCGAGGCCAAACTCGGCATCCTGCCGGGGAACATCTTCAGCGCCGGCGACGTCGGGCTGGTCTCCCGGTCCGGGACGCTCACCTACCAGGTCGTCGACAACCTCACGTCGCGCGGCATCGGCCAGACCACGGCCGTCGGCATCGGCGGCGACCCCATCATCGGGACCGACTTCGTCGACGCCCTCAAGCTGTTCGAGGCCGACCCCGACACCCGCGCCGTCGTCATGTGCGGCGAGATCGGCGGCGAGGACGAGGAGGCGGCCGCCCGGTACATCGGCGAGCACGTGGACACCCCGGTCGCGGGCTTCATCGCGGGCCGCACCGCGCCGCCGGGCAAGCGCATGGGCCACGCCGGCGCCATCGTCTCCGGGTCCGGAACCGGCACGGCGGAGTCGAAGATCGACGCCTTAGAGGAGGCCGGCGTCCCGGTCGGCGACACGCCCGAAGAGGTCGTCGACCACGTCGAGACGTTCCGGTGACCTCGACGGGCGGGCCGACGACCCGCTCGCGTGGGTCGGGGGCTGCCGGTTTCGCTCCACCCGCCCGTCTGCCGGGGACCGCTGGTGGCTCGCCATCCGCCTGGGTCGACCGGGGACCGCTGCTGGCTCGCCATCCACCAGGGGCCGGAGACGACGTGCGCGCGAAGAGGAATTGCTCCATCCACGTCGCTTGCGGCCCACCGATAGACCGGTCGCGCCGACGAGTGGCCCGCCTGACCGCGGCCCGCGCCGTCGGCTCGACTGCCGGCACTCCGGCGACGCCCCGGAGCCGGGGACTCACTGCTCCTGCTCGGGGGTCGTAAAGGGGAGCGTCGCCACCGTGAGGGTGGTGACGGTCGCTATCCGGAGGGTGTAGGAGCCGAGCAGCACCAGCGGGAGCGTCCCGGCGGCGAACGCCACCGGGACGAAGGCGACCGACGGCGCCAGCCCCGGACGGCCGGAGGGGACGGTCGTGACCAGAAGTGACGCCAGCACGACCGCCACGGCCGGGACACCGACGTAGACGAGCCGCCGGGAGAGCATCGAGAGCTCCTGCTGGAGGTAGATCGTCTTGAAGTACTGGCGGGCGACGTCTATCTCCTGTAGCCGGTCGATGAGGGCGTCTATGGCCTCCACCGTCGTCTCGTCCATGTCCCCGGCGTGGCGGTCCTTCAGGCGCCTGAGACGGTCGATATCCCGGGCGTAGTTCGTCTGCAACAACGGCGCCAGGACGCCGACCGTGTCGCCGCCCGACTCCGCCAGGAGGGCGTCGATGTCGTCCATGTGGGCGGTGAACGCCGAGACCTCCTCGTCTATCTCCTCGCCGAGGATCTCCCCGTCGTGGTCGCGTGCGAGGCCCCCGAGCCGCTGGGCCTCCTCGCGGGCCGCCTCGACGAGCAACTGGAGAAAGCCCTGCGGTTCGACCGGAGCGATCTTCTCGGTCGTCGCCTCGACGTTCGAGCGGTACTCTATCGCCTCACCCATCTGTGTGCGTACCTCGCCCGGCGTCCGGAGTTCCCGGGACAACAGGAGCTGGTTGAGCGAGACCACGACCGTGACGAGCGTGATGTTACCCGCGATCAGGGCGCTGTACGCGTAGAACACCGGCTGGAGGTCCAGCATGGGGGCGAGCCCGGTCGCCGGGAAGACGGCGAAGAAGGCCACGAGGAGGCCAGTGAACGCGAGCGCGACGGTGCTGCGTCCGCCGTTCAGTAGCAGCCAGTCGGCCAGATCGCCCACCGTCGATTCGACGACCCTTCTGATCCCTGATTGCGATTCCCGGCCGCTCATCGCTCGCTCGTTCACCGTCCACTCGCTTCACTCTTGCCCGGCGACGGCTCGAGCGCAAACCGGAGCCCGCCTCGGCCGACGAGCGAGTGACCGCGGTAGCCGTCCTGCGCCATATGACGCCCCGGGGTGGACGCGGATCTCAGGAGTCACGGAGCGCGACCAGTTCGGCCTTCCCGGTGACGAACACCGTTCCGCCCGCCAGCGCCGGATCGGACGGGATCCACCCGATCTGCCGGTACCACAGCTTCTCGCCGGTCGCCGTGTCGCGGGCGTACACCCGGTGGGCACCTGACCCGTAGTAGACTACGCTCCCGGCGACGACCGGCGCGACGGTCGGCCGACTGGTCGTCTCGACCGACCATGCCGGGTCGCCGGAGGACACATCGAGCGCGTGGAACGAGGTCTCCCTCGACCCGAGGTAGGCGACGCCATCGGCGATCGCCGGGCTGCCGGTCCCCCGAGCGGGCTCGAACTGCCAGCGTGTTTCGCCGGTGGTGGCGTCGTGGGCGTGGGCGGCCGTCGCGGTCGTCCAGACGACCGTCCCCTCACCCACCGTTGGCCCACCCGTTGGGAACCCCGACTCCACGCGCCACAGTCGCTCACCGTCCTGCGCCAAGGCGTCGAGGCCCCCGCTCCGGTCGCCACCCCCCTCGTAGCGATCCCAGGTGACGTAGAGCACGCCGTCGGCGAGGGCGAACGGTTGGGCGAGGCTCCGATCGACCTCGATGCGCGTTCGAACGCCGCCGGTTGCAGGGTCCCGGCCCACCACGTCCCCGCCGTCGGCGACGTATACGGTCCCCTCGAAGACGGTCACGTCGCCTGCCCGGAAGGTCGCTTCCGTCGAACGCCACCACGCGAAGCCGCCGTCGGTCGCGTCGAGCGCGAAGATTCCGTCGTCCTCGGTCTCGACGAAGACGTGGCCATCGTGGATGGCCGGCGTGCCGTTTGGCCGACTCGGCAGGTCGAACCGAAAGCGTTCGCTGCCGTCCGCGGCCGAGACCCCGTAGAGTGCCGGGTCGTTGCGGTCGTCCCCATCCGCTGTGGACGTCGGAGCATCACCGATAGTCCCGACGACGACCGTCCCATCGCCAACGACTGGATCGGTCGTCATCCGGGTCGGCGTCTCGAACCGCCAGGCAACCTCGGGGTCACGCGGCCCGTCCGCGGCTGCGACGCCGGCATTGCGCGCGCCACCGCCGAACATCGGCCACCGGCCCTCGAACGGCTCGGGGGTCGGCGAGGGCTCCGTCGCCGTTCCCGTCGGTGACCGGGTACCCGTCCCCGGCTCCGGTGCCGTTTCCGTCGGTGACCGACTCCCGCGTCCGAGCAGGTCGGCACACCCCGAGAGGCCGGCCATCCCGGCGACCGTGGCCAGCACTCGCCGGCGGCGTGGCATGGGAGCCGGTCAGCACACTGCCGCATAAGCTTTCGGGCGACCGACAGGAACGCCCTCGGGGGAGGCTGTCGGCAGTCGCAGTCGCCGACGATGTCCAGTTATTCACCAGCGACGCCGCGGGGTTCATCACGGGTGACGGTCACCGTCTAGAGCGTGCCGCGGCCGACCAACAGGGTCGACGACGACCTCGGCCCGGGGTGTGGCCGTCCGGCGACCGCCCGTTCACACGGCCGCCTGCATCGCCACTCACGAGCGCGCGTCGGCGAGTAGGGACCGTCGTGCTACCCGGGGATCACGGTGCCGTTGTACGTCTCCGTCTGGTTCGGCGCCTGGGTGGATGTCGCCGTGCCGTTCGCCGCCGGCGTCGGCGTCAGCGTCGGTGTCAGGGTCGGCGTGGCCGTCGCCGTCGGCGTGTCGGTTTGCTCGGGCGTCTCAGTCGCGGTCGGCGGTGCCGTGTCGGTCGGCGTCGGCGCGGCCGTCGCCGTCGGACTGGCGGTCCCCGCCGGCGCGCCGGCCCCACCGGCGGGTGAGGGGTCGGCGAAGCCCGTCGCCGGTCCGAGCGGCGCGGCGGGTCCGGCGACGGTGAGCGCCACCGCGGCGAGGCTGGCCGCGAACACCGCGAACATGGCGACCTTCAGCGGCGGGAGTTCCGCGACGCCGCCGCCGGGCGGCGCGGGGTAGCCGGGGTCGCCGGGCACGCTCGCGCCCGCGGACGGCGGGGTGGGCTCCGGTTCCGCCACGAGCGCCTCCGGGTCGACGAACTCGGTGTCGCCCGCCGCGAGCCACTCGGCGAACGCGAATCCCGTCCGGGCGGCGCCGCCGGCCGCCCCGCTCACCGCGGCCGATTCGGACCTCGCGGCGGCCTCCGGGTCGACCTCGTCGATGCTCGGTGAGACGACGCGGGCGGTCTCCGGTGGCGGCGTCGGACCTTCGACGTCGTCCGATCGCATCCACTGCGGGAAGTCGAACCCGCCGAACGGCGTCCGGAAAGCCCGTGTCCGTCCCTGGGGAGCCGTCGTGCCGCTCGCCGGCGTCGTCGTCACCGCCGTCGGCCATCGGGAACCGGAACCCGCCGACGTGGTCCGGATCGCCGTCCGCGTCGTCGGGCCGTGAGTCGTGTCCTGTCATCGATTCCCCGGTCGATACGTCGTAGATTCAGCAACACCCCAATAAAGCCTCCGGTCGGTACACCCGGTCGCGGACCTCGCGCGGCGCCGCCCGGGCCCGTCAGTCGACGTCCTCGCTGGGATTCAGGACCCCTCGTCGGGGCTATCCCTGCAGGCCCGCGTCGATGGCCGCCTCGAGGTCGGCCCGGAGGTCCTCGACGTGCTCTAGGCCGACGCTGACGCGGACCAGGCCGTCCCGGAGCCCGGCGTCGAGGCGCTCGGCGCGCGGGATGGCGGCGTGGGTCATAGACGCCGGCTGTTCGACGAGGCTCTCGACGCCGCCCAAAGACTCCGCCAGCGTGAACACCTCGGTGGCGGAGACGACCTCGCTCGTCTCCTCCAGGGTGGCCTCGAGTTCGAAGCTCAGCATGCCGCCGAAATCAGCCATCTGGGCGGCCGCCAGCTCGTGGTGGGGATGGGATGACAGTCCCGGATAGTACACCCGCGCGACGTCGGGGTGGTCGGCCAGCCACGCGGCGAGCGTCCGGGCGTTCTCGCAGTGGCGGTCCATCCGGACCGGGAGCGTCTTCGTCCCGCGGAGGACGAGGAACGCCTCGAAGGGGCCGGGCGTGGCGCCGACGCTGTTCTGGTAGAACCCGAACCGCTCGTCGAGGTCGGGGTCGTCCGTCACCAGCGCGCCGCCGACGACGTCGGAGTGGCCGCCGAGGTACTTCGTCAGCGAGTGGGAGACGACGTCGGCGCCGAACTCGAGCGGGCGCTGGAGGTACGGCGTGGCGAAGGTGTTGTCGACGGCACAGAGGGCGTCGTGGTCGTGGGCGACGTCGGACAGCGCCGCGATGTCGTTGACCCGCAGGAGGGGGTTCGTCGGGGTCTCGACCCAGAGGAGATCGGTCTCCGGACTCATGGCGGTCTCGACGGCGCCGTGGTCGGTGGTGTCGACGAACGAGAAGGCGAGGTCGTAGTCCTTGTACACCTGGCGGAACAGCCGGTGGGTGCCGCCGTAAACGTCGTCGCCGGCGACGACGTGGTCGCCCGCCTCCAGCAGGTTCAGGACGGTGTTGATGCTGCCCATGCCGCTGGCGAACGCGCGCCCGTACTCGGCGCCCTCGAGGCTCGCGAGGTTGGCCTCCAGGGCGGTCCGCGTCGGGTTCCCGGTCCGGGAGTACTCGAAGCCGCGGTCCTCGCCGGGCGCGTCCTGGGCGTACGTCGACGAGGCGTAGATGGGGGTCATGACCGCGCCGGTCTCGTCGTCCGGGGTCTGGCCTGCGTGGATCGCCCGCGTCTCGATCCGTCCGTCAGGCTCGCCGGGTCCGTCTCTCTCGTCCTCGCCATCCGTCATGGGTTCCACTCCGCGAAGGAGCCGTAGATGTCCTTCGATAGGTACCGTTCGCTGGAGTCGGGAAACATCGTGACGACCGAGTCGTACGGGACGTCGAGTTCGCCTGCGGCGATCGCCTCGGCGACGTCCCGGGCGGCGACGCTTGCGGCGCCCGCGCTCGAGGCGACGAGGTGGCCCTCCTCGCGGGCCAGCCGCTGTACTTCGGCGTGGGCGGCCTCGTCGGGAACCCCGACGAGTTCGTCGACGAGGGCGGGGTCGAACAGCTCGTTCCGGTCGGCGTCGTGGGTCCCGATGCCCTCCGTCCGGTACTCGCCGCCGTCGGGCTCGTCGCCCAGTGCCTGCCGGAATACCGACCCCTCCGGCTCGACGGCGACCACGCGGGTGTCGGGACGCCGCTCGAGCAAGTAGCGGGCGGTCCCCATCAGCGTCCCGGCGGTGCCACAGCCCATGACCACGGCCCCGACCTCGCCGTCGAGCGCCCCGTGGATCTCCGGCCCGGTCGTCTCGTAGTGGGCCTCGACGTTCAGCTCGCTGGCGAACTGCTGGGGGACGACCGCGTCGTCCTGCTCGGCGGCCAGCTCGTGGGCCCGGTCGATGGCGCCACCCATCCCCTCCTCGGTCGGCGTGTTGACGATCTCCGCGCCCAGCGCCGCCATCAGGTCCTGTTTCTCCACGCTGAACCGCTCCGGGACGACGAAGACGGCCTCCAGGTCGAGCTGGCCGGCCGCGAGCGCCATCCCGATGCCGGTGTTGCCGGCGGTGGGCTCGATGATCGTCCCGCCGGACTCGAGGTCACCGCGCTGGAGGAGCCCGCGGCAGATGTACAGGCCGATCCGGTCTTTCACGCTCGCGCCGGGGTTGAACGACTCGAGCTTGGCGTACACCGGCACGGCGTCGGGTGCCGCCGCGACCTCGACCAGCGGCGTCTCGCCGATCGTCTCGAGGACGGACGACAGCGGCTCGCGGTGGGTCGTCACGCGGGACCACGCGCCCCTCGTCGCATCATGACTTATAAGTTCAGGCGGTAGTGGCAAGAATCCACCGGCTCCGCGTCACGGACCAACGCCCGGCCGGAGCCGTTGACTGTCCGCCCGGCCCCGCCTGTCACCGTGTCGTCAGTCCGCCTCGTAGGCGGCCCACACGTATCGCGTCCCGTGACTCCGGTATGGCCGCCAGGCGTCGGCGACCTCCCGCATCTCGGCCCGCGTCAACCCGCCGCCGTCGCCGTACAGCGCCTCGATTCCGCGGCGGACGGCGAGGTCCCCGAGCGGGAGGACGTCCGGCCGGTCGAGGACGAAGATGAGGTACATCTCCGCGGTCCACCGGCCGATGCCGCGGATCTCCGTCAGGCGGTCGACGACGGCGTCGTCGTCGAGGTGGTCGAGCCCCGCCGGCGTCAGGTCCGCCTCCTGGAAGGCCACGGCCGCGTTCCGGATGTACTCGACCTTCGAGCCGGACAGCCCGGCCTCGCGGAGCGCCTCGGCGTCCGCGGCCAGGACGCGTGTCGGCGTCACCTCGCCGAGCGTCTCGAAGACGCGCTCCCGGACGGCCGCCGCGCTGGCCGTGGAGAGCTGCTGGTTGATGATCGACACGCAGAGCCGCTCGTAGGGTGCCCGCTCCCGCTCGGTGTAGGGGTCGTGCCGGTCGAGCAGCTCCGACATCACGGGGTCCGCCCGCAGGACGGCCTCGGCGTCTGATCGCATCGGTGCCGTTTCGACGGGAGTGCACCGATTGGGGTAAGCGCCCCGGTTCCGCACCGGAAGCGGGCGGGGGAACGCCTTGCGGTGCAGCGTCGACGGTGACCACGGCGATAAATGGTCGCGTCGGTTCGGGTCGATCGGCGCCGGTGGCGTCGATCCGGGTCGCGGGCGGCCGGGCCCGACGATCCGGCCCCTGGCGGCTGGTCGCGACGATCCGGGCCGCCGGCGGCCGCTGACGTCAATTCGTGTCGCCGGCGCCGGCGGGCGAACCCGGCGAGTCCGGCACTGCCGGGGATTCCTCGAGCCGTATCGCGCGGCTCGGGAGCCCCATCTCGATGCCCGCCGACCCCATGGCGGCCTGTATCTCCCGGTTCGCCGCGCTCCGGACCGCCAGCCAGCCGTCGGGGTCGGCGACGTGGTACTCCAGCCGGACGCGCTTCGAGGAGTCGCCGTACGCCCAGAACAGCGCGCTGGTCCGCTCGGGGTCGACGCCCTCGACGCCGGCGACCGCCCGCTCCAGGCGGTCGAGGGCGGCGGCCATGTCCTCCGCGCCCAGGTCGTACGGGAGGTCCAGGAGCGTCTCCACCCGGTGGGTCGGTTCGCTCGAGACGTTTCGGACCGTCGACCCGGCGATGGTGGAGTTGGGGATCGTGACGCGCCGGCCGTCGCCGTCGCGGACGACGGTACACCGGAGCCCGATCTCCTCGACGGTGCCGGCGACGTCCTCGACCTCGATGACGTCGTCGACCAGGAACGGTTTCGTCGAGAGGATGTGGGCCCCGCCGAAGACGTCCGACAGCGTCCGCCGGGCCGCAAACGCCAGCGCGATGCCGCCGATCCCGATGGAGGCGACGATCGCCGTGACGTCGTAGCCGAACGAGTCCAGGATGACGACCGCGGCGATCGAGACGACGGCGACGTTCGTCATCCGGTTGACGATCGGCACGAGGGCGTCGTCCAGCTTGGAGTCGGTCGCCTCGGCGTACGTGCCGAGGTACCGCTCGATCAGCTGGTTCGTGAACCGGACGGTGAGCCACGTGATGGCGACGATGAGCAACACGTCCAGGAGGGCCGTAAGCACCGACGCCGCGGCCTCGGTCGGCGTGAGAACGCCGCGCCCGAGGGCGGCGGCGACGATCACGCCGAGGAGTGCGACGGGGCCGCCGAGTGACCGGACGATGACGTCGTCGAGGTCCGTCTCGGTTGCTTCGGCCGTCCCCGTCAGGTGCCGCTCGAGGAGGAAACTCGCCGAGCGCCCGACCAGCGCCCCGACGGTCAGGATACCGAAAAACAGCACGTACTGTCCGATCGTACTTCCGGCGAACGTCTCCGAGACCAGCGGGTCGAGAGCCATGCCCGGTCGAGTCGGGCGGCCCGTATAGGTCTACCGTCGGGTCCCGTGGATGGGGCGAAATGGCGGCCGCCGGGGCGGCGGTGCGGCAGGGCGAAGGCGACCGGAGCCACAGGTTACCGCGCGATTCGCGCCACAATCCATTTCTTCGTTGGCGGAGAGTGTAGGACTTGATAGCAGCAGGCGAATCCGCGCCCGACTTCACGCTGCCGGGGACCGAGGGGGACAGCATAGCGAAATACAGCCTGACCGAGTCCGTCGAGACCGGTGGCGTCGTCCTGGTGTTCTATCCGTTCGACTTCAGCGACGTATGCACCGGGGAGCTGTGTTCGTTCCGCGACGCCGAGTTCCTCACCTTCACCGAGGGCCTCGACGTCTTCGGCCTGTCGTTGGACTCCTACAAGGCCCTCAAGCGGTTCATCAGGCAGAACGAGCTCAACTTCCCGCTGTTGAGCGACACGAGGCGCCGCGTGACGGACCCGTACGGGCTCGCCCACGAGGAGCTGAACGACCACGAGGGCGTCCCGAAGCGAGCCGTCGACGACACGCGGACGACCCGCTACTGCTGGAAGACCGGAGGAACCAAACGAAGAGCCCAGTCTCGACGAATTCCACCGGACGGTCAAATCGCTCGACGATGCGTAGTGGGCGTCGAGTCAGTGGTGGCTCGTATGCGAGGGGAATCGGAGGCTCGGTCGCGGATGACGGGCATTCTGGCGGGCCAGCGAACACCTTCGAAATCAAAGGGGGACAACCACGACATCGTCATTCGTCTTCACAGTGTTGCCCCTCAATAGTACCTACATATTGCTAATCGAATCTGGAGATCTGCTCAATCGGTCGATTGATGATGTCGAACACCTCGCTCGCCCGGTAGAACCGATTCCGGTCCTGACCAGTGAGTTCGACGAGCACACCATCCTCCTCAAGCTGTCCTACCAGCCGGTTCGCGGTACTGTAGCGCACGCCGAGCCAGTCGACGGCAGCGTTCACGTCCAGATACGGATTCTCGAAGAGGCGCATCCCGAGTTCGAGGATGTTCTCCGAGCGCTCGCTTTGGTACCGCTCCTGGTACTCTTCCCGAAGGTCCACTAGTAAGTTGGCCCGCGTGTGTGCCTCATTAGCCTGCGTTCGTACCCCTTGCAGGAAGAAGCGAAGCCACGCCTCCCACTCGTGGCGTTGACTTACAGCGAGCAGATGGTCGACGTAGCTGGTGCGGTGAGCGTTGAAGTACGAAGAGAGGTACAGATACGGTTCGGGGAGGAGGCCCTCACGTTGGAGCAGCAAGCTAATGAGAAGACGACCCAGCCGGCCATTCCCGTCGAGGAACGGGTGGATCGTTTCAAACTGGTAGTGGACGAGTCCGATACGGAGCAACGGGTGCATCCCGTCCTCGCGATTTGCGTGTTCGACGAGGTCATCAAGAAGCTCAGGTACCAGGTTGGGCGGCGGCGGAACGTACCTGGCGTTCTCGATGTAGGGCTTGGTGCCGATGTAGTTCTGCGTCGTGCGCAGCTCCCCTGGGTTCGTCTCTTCGCCCCTGACGCCCGAGAGGAGCCGGTCGTGCATCTGGCGTAGGAGGTCGACCGTGATGGGTTCGTCAGCCGTTATCGCACTCAGACCGTGCGTGAGAGCACTCAGATAGTTCACGACCTCCTGAGTGCCCTGTCGCCTGTCTTCGTCGATGAGGGCCTTCTGGTCGGCCTCGTACGCGTAGATGTCCGAGAGCGTCGCGTGGGTTCCCTCGATTTGCGAGGACTCGAGTGCCTCCTTCCGCATGAATGGTTCGATGAGGACCTCCCGCGACCCCACCCGGGGACCGATACCGTGTAGACGTCCGAGGGCCTGTGTGGCATTAGCGAGCGGCGATATGAGCCCCTCTGCGTCCAGCTCTGGCGGCAGCGAGTCGGGTCGAAACGCCGAGTAGTTGCCTTGCTCTGTCATGGACGGAATAATCTCGCCGGGCGCGTCATCTGAAAAATCCGCTCGGTCCATGCTTCGAGTGGTGGTACTTTAGCAAATACGCAGCGAGTTATTAGGATTTTTGGTGCTAAATCAAAATAACGCCCCCGCTATCCGCGCAAGTACCACTACTCCCAGTGAGTAAAAGCCACTTACTCAACGGTATACCAGCGGATGCGACAATCCCCCCGCCAAATCACCAATCGTCGTCTTCCATCGGCCGCCCGCCGTCCGCCATCGCGTACTGACCCCTGTCCGCAACTCACGCCTTCGCCGCGGCATCCGCTCCTCGCTACGCTCGTCGCGAGGCGGCACGAGAATGGGTCGGGGCGGATTCGAACCGGAGCCAGCCTTGCTCGCTCACGTCCGTTCGCTGCGCGCGCCTGGCAGGATTCGAATCCGCCCGACGCTTGCGTTCTGCGACGCGGAATACTCGCGCCGCTCACAGTGTTCGCGGCGCTCGTAGGGTAGCGTCGCAGAACATTCAGTGGGTCGGGGCGGAAAAAGCGCCAACCCCGCGCTTTCCCTTCGCCGCCGATTTCGGATGGCTCCCGGCTTCTCGATGGGGATCGTGAGAGCCAATGGAAGCCAATAAGGAAGATCTCGAACCGATCGAACCGAATACCGCGCGCGAGCTATACCTTGACCACAAGGCGACCATTGTACCGAGGCAACCGTCCAAGGTCACTACTATCGAACCCGATTCAATCCCGTACAATTACAACCAGTGCAGATAATCGGCGAATGATGGCAATTGAGGATCTGGAGACCGAAATCTCCAACGCAATTATTCATTATTGGGCCACCCTGACGGATCAGGCAGAAGCTCAGCAGATGTCTGAAGAGACCGCCCGAGGTAGACGGGCACAAGTGGTCGGAGGCGCGCAGATGGATGGATTCGCTGGGCTAATCGAAGATGCTCTTGTCGAAGCAGGGCTCCCACGGGATTCCATTCTCCATGATCATGATGCTGTCCTTCCGGGGTATTACCGGGCCACCAAGCGGTGGGACATCGCGATCGTGATCGACGATGAATTGCTGGGGGTGATGGAGCTGAAGTCGATCGCGAGCTCTTTCGGGAACAATCTCAATAACCGCGTCGAAGAGGCGGTGGGGAACAACACGGATCTCTACAAAGCCTATCAAGAGGGGCTCTTCGAGCCGTCACCGACCCCTTGGGTTGGATATCTGATAATGATGGCCGAGACGGAGGACTCCACAGGTCCGGTCACTGTCCGGGAGCCGAACTTCCCTGTAGACGACGAGTACCACGACGCCTCGTATATCGACCGTGCTGAACAGCTCTGTCTCCGCATGGTCCGGCAACGGTTGGTCAACGCTGCCGCATTCATCACGTCTGACAAGGAAAACGGGATTGAGGGTGCCTACTCGGAGCCGAACCCGGAATTGACCTTCAGCCGGTACCTGTCGTCCTTAGTCTCCCATGTCCGTACCCATCTCGACTACAAGCAGAGCGAAACCGGGTCATGGGACTCCGATGAAGAGGAATCCTGACACTCCGAACCGAAGGATCGGTAGTAGAGATTTTACCGGGTGATTTCAACGGAGAGATTCTGGTAGTTCGTGAGCGTTCCTCGTTCCTGGATGATGCGTTCCTCAGCGATGTTCACGTATTTGGGCTCCAGTTCTACAGATATAGAGTTTCGACCACAGCGGGAGGATGCTACCGCCGTCGAGCCCGTGCCTGCAAAAGGATCGAGGACTGTGTCTCCAACGAAGGAGAACATTCGGATGAGTCGTTCGGCGAGATCGGCCGGATAGGGGGCGGGGGGTTCACCCTGCTTTTCACCCTTAATGTCGTCCCACAGCTGCCGGAACATCCTCTGGTGAGTATCGGCTTCGATGGTGCTTAGAATGCGTTCGGCGATGTTCGGGGAGCGATACCCTCCCGGCTTTCGTAGGAGCAGGATATACTCGATGTCGTTTTTCACGACGGCGCCTGGTTCGTAGGGTTTGCCGAGAAAGCGGGCGTTACCGCCGGCCTCGAGTGACGCATTTCCGATTTTGTACCATATGATGGGTGCGAGATTGTCGAATCCGATCTCAGTCGCGTGGTTTTGGATGGATGCATGCAGTGGAATAACTCGGTGACGGCCATGGGAACTCCGCGAGCGGAGCACGTCGCCGACGACGACGCAGAGCCGGCCGCCGGGTTCTAAGACCCGGTAGCACTCGGACCAGACATTGTCGAGGATCTCGAGAAATTGGTCATATTCATCTAGATCCCCCAGCTGTCCCTCTTGACCAACGTCCTCGCCATAATCCTTGATATCGAAATATGGTGGGGAGGTGACGGCCAACTGGACCGATTCATCATCCAGCATCGAGAGGTAAGTGGAATCGGCCTGGTAGAGTTCATGGTGTGATGGGGTACTATTTACCGCCTGCTCGATTTCGCCCATGCGCTTTTGATCGCGGGCAAGGGCAGGGATTTCGGACTTGAGCTCGGTATCAGATAGATCGAGTAACCCCTTGCAGCTCTCTGGAATCTGGTCGCGGAGATCGACGGAGTCTGCCATCGGAATATGATGGCGCCCTCTGTAGCATAAACCTCCGTATTCTAGGGTGGAACTAATGGGTTCGATCGACCATCGCGGCGGGTTGCCGCTATCGACGCCGGAGCAATGCAATCAAAAGCTGACGATAGCCATTCATCTTTATCAAGCATGGGGCCAATTCCCATCATAGTCGCCGATGGTCATTGGAGAAGGTCGCCGGGTATCTTACCTGATCGGCGCTGGTGCATCCCAAGGATGCGTAGACTCTGTCGGGAGTGAGCACGGAATCCTAATGAGTCACTTAAATCAAGAGCTTTCAGATGAGGCGGGCGATCTACTCGAAGAGAGCCAATATGAATCGCGAGAGGAACTCAAACTCCTCGTTAATGAAATAGTGACAGAAGATATGGATTTCGAGCAAGTAATCACCTTCCTCGATAATTCTCCTTCAGCTATCCATCGTTCATTTGCTGACGACCTTCGAACAAAATTCGAGTATGTAATCAAAAATAAACTAAGAAATATTAAAGATGAATTTGGAGGCAGGGAAACGAAACTCTATAAAGTTCTCTTAGACATTCATGAACACCCCAGCTCCAACGAGGAACTAGTGGGCATCATGACCCTAAACTATGACCAGTATATAGAACGTGCCATTGAGGACTTTCCAGAGCATTGCGTGGATTTTGGTGTTGAAGTACGGGGGACTGAGTGCGATGACAGCCCCATCATGCTATTGAAGCTCCACGGTTCGTTTGGATGGGAGGAGACATGGCCGATCACAACAAATAATGGCGAATCTTCGTTATGGATACCCCCAGGTATACAAAAGGCGAAGGATCGTTATCCATTCAACGTCATCTGGGGGCGTGCTCGTGAGATGCTCGACTGCGACGTATTACGAATAATAGGATGTGGTCTTGGACCAAATGATTGGGACCTCATCTCTCTTCTATTCAGTACTCGACACGCGAATGTCCAAGGTGAGCCGTATTCCATTGAGGTTATCGACTCACCGAAGAGAACTGAGAGCATGACAAACGATTTTCCGTACCTAGAATTACGCTCGCTTTTGCAACTGGACGACATCGGTCAGAATATAGTATCTGAGATCCTCGGCGGCAGCCCTCGTCCGTATGACTCGCTATCGGAGGATGAAAAGGATCGTCTCATGAAAAAAACTGAGAAAAGAAGCAACTGGTTTCAGATTTGGTTAACCCAAATGGCCGAACTCATAACGGAAAACCACGGGACCATCGAAACGCCAAACGAACATTTGAAGGCGTTCTATGAGGAGGCATAGCATGCACAAGGAAAGTGCTCTCTGGGATATCGAACAACTCCGAGAAGAGTTCAAGCGGATAAACTTCCCCAAATACCAGCGCGAACCAAATATCTGGTCCCGTACCGAGAAGAAACGGCTCATCGATTCAATCATGCGAGGGTTCGATATAGCATCGATTTATCTATATGAATATGACGATGGTTCCCTGGATTGCATCGACGGCCGTCAGAGACTGGGGACCATTATGGCATTCCTTAATGAGAAACCCGACGACGAGGACGAGGGGTTCGAGTACGAACCGATGAACGAGATCTACGAAGACCAGGACTTACCTTTCGAGGAACTCGCTGGAAAGAAATACGAGGAAATAATGCAACAGGCCAACGACGGCCACCAACTGGCGGAGGATTTCAAGGAAAAGTTCTTGAACTACGGATTCTCCGTTGTAAAACTGACAGGCAGCCGAAGGGCGGAGGAGTTTAATCTACAGTTCACCAGACTCAACCTTGGCATGATCATTAACTCTGGTGAGAAGCTCCACGCGATGGTGGGTGACCTTCGGGACCTTTGTTTCGGCCGTTTGGGCGAGCACTCATTCCTCGAGGAGATTGGTATTCCCACACGCCGCTTCGCCAAGGAGCAGCTCTCCGCACAGATTCTCGCCCAGGTCTTCTCTATTGAAGAAGCGGATGAGTATACCCGGACTAGGCATGTAGATCTCCAGCGACTGTTCAAAAAGCATACCAGCCTCAGCGAAAGGCACCAAGATTACGTTGAAAGGGTTGAAGAGATACTGACTCTGCTCGATGATGCGCTTGAGGACCAATCGATACTCCGCAACAGAGCGCTAACCGTCTCAGCTGTTCTCGTGGCATGGAAACTGGATATAGACAGCAATGATGAAGCGTTAGAGCTTGCTGCTTTTCTCGATGAGTTTTTGTGCCGGCTGCATTGGCAACTTGATAAAGGACTAGACTTCGATGACGAGTTCCGTGAACTCGTCGACTTCAACCGTGACGTCACACAAGCGTCGGTAGAGCAGTATGCGGTGAGGCGGCGTACCGATAAGATGATCGAGTACTACAAGTACTGGACCGACAAAAATCAGATTATTGGAGATGATGATTACGACGGCCACCCTGGGGAAGAGTGCCGAGACGTGGTACGTTAGCGGAGATTAGTCTGCATAGGTGAGCGCCACTCTTCCAACCATCTAATGTAGACGATGCTGATTGACACTGTGGCTGTCGATCCGGCATACTTACAGCCACTGACGCCAATACCTTCTTCCGCGGGTCATTGTGCTCGATCACGCGGGGCCCCATCTCGTTAACCACCCATTCGACTTAATCCTCGCTCGGCATCATTTAGTCCTCCACCCGCTCCTACACATACGTCTACATAGATCTAATCTACGGTCTCCACTACGTACTCGTTATCGTACGCATGCGTGTCTGGAGCACAGCCCAGCGAGCGGTGCGGACAATACCGACAATCTGACCCGAGCTCCGCGTCCCACGATGGCGAATCTGCCGCTTGTAACATATCCACCACTTCATCCCATCCCCCCGATCTCATCACGATGAATCAGGTCAATCTCACCATCCTCGCCACCAGCCTCACCGACATACACATACCCAGCCCAATCCAAACTTTCATCGAACAGTATTTCACAGGCCCGAAAATACAGCAACAGCTGCGACGAGGACTCGATATCTCGCTTCTCGAATGTCGTTTTATAATACAGCACAGCAAGACCCTTTCCAGGCTCCCGCCGCACCGAATCCATATACCCGACCACCGGGCCGTCAACACCAGAAACATCCGTCACCTCGAACGATAGCTCGGTCGCAACCGGATCCCACCCCATTATATCTGTCTCAAAGAGCCGGTGGATACAGGCCTCCACCTCCTCACGCACCGTATCGTATACTCCATGAGCCAAATGAAGCTATCAGATTTTCGATAGGAAGTCAAGTATTGAGTATTATTCTTGGGTAACTGATGTGCAATGATTCCTTCGTCTGGAAGGTATGCACTAAAGCCGATCCCGGGTAGATTAATGACGGTTCGAAATGTTATAAACGCTGAGTTCCAGACGGATGCGTGTGTCGTGCGTAGTACACATGGTTCCTCGGTGTCTGAATTTGCCTCATACGCTCCTTCGAACCACCGATCCGGCCGCTAGAACGGCTGAAAGCCACGATAACAGCGGAGTTACGAACCGTGCGGACCGTACGTGGGTCGGGGGGACTCGAACCGAGTGGAGACGTGCTCGTTCGCTCCGCTCACTGCGCGCGCCTCCCCGGGTTCGAATCTGCCGGACGCTTGCGTTCTGCGACCCGGAATACTCGCGCCGCTCACAGTGTTCGCGGCGCTCCTACGGTAGCGTCGCAGAACGTTTAGTGGGTCGGAGCGGATTCGAACCGAGTGGAGACGTGCTCGCTCACGTCCGTTCGCTGCGCGCGCCTCCCCGGGTTCGAATCCTTCGGACCCATCCGCTCCTCACGTTCGTTCGTCGCAGGATGGGTCGGGGCGGATTCGAACCGGAGCCAGAGGTTCCTGCTCGCCTGACGGCTGCGCGGGCTGCCTCTGGCAGGATTCGAATCCGCCCGACGCTTGCGTTCTGCGACGCGGAATACTCGCGCCGCTCACAGCGTTCGCGGCGCTCGTGAGGTAGCGTCGCAGAACGTTCAGTGGGTCGGAGCGGATTCGAACCGCCGACTTCCTCCGTGTGAAGGAGGTGTCATAACCGACTAGACCACCGACCCGTCGGCCGGTCGTATCGCCGCGCCGGACTTAACCCTTTTCAGTCCCTCCCACCGTGGCCCTCCAGGCTCCCGACCGTGCTGGCGCGCGACGGCCGGCGTCAGCGTTATGCGTCCCGGGCCGCAACCTCTCGCCATGAGCCAGACCGCCGACACCGGGCCGGACGCCGGCGAGCCGGTCGTCGTCACCGAGACGGCCGCCGAGCAGGCCCTCCAGCTCATCGAGGAAGAGGGCTACGACCCCGATGAGGCCGGCCTCCGGCTGTTCGTCAAGCAGGGGGGCTGTGCGGGGCTGTCCTACGGACTCCGGTTCGACCTCGAGCCGGAGGCCGACGACGCGGTCACGAGGCACCACGGGCTCCGGGTGTTCGTCGACCCCTCCAGCCAGAACTACGTCGACGGCTCGCGGCTCGACTTCGAGGGCGGCCTCCAGGGCGCCGGCTTCCACGTCGACAACCCGAACGTGGAGTCCGAGTGCGGCTGCGGCGAGTCGTTCCGCACCTGACGCTATCGAATCTTCGACGGGTACCCGGGGTCGGGTGGCCGGGGTATCCGTTCCGATGGAGCCCCGCTGGCGGCGTTGCTTACTCGAGTTCGAAGGCGACCTCGACTTCCGCCTGGTACTGGCGGCCGTCGACGGAGGCGAGTTCCACGCCGAACTCCTCGACCTCGACCCAGTAGACGTTGTCCAGCGTCGTGTCCGCGCGGTCGACGGCGTCGTCGACCGCCGCGTCGAAGCTCTCGTCGCTCGTCCCGATGAGCGTGATCTTCTTGTAGACCATTTACAGTTGCACCGTGAGTCCGTCTTCCGGTGGCGGGGTTATAAAGACCATCCACGCACCGGGCCGAATCGGAGAGGCCGACGTCGCTTACGGCGCCGAGAGGACGTCGGAGCCGGGGTGGAGGACCCGATAGTCGTCCTCGGCGACGCTCACGACCGCCCAGTCGTAATCGGGTTCGACGGCCAGGAGTCGGTCGCGGACCTCGGCGGCCCGCTGGGCGCGGGCGACGAAACACCGAAGGTTGCCGTGGGTGGGTGCCGCGTCGGGGTCGTCGGTCGTCACGTGGACGGTCCGCCACTTGCGTTCGGCCCGCAGTTCCTCGCCCGCTTCCGTCACGTCGTAGCCGAGGTCGGTGAAGATGCGTCGCGCCTCCGCCGCGAGTGATCTGCTAACAGCTCCCATTCGTGACTCGTTACCGCGGGCTGGCCGATAAAGATTCGCACGTGCCCGTTCGGTGACCTGTATGCTGGCTGCCGTCCCGGGAGCGGCCGGGGTCGCGTGGTTCCGGCGGTACGTGTCCGTCGCGTTATTCGTGGGCCGCGTCCCACTCTTCGGCCTTGTGGAAGTTCGCACACGCGTTGCACTTGATCCGGCCCATCGAGTCGACCGCGTTGTCGAAGGAGTCACAGTTCGTACAGTAAAAGCCCCAGCGGCGCTCCGCCTCGGGGTCGGCGAAGACGACCCGGAAAGGACCCTTGTTCCCGCGTTCGGTTTCCCGGGCCAGGTACAGGGTCTCGCCGTCCGGGCCCCGGCGCGCCTCCATGCCGGCATCGAGGCCGCCGGCCGAAAAAACCCTCACGGTCTCGACGCGGTGAAAACTGGGGCCGGAACGACGTGGATCCCAGTCCGGTCTACCGTCACGTTCATCCCCGACACGTGGTACCGTCATGGTCACCCCGGATACGTGGATCGGTACTGATTCGGACGTTCACGAGAGCACGGCCGGCAGTATTAGGCCACCCCCGGCCGACGCCCTGCCGTGCGGCTGCTGCACTACCCCGACGTCGAGAACGCCCACGACGACCCGGAGCGGATCGCCAGCCTCGCCGGCCTCCTGACCGACCTGGACGGCCCCCACGCGCTGGTCTGTGGGACGGGCGACAACACCGGCCCCGGCGTGCTCCCACTCGTCACCCGCGGCGGCGTGGCGCTGGAGTTCTTCGCGGCGGTCGACCCGGACCTGTCGACGTTCGGGAACCACGACTTCGACTTCGGTCTCGACCGCACCGCCGACCTCGTCGCGCGCTCGCCCCAGCAGTGGCTGTCGGCGAACGTCCGGGTGGACGGCGCGCCGGTCGCCGGCGCCGAGCCCTGGACCGTCCGGGCCATCGACGGCGAGCGGGTCGGCTTCGTCGGACTGACCGACCCGACCACGCCGTCCGGCAACGAGGACGCCGCGCGCATCGAGTTCACCGACCCGGTCGCGGCCGCCACACGGGCCGTCGACGCCCTCCGGGCCCGCGGCGCCGACGTCGTCGTCGTGCTCTCGCACCTCGGCCGGGCCGACGACCGCCTTGCGGCCGCCACCGACGTCGACGTGATACTCGGGGGCCACGTCCACTCCGAGCGCGTCGAGCGCGTCGCCGACACCCTCCTCACGCGGCCGGGCGCCGGCGGCCACGTCGTCCTGGAGGTCGACCTCGCGACCCGGTCGGTGACCCGGCACCCGGTCGAGGCGGCGGCGACCGACGACGCCCTCGCCGACCGGTACCGTACCCGGCTCGCTGAGACCGACCTCGACATAGTCGTCGGCCGCGTCGCCGAGCCGATCCGGCGCACCGGACGGGAGGCGTTCCGCGGCGAGAGCCGCGTCGGGAACTTCGTCGCCGACGCCTACCGGTGGCGGGCCGAACGCGAGCTCGGCGCCGACCCGCCCGTCGTCGGCCTCCAGAACAGCGGCGGGATCCGGACGGGGCCGCCGCTGTCCGGCGAGGTGACCCTCGCGGACCTCGTCAGTCTCGTCCCGTTTCGGGAGTCGATGGCGGTCGCCGAACTCCCGGGCCGCGACCTCCGGTCGGTGTTCCGGGAGGCGGCCGACCCGGCCGGGTTCGGGGAGTCGGAGTGGTGGCACGCCCACGTCTCCGGCGCCGAACTCGTCTACGACCACGCCGACGACGCGCTGGTCGCGGCGTCGGTCCACGGCGCCCCCGTTAACGACGCCGCGACCTACCGGGTCGCCACCTCCGAGTTCCTGCTCGGCACCGACACGGAGTTCCCGACGCTGACCGAGCGGGCCGCCCTCGCCCGGATCGACGTCCAGTACGAGGTCCTCGCCGACTACGCCCGCGCCGTCGGCATCGACCCCGCCATCGAGGGCCGCATCACCCGCCGCGGCCTGTAACCGACCGCGCCCGGTCGCGGACCGTCCGCAGGCCGCCCCGGTCGCGGACTGCCCGCCGGCCACCCCGGTCGCGCCAAGTCGGCCGATGAATGGCACCCGTCGGTCCCGGTTCGCCACGTGGCGGCGTAACGTGGACCGGGTCGGTCGGCGCCCCGTGGTCTGGCGCCCGGGGCTCGTTCCCACCCGGCCCCCGGTGGCGCGACGCCGTCCGTCGCGACCCCGTCTCGTTTCAGGGGAAGGGGTGGTGGTCGCGGTCCAGCCGCGGCTCGTAGCCGAACGTC
>PXQY01000075.1:31712-34487 GCA_003021745.1 Halobacteriales archaeon QH_7_69_31
GGGAGCCGCTCTATGACCGCCTCCAGCGCACCGCGGCCCTCCGGAATCGCCTCCGGCCCGACGGTCTCGGCCGGGACGGTGGTCGCGGGGTCAACGAACGCCCGTGCGGCGGCGGGAAAGGCGGCGTACCGGCCGATGCCGCCGGGTTCGTCGGCCGCCCGGTCCGGGCCCATCCGGCGGAGCTCCGTCCAGTTCTGCAGCGCCTCCTCGAGGGCTCCGCGGGCCGCCGCCGTCGGGTCCAGCGCGGCGGCCATCCCGGCGGCGAACCGCGGCCACTCGCCGTCGCGGTGGACGCAGGCGGCGACCACCGGGACGTCGACGTCCTGGGTGAGCGACAGCGCCGTGACCGCGAGGTCCTCGCTGCGGGCGCGGGCGGCGAGCGTCTCGTAGGCCGCGTCGTCGACGGCCAGCCCGACGGGCTCGTAGGTCGAGTACCACGCGAGCATCGCCGCGTCGCGCTCTATGACCTCGTAGAGGCCGGACAGCACGGCCCCGACGCCGCCGTTCCCGAGTCCCAGCCCGGTGGTGACGGCCGGTCGGATCCGCCGCGCCGGCGGCGGGAACAGCACCACCTCGGCCGGCAGGTGGACCGACTCGCCGTCCGCGAGGTTGTCGGCGGGGTACCACGCCTCGACGGCGCCGGCGGCGACCGGGTCGCCGGGCTGGACGAACCGCGACGGCGCGAGTGGCGTCGCGGGGTCGGATTCGAGGCTGGCCGTCCGGTGGGCGGCCGCGCTGTACCGTTCGAGCGCTTCCCCGAGCGCCTTCATGAACGCCGGGTCCCAGTCGGCGGCGACGCCGGCGGCGTGGTCCGGCGGGTCGGCGTCGGCGAACGGCGTCGACGACAGCGTTGCGATGTAGTACGGGACGGGGAAGGATTCGGCCTCGGCGACCGCCGTGACGGGGCCGAGGCGGGCGTCGAACGCCGCCTCCGCCGACGCGAGCGCCGCCTCCAGGGACCGCTCGCGCTCATCGAGTGCAAGCGTGCGGTCCCGGCCGGTCGCACAGTCACAGCCCGGGACGGGGAGGAGGCGTCGGCGGGCGTGGGGGACTTCGACGACACCACCCAGGACCGGCGACTCGCCGCCGTCGACGAGCACCGCGGCCTCGCGCCCGGCGACGGCGCCGGCAAACCTGGCGGTCGCCGCGTCCACCTCGCCGTCGGCGGTCTCCTCGCCGACGGCGGCGACGCGCTGCCGGAGACAGTCGTAGCATGCCGTCCCGGTAGCGTGGCCCGACACCGCGGCGTCGACACCCGCGACCGCCCGACCACCGACGCCACCGAGTTCGACCACCACGTGGGGCGTGCCCGACGCCCGGGCGGCCCCCGCGGCGTCGTCGATGCCGTCGGTCGCGTCGCCGACACACACTGCGAGGTCAACCTGGCCCACCGCGGCGGCGTCGACGTGGGTCGGTACGGCGGCGGCGTCGCCCAGCGCCGCCCGGACCGCCTCGACGGCCGGCCCATCGCCGAGGAGGCCGACGTCGGTCACGGCCGGGCCTCCGGTCCGGATGCGCCCGGGCCCCTCGGTGGCGTCGTGTCGGGTCAGGCGGCGAGCATCGACTGGGCGACGTTGGCGACGCCGGGGTCGGCCCCCTCGAGCCGCTCGTCGCCGAGCTTCAGGCGGAGCCGCGGGCGACCGACGTCGATGGGGACCTTCTCGGTGTCGATGAGGCCCGTCTCCTCGAGGCGGCTCTTGGTCCGCGAGAAGGTGGCCTTCGAGGCGATGCCGACGTCCTCGCCCCACTTGGAGATGTCGTACAGCAGCTCGTCGTTCCTGGCGGCGACGAGGATGGCGATGGTGACCTCGTCGAGGCCCTCGCCGTTGCCGCGGGCGGTCTCCAGCGACTCGAGGACGGCGTCGAAGTCCGCGGCGGTGGGCTCGCCGAGTTCCTCCGCGAGGGTGCGTCGGACCGTCGAGAGCGGCGGGGTGCGGAGCGGGTACTCGTCGGCGGTCTCCCAGCGGTCGGCGACGCGGTCGTAGGTGCTCTCGACGAAGGCCTCGTCGTCCGATGACAGCGCCGCGCACTGTTCGCCGGTGTCGACGAGCGCGGCCACGGCGGTCTCGGTGACGACGAGGGTGTTGGTCGAGCCCTCGGCGGTCCGGAGTTCGAGCGTGCCGGCCGCCACGTGGTCGGCGGCCGAACTCGCGACGAGGAAGTCGTCCATGACCGACTTCAGCGTGCCCTCACCCGCGAGCAGCCGGACGGTCGGCGCGTCGTCGTCGAGCACCTCGACGAGTTCCTCGACGGTGGCGGTCGTCGGGTTGAGGAGGTACAGTTCGTCGGACGCCGCGGCGAGCGACTTGGCGAGCACGTCAGCGAGGCTGCGTTCTATCACGGTTGATTCCATCGGTCTGGGCGTTAGAACGGTGACAGAGGGGTTTAATATTAGCGCCCTTTCACGCGGAAACCCGACCCGAAGATATAAGTATGTCGAGCTGTCCGCCGCGGGGTTCGATCGGTCGCCGGCGGCCGGCTCGCAGTTCCGGGAGCTCACTGAGCAGCTCGTCGGTCCCCCTTCGAACCGGACCGGCCCGGTGTGCCGCTCGAAAAGCGTCCGGAGGTCGGCCGGCTCGAGCGTCGCCTCGCTCGCGACGCCGACCACCCGGTCGTCCGACGCGACGGAGCTGCGGTAGCGGTGACCGGCCGCGTCCGGTGCCGTCGCGTCGTCTGTCACCGCTCCTTACGGTCGGCATCGCGGCTCGCGGGTCGCTTCGCTCCCCGCTCGCTCAGTCCGAGGCCTCACTTCGTTTGGCCTCGCGGCTCGCGTGT
>PXQY01000076.1 GCA_003021745.1 Halobacteriales archaeon QH_7_69_31
CGGTGTCGTACTCCCGGTCGGCGAACCCGGCGATGGTGTCGGCGTCGAGTTGCTTCTCGAAGACCGCCTCGAACGGGACGTCGGCCCGCCGGAGCGCGGGGGCGGCCACGCCGGCGCTCGTGAGTCCGTCGGCGTCGATGTGCGAGGCGAGCAGCACGCGGTCGGCGTCCAGGAGAGCGTCGGCACACGTCCGCGCGCGGGCGTCGAGTTCGGGGACCGGAACGTCCATCACGCGATGCTTGCGCGGCTTCGAGTATAAACAGTCGGACGGAACGTAGCCAGTCCGGAACGACGGGCCGGCCGGGGCCTCAGAGCCGCTCGACGACGGCCATCGCCAGCGACTCGAACGTCGCCGTGTCCGGGACGACGTCGACGGGGATGCCGCGGGCCGACGCCGTCTCCCGCGTCGGCTCCCCGATGGCGCCGACAACGGCTTCGGCGAGGCCGGCGACGGCCACCTCCCGGACGCTGCGGTCGGCGGCGGCCTCGAGGAAGTGCTCGACGGTCAGCGAGGAGGTGAAGCAGGCGGCGTCGAGCCGACCCGCTGCCGCAGCAACCGCCGAATTCCCCGCCGACTCGGGCCGGACCAGCCGATACAGTACCGTCTCGTGGACGTAGGCACCGGCAACGTCGAGCCCGTCGGTGAGCACGGTCGACCCGTGGTCCGAGCGCGCGACCTCCACCCGGCGGCCCTCGATGTCGTCGCCAAACGCCTCGACCAGGCCGGTAGAGGAATACTCCTCTGGGACCCGGTCGACGGAATAGCCGTGTGATTCGAGCGCCGCTGCGGTCGCGGCCCCGATGGCGACGACCGCCCCGTCGGGGGTCCAGCCGGCTCCGCCGGCCAGCTCGACGCCGGTCCTGCTGGTCAGGACCGTGACGTCGGCGTCAGTCCGGGGCGCGTCGCCGGTCGGGTCGACGGCGAGCATCGGGTCCGAGAGGGGCTCGACGCCGAGGTCCCGGAGGATGGCCGCCGCTTCGTCGGCGCGTTCGTCGTCCGGCCGGAAGAACGCGACCGTTTCACCCACGGCTCTCAGAGCCCCCGCAGTGCGACCAGCCGCGGATTCTACATCGCGACATGTGGTTTACGTCTCGGCCTCCCAGTCCGGATCGTGCGCCGGAGACGCCCCCGCCTGCGCCCGCAAGGCCGCCACGGCGCCGACGAGAGATCCCGTTCCCGTCATTCACCGACCTCCCGCTTGGCGCGCTCGATCAGGTCGGCAGCGCCCTCCTCGGCCAACTCCTCGGCCAACGCCCGGGCTGCCTCCGGGTGCCGCTCGACCGGGAGGTCCCGCGTCGCCTCGACGGTCCGGGACCCGTCCTGGGCGAGAACGCGGACCCGCGTGTGGACGTACTCGCCACGGATGACCGCGTGGATGCCGATCGGGGCGACACAGCCACCCCCGAGCGTCCCGAGTATCGTCCGCTCGACGGTCGTCTCGACACGGGTCCGAGGGTGGTCGAGTTCGTGCTGCAGCGTGTCCGCGAGGTCGCCGTCCGGCGCCGACACCGCGATGGCGCCCTGTCCCGGCGCCGGCACGAACGCCGGCTCGAGGCGCTCGACGCGGAGTGAGTCGAGGAGGCCCAGCCGGTCGAGCCCGGCCGCCGCGAGCACGATACCGTCGTACTCCGTGTCGACCTCCCGGCCGAGCGCCCGCCGTTCGTGTTCCGAGAGCGCGTCGAACCACGTCTCCGGGCTCACCTCGAAGGCGTCCTCCCCGGCGTCCGCCGCCTCGAGCCGCCGCTCGTGTTCGGCCTGCAGGCCGGGCGCGAGGAGCTTCTCGACCCTGGTGTCGACGTTCCCCCGGAGGCCGCGGACCTCCAGATCCGGTCGCGCCGCGAGCAGCTGGGCCTGCCGGCGAAGACTGCCGGTCCCGACCCTCGCACCCTCCGGGAGATCCGCCAGACCGGTGCCGTCCGGCGTGACGAGGACGTCGCCGCCGGGCGCCCGCTCGGGCACGCCCGCGATGAGGAGGTCCTCCGGGAACTCGGTCGGCACGTCCTTCATCGAGTGGACGGCCGCGTCGGCCTCCCCCGCCAGGACCTCCTCGTCGAGACGACGCACGAAAGCGCCCGTCTTGCCGAGCCGGTGGATCAGCTCCTCGCGGACGCTGTCGCCGGTCGTCTCCACCTCCAGGAGCTCGACCGCCCGGCGACGGCGCTCCAGGGTCCGGGCGACGCCCCGGGTCTGCCGGAGCGCGAGGTCCGAGCCCCGGGTCGCCAGCCGGATCGTCTCTGCCATATCCAACGGTGGGCGACGGCGGTTGAAACCCTCTTCGTCTCCTCCAGTGCCGAGCGCAAGACGGCTATGTTTATATGATAAACCGTAGAGCGCGATATGAAATCTCCCGTGTTCATGGTCGCACGCCTCCGGTCCAAAGTTTGTCCCGGGGTACACTTGCATCCCTTCACCTCGTAGCCGTACAAGCAAACCTGGAAGCCGTCGACGATGATCACATATACCGAGATGAGTCGGGCGCTCGATGCACCACGGCCCGCGCACCCGTCTGGGTCTTCCGGTACGTGAGCGGGGGCGTATGGCTCTTAGGCCGCCAGTTCGAGATTGCTGGCTAGTGGTCCGGAGTGGACGTCGGCGGTCGGGTTCGACCGCGCGACTGCGTTCGTTCGACCCCTGAAACAGTCACACTATGAGGCGTCGGTCCAGCTGCCACGATACGTGAGACCCCGTGGAACCCGATGCTCCTGCAAGCGGCCTGAAGGTACGAGTCACACCCAGCTCCCAGGTACGAAGAGGACTGTTCCATCAAAGTCGTCAATCAAGCTGTCGATACGCCGGACCGCGGCAGCGATTTCACCTGCGGGAGCAGCCGTGTCGCAGGCGAGGACGCCCGGATGCGATTCGAGATCTAGTTTCGGATCGGCACCCCGGAAATCGGTGTCCTCGCTCAGAATACATCGATCAGTATCGCGTGCATGTTCGAGGAGAGTCGTATCCGAGGCACCCGACTCGAGGTCATCACCACATCGTGCCCTTCGCCGCGAAGTGCGGATATGATTGCGGGAGGTACGTGTTCGTCCGCGAGGAGCCTCACGCTTCTGGCTCCGGTTCCTCGTGGCCACCGAGATCATCCGGGCCACGGATGACGCGAAGTCCGTTGGGAACCGTTCTCCGCTGGGTTTCGACTGTTCGCATCTCGTCAGGATGGTCGTAGTAGTAGGCGAGCGCCCGGTGGATGTCAGCGATATCGAGGTCGTAGTCGGCTGCAACCTGTTCTGGCGGCTCGCCCGCATCGATCACCTGCTTGGCGATGTGATGAACGCCGATTCGTCTCCCGTCGATCCGTGGCGCTCCACCGAGGACGTCATCGGTTGCGACGATCTCACTCATCATCCGTTGATACACGGTAGCGAGTGATAAGGGTAGCCGTCGTTTTGGGTGGTCCTCCTCCTAAGGGGTGGGACAAAATCAACCAGTCTCAGTGAGTGAAGGTGCCCCTTGGTATCGAGCCGCGACCGTTCAGGCTTCCGCTTCCGACCGTTCGCGGATGATGGCGTCGAGTTCGTCGGTGTCGTCGAGGTCCTCGACCTCATCGTGCTCTATCAGCGCGGTGCCCTCGACGGAGTCCCGGCGGGCACTGTCGACGACGTAGACCGACCGGGTCCGCGTGATGTGGCCGACCGAGGACATGATCCGGGCGCGCTTTTCGGCGGTTCGATCGAACTCCGAGTGGCCGGTGAGGACCTTCCCCTCGCCCTCCTGGTCCTCGCTTATGGCCTCGAACGGCGCCCGCGACGTCGGATGGACGGTGAAGCCGACGCGGGTCAGGATCGTGATGAGATGGGCATCGTCGGGGTCGGCGTCCGGTTCCTCGGGCTCCTCGACGTCGTCCCGGACCCCCTCGGCGCCGTCGAAGACGCTGACCGGGCTCGCGAGCGGCCGGTCGAATATCTCCTCGAGTTCGGCGGCGACGTCGACGCTGGCGCTCATGCCGTCCTCGTACTTCGAGACGGTACGGCGGGAGACGCCGAGTTCGCTCGCCAGCTTCCCGAGTGACCACTCGCGGTCCGACCGGACCTCGGACAGCAGGTCGCCGTCGACGTTGACGTACAGCCCGCCCGGGGCAGCGTAGATGAGCGGCGGGACCGCCTCGACGAACAGGTCCAGGGCGGTGTCCGGCGACAGCACCGGCACGCCGTGCCGGAAGTACACGACGCCCGGCTTGAGGTCCTCGTTCCGGGTGCGGAGCCCGATGACGAGGGGGGTCGCCTCGAGGTACTCGCCGAGGCGCCGCATCTCGGCGCCGGTGGAGCCGTCGAAGGCGTCGACGTTGGCCAGCACCTTCAGGAGGACCACGTCGTCGCCGCGGCGTGCGGCGATGTCGAAGCTCTTCGGCCGGATCGCACACCGGTCGCTCACCGCGAACCCCGCGTCGGCGAGCATCGAGGTGACGTTACCGACCAGCGCGCCCCGGGACATGGGGGTACATAGGTGTTTCCCTGGTTATATGTGTTTCCCCGTCACACACCGGTGCCATCGTGCGATTGCGACAGCCGTCCGGCCGCGGCATTTTTACCGACCGTAACGCCGTTGGTGCCCCTGCCACTACCGGCGTCCGTGACCGTCATCGGGCTCGACGACACGGACTCCCGCGACCGGGGGATGTGTACGACCTACGTCGCGGACTCGGTCGCCCGTCGGCTGGCGGCCGCCGGCGCGGCCGTCGAGCGGGTGCTCCTCCTCCGCTGCAATCCTGCCGTCGAGTACAAGACCCGCGGCAATGCGGCCCTCGGCGTCCATACCG